>NZ_JANBOB010000023.1:0-146043 GCF_035615195.1 Acinetobacter sp. IK31 | reverse complement strand
CACCCCCTACTATGTAGGGGGTGTTTTTTTATGCAGAAAGTAAACTGGAAATGATAGAATAATTTTGGGATGAATTATGATATAAACCAAATACCTTAAAATGATAACAAGAGTATGAATAATGAAATTTGTAGGATTAAAAATATTTTTGTGTATGCTAGCTATAATATTTGTTAGTAAATCTATCTATGCTAATGAAGCTGTAGAAAGTTTATTTAGCACAACAGCTTTTTTAAATATTTGTGTTAGTTCTAGAGGAAATCCAGAAATAATAAATAAACAAGCAAAAAATATGGGTTTTACTCAAATGCCTGATGAATATGCTGCACATTTTTTAAAACATTATAATGGGAACGCTTGGATGATAAGCTCTTCAGAAGGAAAGTTTGTTATTACTCAAATCGATAACGGCGTATGTTCATTATTTATAAATAAAGGAAACTCAACTGAAATTCAGAAGAGTTTAGAAAGTTGGTTGCCCCCAAAATCTACTGGTTTAACTTATAAAAAGGAAATATCTAAAGATAAAAATTTGACTACAACAAATTATATTATTTCTAAAGATGGAAAGGCTTTAGAGACATGGATATATACTAGTTCATCTGAAAAGAATACTTCACTAGTTGCGGTTATTTCACATCAAATGAATTAATTAAAACAATTTAATGTATAGAAGAGCCAACTTTTATTAAAGGAGCTCTTCTAAAATTGATCATTTCAACTGTCTACGAGCATGTTTTAAAGCAGTGCGAAGACCTTCTTCTAGAGTTGGGTGATAAAAGGGTTTCCCTAAAATATCATTTAAAGTTAAACCTTCACCTATTATCCAACTTAATAGATGGGCCATGTGTTCTGTGGCTTCTGTAAATAACTCGGCACCAAGAAGTTTTTGGCTTTTTCTTTCGATATAAACCTCAATGCCTCCTTTGTTTTTTCCAAGGACGATAGCTCTACCTTGTCGTTCATAAGAGGCTTCGCCAGTAATAAAGTCTATACCAGTCTCTTTTAGTTGTTTAGAACTTTGCCCAACGATCGCCATTTCTGGATCACTAAATACAATTCCTAATGGGGTAAGAGTCTTAATTGAATTGACTTGTGGGTAGTTCAAACAGTTATGAACAGCTTTTTTGCCCTCATGTGCAGCTTCATGTTGTAATGGCGTTGAAGTGTAGGCATCACCGACAATAAAAATTGGATATTGTTCTAATTGCTTAGTTTTTGCATTTATAGGTAACAGCTTAATATCTTCAAAAGAATCATCAATATTTTCTAGTTTTAAAGTATCAAGTAAACTTGAACGGCCTGTTGCAGCTAGAACATATTCAACTTTGAGAGTTTTCTCTTTTTCTTCAAGTTTATAATTTAATATAGCTTCCTCAGAATTACACTTAACTTCACTTGGTAGAGTCTCGAATAGAATTTTTAACTCTTTCGCTAGTTCTTTTTGCGCAAGTTGTTGAAGTTTCGGGCTAGTCAGTACTCCAATTCGTTTACTGCGAGCAAAAATTGTAGTTTCTACACCTAAACGATGCATTGCTTGAGCAATCTCAAGGGCAATCACACCACTACCAATGACAGCAATAGATTTAGGGAGTGTTTTTAACTCGAATATTTGATCTGTTGTTATAAGCTGATTACCAAGTTCTTCTTTCCAAGCTTTATCGTAATTAGGAGTTGAACCAACTGCCAGAATAAAACTTTTTGACTGGTACCGTTGCCCATTAACTTCTATAGTTTGTGCATCAATAAAATGTGCTTTACCAGAAATTTTATGTTCAGTCGGCCATTGTTCTACATCTTTTAAAGTTGCCTGAGTAAAACGATCACGCAATGTTTGTACGTGCTGCATCACTTGATCAGTATTAATTTTTGCAGATACACCCAAAGCAACCTCTTGAGCATTTTGAATGTCAAACATTCGATTTGCTGTAGAGATGAGGATTTTACTGGGCATGCAGCCTACACGAGCACAAGTGGTATCCCAAGGGCCATCATTTATAATTAAAATATTATTGGTATGTTTAACGGCTTCTTTATATGCGCTAATACCAGCAGTACCTGCGCCAATGATAATAATATCGAACATTTTCATTAAGCTATTTTAATAGATATTTAGAATATATAGAAAAACCCTCTTGAGCAGAGGGTTTGGTTCCAATTATTTAGCTTTAAAATGTAAATTTTTGCATAAAAGGTGTTTTTATAGTGGTGGAAACAGTCCCATTTTGATTAGTAGATTGACCTTCGATGCTTATACCATTAATGACATGCTTAAAGTTTAATGTAGTTCCGTTTAAGCTTTGTTTAAAAGTAAAAATATTTTGTCCTTCCAGATAAATACTGCCATTAAATTTTTGTGCATTCGTTGTTGAAGATTCATTTTCAACACGACTTCCTTCAAGGCTAGTAATACTTGGTAGACTTAATATTTGCTGATTACCTGATTTTACTTTGTATATCGCAATGTTCGTATTACCTGGAGTTGAGTTCACAACAAATGAAATTGGCTCTGCAAAAGGAACATTAGGGTTATCATTAATAAGTACGTTGAAACCAGAACCACCTTGTACTACGTAGAGATCACCATCAGTTGATGTATTATCTTTATATACACTCATTGCACCGGTAGTCACTTCTTTTTCAGTTGGTTGGCCTGTCTCTGGATCTTGAACAATAGTAGTTGTAGTGATTTTATAATCACTTGTTGTGGAGTTGATTAATACAAATCTTTTTTGCTTGGTTTGTTCAAGTCCCCATGACTGTTGGAATGGATATGCAAAGGCCCCAGTAATTGTCACATCTTGGAAGTTTTTATCATTATTTTCATTTTGAAAAATATAAATTCTGGTATTTGATTGATAATCCTCTAAATTTGGAGATGTATTATCGCTTGCCAGTTTAATATTTTTTAAATCATCTGCTGTAATATCAAAGTCCCAGTCACTATAACCAGTGAGTAAAGTTTTAATTTCTTCACCTTTAAATACGTAGCAGGCGCGGTAGTCTGTAGTACTCTTAATGAAGCATTTCTCACGATAATGGTCAGAGTACTTGGTAAGATCTACTTTTCGAATATCTAATGTTAACTTGAGTGGACCTTGGGCGAAGGTGTCTAATGCGTGATCAATGTAACCTTTTGATAGATTTTCATTATTAATATCATAGGCACCAAATAAATATTTTCCTTCTTGTTTTACGCTATTTAAAACAGAAGTCGCCAACTCTTGATCTGTTGATGGTGTGGTTGGCGTTGTTGTAGAGCCAGAATTTGAATTTTGGTTATAGTAGCCATCACTGCCACCTCCACCACAAGCTGTCAAAAAAGCAGCCAAAGTAATCCCACATACCCCATGAGTAAGTTTCATCATTATCCCCAATTAAAATGATAAGTTATTTAAAATAATTTTTTAGATTTATAAAATAACATATATTTCATGAGGTTGCTCATTATATTTATGAGCAGCTAGCTAATTAAATTCGTGTACCCATAGTTACTCCAACTGTAGGTTTTACTTGCATTGAAGAACACGCTGTAAGAATTAAACAACTTAAAAGAGCGAATATAAATTTATTCATAAAAATTAATAAATGATTCAAAAAGATTTAAATACTTTAGAGCAATATTATTTTTAGTTCTGTTGAATTCGTGCAGAGATATGCAAAATAAGTTATCAAAAACCCTATTTTAAAGAAGAAATAGGGTTTTATAGGATCTTAATTTCTTTAACTTAGTCGTCTAATAAATCCATTTGTTTCGCTAATTGATATAGATTATTTGAACGGTTTCCTGTGCGGCAAAACATAAGTACAGGCTTTGGCAACTCATTGTAATGATTAGCGAAAGTACGTACATCAAGTTCTGTAATCTGCCCAGCTACAACAGGTTGATAAACATAATCTAGCCCTACTTGGCGTGCTGCTTCTTCAATTTGAGCACTTGTAGGTTGTTCTGGGCCGCCTTCCATATCTGGTCGATTATTAATAATCGATTTAAATCCTTTTTCTACAACTTGGCCAACATGTTCTGGACCGATTTGACCTGCGAAACCAACATTCTCTGACATTTCGTCACTCCAAAATTTAACAAAACCTCTTATGCTGTATCATAGCATTAAGCTTAACCTGAGATACAAGACACTCGTGTGTTGTTCTGACTGAGAAAGTTATGTCTTATAGCTGAGCTGTAAATTTAAAAAAAGATCATCAAGCTATTTTAAAATTGGTTATTCATATTCTATTTCAACGGAGCACATATGCACGCTTATATGGTTGAGCCTTTATATGTTCCATGTGGTCAGGAAACGATCGCAGCTGATTTTTATATTCCAAAAACAAATCAAAAATCTGCCGTAATTATTATGGCCCATGGTTTTGCTGCGTTGCGTCAATTTAAATTAGTTCAATATGCACAGCGATTCGCACAGGCGGGTTATGCTGTTATTTTGTTTGATTATCGATATTGGGGGGGGAGCACTGGTAAGCCCAGAGAAATGGTCTCTATTAATTCTCAGTTAGAAGATTGGAAGACAGTTATTCAATATGCTTCGACTTGTAAGCTTGTGGATAATCGAAGGATTGTGTTGTGGGGGACCTCCTTAAGTGGGGGATATGCGCTAAGTCTGGCTTCTGAGTTAAAGAATATTCAGGCAATTTTAGTACAAATTCCTTATGTAGATGGGGCTGAAACTGCCAAGCTCTATCCTTTGCAACGCTATCCTCAAGCATTGAAGTTATCGAGTCAGGACTATATGGGATCAAAAATGGGGCTTAATCCCAAAAGATTACCTGTCGCTGATCAACATAATTTGTGTTTTATGCCTACTGCAGATAGTTATTATGGTTATTTATCGATTGTAAATCCTGACTATTATTGGAGTGGGGAAGTTCCCGCGCGTGTCTTTTTTAATTTGATGAGATATCGCCCAATTCAAGTTGTACGGCAGATTAATATTCCGGTTTTATTTATTGCAGCTCAAAAAGATTCCCTTATTCCTATTGAATCAAGTCGTGAAGCTGCGACAAATATTGCGCCTTTTGTGAGTTATCATGAGTGGGATATGAAACATTTTGATATTTATCACGGTTCATGGTTTGAAAAAGCAGTGATAACCCAATTAGAATTTTTACATCAGCATATAGGAGTGGTGTAAATGATTATTGTATGTGCATCGTGCGGTGCAAAGAATAGAGTTCCTGAAGAAAAAATTCCTGAGCAACCGAGCTGTGGGCAATGTCATCAGCCATTACTACCGCTTACGCCTATTGAGCTAAATGAGCAAAATTTTAGTAACTACATCACGAATAGTGATTTACCTATTTTCATAGACTTATGGGCAGAATGGTGCGGACCTTGTAAAATGATGGCGCCACATTTTGCGCAGGTCGCAAAACAGAATCCAGGCGTTATTTTTGCCAAGATTAATACCGAAGAATCTCCTCGCTTGAGCCAAGCTTTTCATGTGAGAAGTATTCCGACACTTGTCTTAATGAACAAAACGACAGAGGTTGCGCGTATTAGCGGCGCATTACGTGCGCCTGAATTGCAGCAGTGGCTTGATCAACAACTTTAAACGAATTTCGGGAGCTAAGGTGTCAGAAGCTTATACCAAACCAGAAGGGGTTTTATCCTTACAAACGATTGCCATGCCAGCTGATACAAACTGGAGTGGTGATGTTTTTGGTGGATGGATTGTGTCACAAATGGACTTGGCTGGAGCAATTCACGCAGAACGTTTCAGTCGTGGTCGTTGTGCTACGATTTCCATTAATCAAATGACCTTTTTGGTTCCAGTAAAGGTTGGCTTTGTCATTAGCTGCTATACCAAAATCTTAAAAGTTGGAAATACTTCTATTCAAATGCAAATTGAAGTTTGGGATAGTCATGATGACTCTCGTGAGCCAATACGCATTACTGAAGGAGTCTTTACCTTTGTAGCAGTTGATGTAAAAGGTAATAAGCGTCAAATACCTGAAGAAGCAAAACAAAAGTTTTTAGCATCTTGTGTATAATAAAAAAGCCCAAATTCAAATTTGGGCTTTTTTATATCTTTATTTCTTACGTTTAGGTAACCATGCCCATAGCATTTGGCACTGGATTGGTTCATTGCCTGCATCATCAATGACAGTAACCGGAATCACAAGTTCACCTTTCTCATTATCCGCAATAAACTTTTGCTGTTCAGCGGATAGCGTTGCTGTGGCAGTCAAACCACCTTCAACCACTTTTAAATAATCTACATGCAATGATTTGATTAATAAAATGCGGTTATCAGGAATGTGTAAACCCGTTAGAAAACCTGTTGCAGTTTCAGCTAAAAGAGCCATAGCAGCAGCATGGACTCCTTTAATATGGTTCTGCATATTTTTTTGGTTATCTAAGCGGACAGTAACGTGGTTTGAGTCTACTTCCAGATAGCGAATATTTGCTGTACCCACCATTGGCACGATACGACCAAACGCCTTGCTCCAAAGTGTACTCCGAATACCTTTAGGGAATTTTGAAGTCGCTTTTACCAGTTTTGATAGACGATTGGATTGAGACATGGAATTACCTTAGCTTTGAATGTCACGACAAAAGATTAATCTTTAAAGTTATTAAACTGTAATGGCACACCAAATTGTTGTTCACGTAAAAAGTTCATCACTTGTTGTAAAGTGTCACGCTTTTTATCCGTTACACGAATTTTGTCGCCTTGGATAGAAGATTGCACTTTAACGCCACTTTCTTTAATGGCTTTATTAATTTTTTTTGCAGTATCCGAGTCAAGACCGTCTTTAAGTTTAATTACTTGTACAAAATTTTTGCCTGAAGCAGCAGCTTTTTGCGGGTCTAGAGCTTGTACATCAATTTTACGTTTATAAAAATGATTTTCTAACATGTTGTAAACTTGTTCACACTGGAAATCGCTTTCGGTACTGATTTTAATTTCTTTATTTTTTTCGTTTATTTCGACTGAAACATCATGACCACGAAAGTCAAAACGTGTTGCAATCTCTTTTTGTGTGTTCTGTACGGCATGATTAACTTCAAAAATCTCTAATTCAGAGACAATATCGAAAGAAGGCATAGTTTAGACCTTTACAAAGGGAAAGAATATTTGAGATGCTAAGAGGGTTTTCTTCATTTGCCAAGTGTTGTTTACATCAAAGGAGTGCACAATGATCCGTAAACAAGAAATTACAACATTTGAATTCCCAGAAAATGCTGTTATCTGGGATGTCCGTGATACAAATGCTTATGCAGAAGGGCATGTTAAAGGTGCGGTAAATCGCCCGATTAATGATTTGAATGCTGATATTTTGAACCAGGTCTCTGCGGGTCAGCCGATTTATATTTTATGTGGTGGTGGTAGCAAAGCTCCTCGTGCAGCTGAGACACTAGAAGGATTCGATGCCTCGCGTGAATATGTCGTGCTGATGGGGGGGACACGTGCAGCTCGTGATGCCGGCTTGCCTCTAGAGCAGGGCGCATAAAAAAAAGCACCTTCGGGTGCTTTTTTATGGAATTGAACTACTGTGGTTTGAAATAAGGCTTTTTAGCTTTTACTTTTTTTTGGAATCTTTGAGGATTTAATTTTTGTAATAAGCGGTCCGGTACTGGACAAGCTTCTCCTAACATTTGGGCAACTAAAATCTCGCTGCATAGCGGAGCAAATAAGAAGCCTTTAGAACCAAGACCAGCAAAAGTAGCAATTCGGCTATTCTCCTGCATTTTTCCAACGAGAGGAAAATAATCTAAGCTTTGTGCGCGGATAGATGCTCGGCCTTGCCAAGTGGTCGTAGGAGGCAATTGTTGTGCATATTCAGGAAATACGCTGTGGATTAATTCAAAGTTATGCACATGGTCTTCGGGCAGTACTTCTTGATCCTCGCGATTTGGATAAAAAGACGCACCTAAAATCATCTGTGAAGTATCAAGTTGCATACAGTAGCCGCCATAGCTATAGGCTTCCTGTAAAGGCAGGGGAGCACAAGTATTATCAACCCAGCTTACTTGTCCACGTATTGGTTTTAACTGTGGATAGCTTTCAAAAAAAGTCGCGCTTTGACGTGCACAGCATACGATCACATGGTCGCTTTCATCGATAGTTTTATTCTCGCTTATGATTTGAACTTTATTTTCAAAAGAAACCAGTGCTGTGATATTGGCAATTTTTAGATCAATTAAGGGATGTTGCAAAATTTCATCACGTAATTGATGTGGTGAAACAGAACCCGCTTCGGTAAGTAAAACACTTGAATATGCAGTTTCAAGTGAGTTCGGTGAGTGGGTAACAACCTGAGCTGGATATTGATTGACAAGATCTAGAAGCTCATCTGCATTTTTCAATGCGACTTGTTGTATTTGAAGTGGGCGGAATGCTTGAAAATTTTTATAAAAATTTAAGGCATGTTGCCAACTTAAAGTCATGAGATGTTCATGACTTTGTTCAATTGGGCATAGTTTTGGATTAAGTAATGCCAAAGGGTTTCCAGAAGCACCAGATAATGCTTCTGTTTGCTCATATAAGGTGACTTGATGCCCGCGTGCTGCAAATGCCCACGCCGTAGTTAAACCTGCTATACCGGCCCCAATAATCGCAATATGCTGTTGTTCATTACTCAATGAGTGAACTAGGTCTAATGGTGAGGACACTTCATCAGATTGAGGTGGATTCCAGATTGCTTTGAGCATTTCACGTTTATGCCGAAAACCACGTGGACGAGAAATACTAATACCGTGCACCTTTAGCCCACGTTTTAAAACACCTGCGACACTAAAAGAGGAAAATGTACTGCCATAGTCAGAAAGACGAACAATATGGTTTAAAACATTTTGTTCCCACAGCTCTGGATTGCAAGAGGGCGCAAAGCCATCTAAAAACCAAGCATTTACTGCTTTAGTTTTCGCTATGCTTGGGAAAATGTCTTGTGCATCTCCTAACCATAGGTCGATGCTAAAACGCTCGTTTGGAAAAGTTAAGCGATGACACCCAGCAATAGGGAGCGGATATTGTTCAATTAACTGCTCTGCAAGAGGTTTAAGCTCATCCCAGACATTTAAAGCGCGAATGAGGTCAGCTTTACTTAGTGGAAATTTTTCAACACTAATGGCGTGTAAATGGCTTTGATTATCAGGACGGACTTGTTGCCAAAGTTGCCAAAGTGCAAGAATGTTTAAACCCGTACCAAAACCGGTTTCTCCTACACTGAAATATTCAAAATCTTTTAGATTGGCTAAGCGTTCTGATAAGTCGTTACCATTTAGAAAAACATGTCGTGTTTCAAGTAGGCCATTATCTTTAGAGAAATAGACATCACCAAATTGTTTGGAAATGGGAACCTCGATACCATCGATTAATTCCCAGTCCAGTTCTGCTGTTTGTATACGGTTTGATACGTTCATTTAGTTTAATAGATCGCTTAGATTTACCACTGGCGTCGACGTTTTGTATGAATATAACTAGAGATAAAGAAACCCAGCAATACGCCACCAGCTAAGGTAACCGCGCCATATAAAAACATTTGCGCACTACGTTCGCTTTGTAAGACTTGAACCTGAACAGAGAGGCTATCATTTTTTAACTGTAACTCTTGGTTCTGAGCAAGTGCTTCAAGATTGGCATGTTCTAACTGTTTTAAACGAGATGCCTGATCTTGAACTAAAGCTTTGATTTTCGCATCTTGCTGTTGTTTATTCTTTGCAAGTTGCTCAGCCGTGAGTGGTTTTATTGCGGTCGACACCGTTGTACCAGCTGTTGGAACTGGCTTGTTCGAAGTCTGAGTTGAAGGCGCGCTTGGCGGCGGTGTTGCTGGTGTTGCAGCAGGTTCAACTGCTCCAGCAGTTGAACATATCAAACACAAGCCAAGAAAGCTTTTGATTGCAGGCTGCATGCGATTACCCTTTTGGAAATGCTTTATTAAACGGTTTTACATCAATATGGGCATAAATGCCTTCTTTGAGAAATGGTTCTTCTTTTAACCATTCATCTAATGCTTCGCGACTGTCGAATTCAACAATCATGGTGCTGCCATAAAAACCTGCTTGAGGATCATTAGGGTCTTTTGGCATAGCTCCCGCTGCAACAATGCGGCCTTCATCATCAAGTTTTTGCAAACGTTCGATATGCTGAGGGCGTACTGCTAAGCGCTTCTCTAGAGTTCCTTCGTTATCGGTACAGCTTAGAACAAAAAAAGGCATGTAATCGTATCTCTATAATCAATCAGGAACCACTTTAAGCGTCTGGTGACTTAAAATGTTTACGTAAAATAATGAACTGAATAATGATAAATGAAAACATCACAATCATGTCACCAAATGCAGTGAATTCACCCCAATATTTTCCGCCGTGAAATAAAAATGCAAAGAACACATGCAAACAAGACATTACTACAAACATGGCTGCCCAAGCGAAGTTTAGATTTTTCCAAGCTTTTTCACTTAAGTCTAAAATAGGATCAAATAAACGTCGGATGAGTGGCTTACGGTCTTTACCAAACCAAGGTGAAACCAAGAATGCGCCAGCAAAAACTAAATTTAAAATTGCAGCTTTCAGACGGATATAGAAATCATCACTTAACATGAGGGTGATGCCACCAAAAATGACAGTCATAAACAGTACAAACCACTGTTGTTTATCTAGACGGAATTTTTGGAAAACAAATAGGGCACCATATACCACAAGCATTGAAATAATTAAGCCAGTAGTTGCTACAAGAATATTATTATTATCGGCACCGCCAGCAGACCCGATCAGTTTAAGTAAAGGATGCTGTGTGTCGGTTGGATCAACTGTTTTATACAAATAGAAGAAAATAATTAATGGAACAAAGTCCAGAAGTGCTTTCATGTTAGAGTATCTGATCAGGTTTGGTGAATGGCATAGTATAAAAGATGCAAGGCATAGATTTACATACACATAGCAATATTTCTGATGGAACTTTGTCTCCGGAATTACTGGTGCAAGCTGCTATAGATGTGAATTTGCATACTTTGGCTTTAACTGACCACGATACAATGGATGGGTTGCAGCGAGCTAGAATTGCTGCACAAGGTCATGATTTAAAGATCATTTCTGGTACAGAAATTTCAAGTCAGTGGTCACGTCCAACAACCAAAAAGAGTTATGGCGTACATATTGTCGCTTTAAACATGCAAAATGAAGCACCAATTTTAGAAGCATTAGAACAACAAAAAAGAGTACGAGCACAAAGAGCTAAAGTAATTTGCGATTTATTAGAAAAATGTATCGGTTTTCAGATTTATGAAGATGTTCTTGCCAAAGTAGAAGATCAGGCAGACCGCATCACCAGAACACACATTGCTAAAACACTCGTCGAGAAAAAAGTTGTAACCCGTCCTCAACAAGCATTTGATCGTTTCTTAAAAGAGGGAAGACGTGCTTTTGTAAAATTTGAAGGATTAGGGTTAAAAGAAACAATTGACATGATTCACGAAAGTAAAGGGTTGGCAGTTTTAGCACATCCTACTCGTTATGATTTATCTGCAACTAACGTTCGATATTTAATTGAATTGTTCGCAACTTCAGGTGGAGACGCAATTGAGTTACCTCCACCAATGGAAACTTTATCTACTCGCCAGATGGTTGATCGGATGATTGAGCAATATCAGTTAGCCGTATCGATTGGCAGTGATTTTCATGGTGAAAATATGCCATGGATTAAACTGGGAAATACACCTAAACCCGCTGCTAATCAGCAAGGCATTTGGGAACGTTTCCTCTAAGACTTTACAGTAAGTTATTATCTTGAGCCTGAATGGGTGGCGGGGTAGGTTTTCCTAGCGTTCCTAAAAGTTCAATTTCGATACTACGTACCATGGCATCTAAAGGTAAATCATTACTTTGAGTACCGAACGGCTCTTCAATTTCTGAGCTTAGTGCATCAAGTCCTAAGAATGTATATGCCAAAATCCCAACCAGTAAAGGTGTTGCTAAACCAAGCAATGAACCAAGACTAAATGGCAACATAAAACAGAAAAAATAGACAGTGCGATTGAGCAAAACTGAATAGGCAAATGGAATGGGCGTATTGGCGATTCGGTCACAGCCAGTTTGCACAACACTTAAATCTGCAACATTTTTATTCATCTGTGCATAGATGATGTCAGAGATTTCACCTTCTTTAAGCGCTTGCAATAATTCCCAGTGAATGAGGCTTAAGGTGTATTGAGGGGCATTATTTTGCTGATAGAGCTGGGTGAGTGCTTGCTGGCTCATACCACTGGTTTGTATGAGCTCAGTTGGGTTCGCTGTCTGACGGCGTAAACGATCACGTAACACGTTAGCAAAAACAATCACATGTTGAATGACACGCTCTCGACGGGCCTGAGTCAAAATCCGGCAGTCACGGTCAAAATGGCGTGAAGTTGCAATTAAAACGCCCCATAATTTTCGGGCTTCCCACCAACGGTCATAACACGCAGTATTTTTAAATCCTAAGAAAATAGAAAGTACGACGCCAATGAGAGTAAAGCCAACCAAAGGAATCTCTGGAAAGCGATACAGATTGATATATTCTACGCCACCAATGATTGACGAGATCAACATAACAACACCTAGAGAAGGGAGAATTTTTGGTAAAATCGTCCCTCGCCAAGAGAATAAAACTTTGAAAATACTAGGTTGATCACGAACAATCATTTTATTTTAAGCATCACTATTTTTGTTTCGATCTTCTAGGCTTAGTTAAGCTTTGTCAATATTATTGAACTGATCTTGTTGCGGGGTTGAGCAGTTGTTGTTCAGCAAATGAAAAGCTTCCTTCTGGGGAGATAATAAAATGATCTAACAAATGTATTTCGACAAGTTGACAGGCATGTTCCAGTTGTTGAGTTAAGGCAATATCTTCGGCAGAAGGCTGCGCTGAACCAAATGGATGATTGTGTGCGATAACGAGCTGGCAAGCATGTTGTTGTAAGGCGTAGCGTAGGGTTTGATTGACCGAGACAGCACAATGCTGCACTGAACCAAAAAATAGCTTTTTAAAATGAAGCTTTCTTAATTCTGGATCTAAACACAGCACTGCAAAGACTTCTTGTTTCTCGCCTTTTAATTCATAGCGCAAATAATCTAAAACTAAATCAGAAGAGTGAAGACTAAGATAGTTTTGCTGAAAGTGATGGTCCAGATAACGTCGTCCGAGTTCTTTGACTGCCAATAATTGTGAATATTTTGTTGCTCCAATTCCATTAAATTGAGTTAACTCACTTAACGATGAATCAAATACTGCATTTAGGCTACCAAAGTGTTGAATGAGTAAACGTGACAATTCGACTGCTGAATGTTGTCGGGAGCCTGAGCGAAGAAAAATCGCCAATAGCTCTGCATCAGAGAGACTTTGAGGACCTTGTTGCAATAACCGTTCTCTTGGCCGCTCTTGTTCGGGCCAATTTTTAATAGAAGTATTCATATTCCCCAGCATTATTCGCTTAAAATTTTATTTTGTTTGCCCAATCAATCTTGGGTCTGCGCGTATTTAATGCTATTGTGAGCGCCACTGCAACAGTAAGGTATCCTGTTCGTGAGCTTTGATCTAAGTGTTATTCCTCATAAAAACATTGTTTTAGCTGTTACTGGCGGAATTGCTGCCTATAAAAGTGCCATTTTAGTCCGTCGCCTTAAAGATTATGGCTTTGACGTGCGTGTGGTCATGACACATGGTGCTCAGGCATTTATTACCCCACTAACGTTTCAGGCCCTTTCTGGTAATCCTGTCCATACTGAACTTTTAGACCCTGCGGCTGAAGCGGGCATGGGACATATTGAATTAGCACGTTGGGCTGATTTATTACTGGTTGCGCCTGCAAGTTGCGATACTTTGGCAAAGTTTGCGCATGGTTTAGCAGATGACTTGCTCAGTACAGTGTTTTTGGCAACAAAATCTCCTGTCTGGGTTGCACCTGCCATGAACCAGCAAATGTGGGCGGCTAAAGCAACACAACGAAATTTAAAAACCTTGGTCGAAGATGGCGTGCATGTGATCATGCCGGATGCGGGTGAGCAGGCGTGTGGTGATGTCGGTTTAGGCCGTATGCCAGAGCCAGAAGAAATTGCAAGACAAGTGGCTGGCTATTTCCATCAGGCTCAACGTGCAATCGCTGAAAAATTTGGGTTGTTGGCTGGAAAGCGAGTTGTGATTACCGCTGGACCAACGCGTGAAGCGATTGATCCTGTTCGTTATATCTCGAACCACAGTACCGGTAAAATGGGTTTTGCTTTAGCTGCTGCTTGTTATGCTGCTGGTGCGCAAGTGACTCTAATTGCTGGACCCGTAAGTTTAGATACACCGAATGGTGTAAAAAGAGTAAATGTTGCCTCAGCAAGACAAATGTTAGATATCAGTATGAACTCGTTAGAGACAGGCTGTGATATCTTCATTGCAACTGCCGCAGTCGCAGACTATCGCGTAGCAGAAATTGCCGAGCATAAGATTAAGAAGGCAGGGGATGAGTTGAATGTTTCCCTTGTGAAAAATCCAGATATTGTGGCAACCATTGCGGGTCAGGAAAAGCGCCCATTTATGGTGGGCTTTGCAGCCGAAACACAAAATGTTGAAGAATATGCGGCAGGAAAACTGGTCGCTAAAAAACTAGATATGATTGCATGTAATGATGTGTCACGTGCAGATATTGGTTTTGCTTCTGATGAAAATGCCATGACGGTTTTCTTTGCTGAAAACTACCACATGAAAAAGCGTGAGTTAGAGAAAGCATCTAAACAAGAAATTTCTCAACAGTTGGTTGAAGCAATTTCGGATGCATTGCGCCGTAAATAATATGTTTTAAATAAAAAAAACCGCGAATTAATCGCGGTTTTTTTATACGTCTTATTTTAGACAACTTAAGGAATTTCATCTTCAAATTCAGGTTTAACCTGAACGATGAAGTCCTGACGGTTAAGTCCACGCCATAAGGCAAAAGCTGTACCGATATAAATTGAAGAGTAAGTACCTACAAAGACACCAACAAACATTGCAACAGCGAACCAGTGTAGACCATCACCACCTAAGAACATCATTGCGAGAACTACAAGCAATAAGGTCATTGATGTATGAATGGTACGACGTAAAGTCTCGGTTAAAGCAATATCGATGATTTCACGAGGCGTCGCTCCGCGAATTTTACGGAAATTTTCACGGATACGGTCTGACACTACAATGTTATCGTTAAGCGAGAAGCCAATAACAGCAAGTACCGCAGCTAAAACCGTAAGGTCAAACGGCCACTGGAATAATGCAAAAGCACCAATAATAATGATGATGTCGTGGAATAATGACATTACGGCACCCATTGCGAGTTTAAACTCGAAACGGATAGTCACGTAAATCAACATTAAAATAAGTGCAAGTGCAACCGCACCGGCAGAACGAACATAAAGCTCGTTACCAACTTGACCACCTACAGAGTCCACTTTATGAACTTCGGCAGCATTATTTGGTAACTGTACAGCTTGGGTGATGGTATTGGTGAGGTCTTCAACCTTAACTTCTTGTACAGGCATGCGCACAAGTAAGTCTTTATTACTACCCAGTGTCTGTACTACAGCATCTTTAAAGCCAGCTTTAGCAAGTGCCTGAATAACTTCAGACTGATTTGCTGGTTGAGCATAGTTAAGCTCAGCTGAAACACCACCTGTAAAGTCCAAACCGAGGTTAAGACCTTTAGTTGCAATAAAGAAAATACTCGCTAACGTAATAAGGATCGAGAAGATTGCCGCAGGTTTGGCAATCTTCATGAACGGGATGATTTTTGCATCATCCGGACGACCATATTGTTTTGAATCTTGTTGAGTCACTTTAGTCATCATCGATCTCCTTAAATGCTCAACTTTTTCAAATTACGGCGTTTACCATAAATGATTTGTACGATTGCACGTGTTACTGTAATTGCAGTAAACATCGAACACACGATACCAATCATTAATGTTACGGCGAAACCTTTGATCGGGCCTGTACCAATTGCAAACAAAATGAAAGCAACAAGGAACGTCGTTAAATTCGAGTCAAAAATGGTGTTATAGGCTCGATCATAACCGGCCACAATGGCCTGTTTGGGCGATGCGCCCCAGAGCATTTCTTCTCGAATACGTTCGCATATCAATACGTTCGCATCGACAGCCATACCAATGGTAATAACGATACCCGCAATACCTGGTAAGGTGAGGGAAGCCCCGATCCATGACATAACTGTTAAAATCATTGCCAAGTTAACAACAAGAGCAAAGTTAGCAATTAAGCCGAATACACGGAAGAACACTACCATCCAGATTGCAACAAGCAAGAAGCCGATTTGAGTTGATAACACGCCTTTATCAATGTTTTCTTGACCAAGGCTTGGACCAACTACACGCTCTTCAACAAAGTACATTGGTGCAGCCAAAGCACCTGCGCGAAGCATTAATGCAAGTTCAGATGCTTCTTGAGGAGAACTTAAACCGGTAATACGGAAAGTTGAACCTAAAACGGCCTGAACAGTTGCAGCATTGATGACTACAGATTCAGTGTATGGAGTACGAACTTCTGTTTGCGCACCAGTTTTAGGATCTATGACATAAGTAATTTTTTGCTTATTTTCGATGAACAATACCGCCATGCGTTTACCAACAGCATTACGAGTTGCATCGGACATAAGCTTGCCGCCAGCACTGTCGAGGGTAATATTTACCTCGGCACCACCAGAGTCTTGGCTAAAGCCAGAGCTTGCATTTTGAACGCGCTCACCAGTCAAGATACGGTTGCGTTGCAACAAAAGTTGACGACCGCTATCTAAGGACTCATAAGCAAAAACTTCTGTGCCCGGAGGCAAAGGTTGACTATTATATTTACCCGTATATGGGTCAATATATTGGTCATTTGAGTCAGACACTAAACGGAATTCGAGGTTTGCTGTACGGCCTAAAACACGTTTAGCTTCAGCTGTATCTTGCACACCCGGTAATTCAACAACAATACGATTGCTACCCTGACTTTGTACCAATGCTTCTGCAACACCAAGTTCGTTAATACGATTACGTAATGTTGTTAAGTTTTGATTCACCGCATATGACTGGATTTCTTGACGACGTACATCAGTATAAGAAAGCTTTAGAGTAGAACCCGTAGAGCTTGCTAACGCCTGTTGGGTATATTCATTCCCATTACGACGTAAAAAATCCATTGCTGCATCACGGTCAGCATTGTCAGCAAATTGAACAGTGATTACATTATTGGTTAATGCAAGACTATTAAATTTGATCTTGTTTTCACGGAACTGACGACGCAAATCGGTGGCGGAGGTTTCCATACGTTGGGCAACGGCTTTGTCCATATCTACTTCAAGTAAGAAGTGGACACCACCACGTAAGTCCAAACCAAGTTTCATTGGTTTAGCCCCAATCTTTTGCAACCATTCCGGTGTGGTTGGTGCAAGGTTTAGGGCAACAACATATTGATCACCTAAGTCACGACGTAATACTTCTTTTGCTTTTAATTGCGCTTCAGATGAACTGACACGCAAGAGGGCAGCATTATTTGTAAAACTATTGTCATGGCTTGCAATATTTGCTGTTTTTAAAATTTGCTCTGCTTTTTGCACCACACTTTGATCAATTTGGGTACCAGCTTTGGCACCGGAAATTTGAACGGCGGGCTCATCCGGATATAGACTAGGCAGTGCGTATAATGTACTGATTACCAGAACAACTAGAATCAGTAAATATTTCCATGCAGGGTAACGCATTCGCTTTCTTCTTAAATGAAAAAGCCGTGCTAAAGCACGACTGTTTTATGATTAAAGGTTATTTAGAGTGCCTTCAGGTAATACTGAAATTACGCTGGCACGCTGAATTTTTACTTCTACACCACGGCTAAGTTCAACAACTGCATAGTCACCTTCAATTTTGGTCACTTTGCCCATTAAACCACCAGCGAACACAACTTCACTACCTACACCTAAGCTCTCGATTAAAGAACGGTGCTCTTTAGCGCGTTTTGCTTGAGGGCGCCAAATTAAGAAATAAAAGATTGCAACGAATACGACAATCATCAAGATGTTTGGCAAAATACCTGTAGTTGGGCCAGCTGCCGGTGCTGCATGTGCAGCAGAAATTAAAAAGCTCATTTTGATTTCCTAAAGTTAAAAATATGAGTCAGATACCTGACATAATCCTGATTCGTTTTGCAATTTACCTTGTCTTGAGGTTGAGCGCAAATCGGGCTTATTCATCAACCGGACATGGTGGAACTTCTAAACCACGGCGGGCATAAAAGTCCTGAACAAATTCATCAAATGTGCCATTCTCTAATGCATCACGCATACCTTCAGTTAAACGTTGGTAATAACGTAAGTTATGAATGGTACCGAGCATAGACGCTAACATCTCTCCACATTTTTCAAGATGGAATAGATAAGCACGGGTAAAGTTCTTACAAGTGTAGCAATCGCAATGTGGATCGAGCGGACTCTGATCATGGCGATATTTACTATTACGAATACGTACCAGACCATCAGTGACAAAATAATGACCGTTTCGCGCATTACGGGTTGGCATTACACAGTCGAACATATCGACACCGCGGCGCACCGCTTCAACGATATCTTCCGGCTTACCAACGCCCATCAAGTAACGTGGTTTGTCCTGTGGCATTTTGCTTGGTAGATAATCTAAAACTTTGATCATCTCATCTTTAGGTTCACCTACAGATAAACCGCCAATCGCATAACCATCAAATCCGATTTCAAGAAGGCCATTTAAAGACTCATCACGTAAGTCTTCATACATGCCGCCCTGAATAATGCCAAATAGTGCATTGTTATTTTTGAGCTCATCATGATGATGGGTTTTACAACGTTTTGCCCAGCGTAAAGAAAGCTGCAATGATTTTTGTGCTTCTTCATGAGTTGCAGGATAAGGTGT
Organism: Acinetobacter sp. IK31; assembly: GCF_035615195.1. Taxonomy (NCBI): domain Bacteria; kingdom Pseudomonadati; phylum Pseudomonadota; class Gammaproteobacteria; order Moraxellales; family Moraxellaceae; genus Acinetobacter; species Acinetobacter sp. IK31. The sequence goes on along the minus strand of NZ_JANBOB010000023.1, from coordinate 127,150 downwards.
ACATTCATCAAAAATCATGACGATGTCAGAGTTCAAAACCTGCTGAATTTCCATAGAAATTTCAGGTGATAAAAATACTTTTGAACCATCAATCGGTGAGCGGAAAGTAACACCTTCCTCTTTGATTTTGCGCATTGCGCCAAGACTAAAAACCTGGAAACCGCCAGAGTCAGTCAAAATTGGCTTATCCCATTTAATAAAGTTATGTAGACCGCCGTGTTCTTTAATAACTTCAAGACCTGGGCGCAAATATAAATGGAATGTATTTCCTAAAATAATTTGTGCCTGAATGTCTTCGATATCACGCGGTAACATACCTTTGACTGTGCCGTAAGTCCCCACTGGCATAAAAACAGGTGTTTCAACAACACCATGCTCTAAAGTTAAACGACCACGACGGGCGCGCCCCGACTGACCTAATTTTTCAAACTTCATCTAAAAATCCTGAACACGAGCAGAGGCGAAGAAACAGTTCGCTGCTAAAAAGAGAGCTATTTTCCTTGATTCTGCGATGTAGTTCTACTACTAAATGTAGCGGTTATATAAAAAGATGGGAGAAACTAAGAATAGCTTTTATCGCATCGATATTTTAATGAAGGAAATATCTAAAATTTAAACTTATAAAAATTCTAATTCACTGGGTAAAGCTGAACGATATTGCTAAACATATACCCCCTTCTATAGGGGAGATAGGTGTTTAAGAATATCGCTCAGTATTTTAATTTTAACCTTCTAATTTATCAATCAGCATTGCATCGCCATAACTAAAGAAACGATAGCGGCTTTTAACTGCATGCTCATATGCAGCCAAAATGTTGTCGCGATTTGAAAGAGCTGACACCAACATGAGCAGGGTAGACTCAGGTAAATGGAAGTTGGTAATTAAACGATCTACGATGCAGAACTGATAGCCTGGATAGATAAAGATTTGCGTGTCGCCAGTCCAAGCCGCAATTTTACCGGCATGGGCTTGAGCTGCGCTTTCTAAAGCACGTGTTGCAGTTGTACCTATGGCAATCACTTTATTGCCGCGTGCTTTCGTCGCCAAAATTAAATCAATGGTTTCTTGAGGAACATCACACCATTCACTGTGCATGATATGGTTGGTAATATCATCAGTACGAACGGGCATAAATGTGCCAGCCCCTACGTGTAAAGTCACAAAAGTTTTTTGAACATTTTTTTGTTCTAACTTTGCTAATAATTCTTCGTCAAAGTGCAAGCTTGCAGTAGGAGCCGCAACACTGGCAATTTTTTCAGGATTATGGAAAACCGTTTGATAGCGTTCGGTGTCTATTTCTTCTGCTTCACGGTTAAAGTAAGGCGGAATAGGTAACTGGCCATATTGCTCAAGGACAGGCAAGATTGGCTGTGAAAACTCAACCACAAATAAGTTTTCGTGACGACCACGTACAATCACAGGAATGTTATTGGCACCAACAAAAAGCTCAGCGCCGGCTTTAGGCGAGTTGCTCGATTTAATATGACAATACGCTGTGGTGTGGTTCAGCATACGCTCAACTAAAATCTCAATAGCACCGCCTGTAGAACGTTTTCCTTTAAGTCGAGCTTTCATGACTTTGGTGTCATTAAGCACTAACAGATCACCTTCTTCGAACAGGTCGATAATGTCTGTGAACATGTGATCGTGATATTGACCCTTTGAGTCTAAGTGCAACAACCGCGAAGCACTGCGTGATTCGAGAGGGTAACGGGCAATAAGTTCATCAGGTAATTCAAAGGAAAAGTCAGACAGTTGCATATTTAGAAAAAAACACCGCAAAAATTGCGCCTAGTATAAACTTTTTCGCTTTTTTATGGCTGTGCTTCTGGCTTAAATCATGAAAAATGTTTAAATGGTCTAAAAGTGAACGATAATATTCACTTAGGGTTTGACAAGTTTTACAAACGCGCTAATATACGCAACACAAACATACTTCCTCTCCCGAGGTGGTGAAATTGGTAGACGCGGCGGACTCAAAATCCGCTGTCAGAGATGACGTGTCGGTTCGAGTCCGACCCTCGGGACCATATTCAGAATCGTAAGATTCTACGAAAACCCCTAAGTTAACGGCTTAGGGGTTTTTTGTTGGGCTAGAACAATATCGATAGCATTTAAGAAATTAATAATAGTTAATAATTTAGTTCCAAGGGAAGGACTCGAATCGTTGTCTATAAACTTAAGCTTCTAATAACCTTTCAATTTCAGGCTCAATGAAGTCCTTAACCAAATTCAACAAGAACTTCATTTATTAAAGTCGAATCAAGAGGGATTCTAAGCTCTTTTTAAAGAATATTTTTAACCACCTTTCTTCTATTTAGAACTCGCATTTGTAACATCTTACAATTCTCTCCCTTAAAAAATTTGTTGTATTTTTCTAAAAACTATTCACTTTATGTATCTAAAAACCTTTAATTGAAACTTCACATTTCTATTTTGAAAAGAAAGTTGCTCTTTTAATGTACTGTGTTAAAGTTTGTAGTAGATCATAATGATTATAAGTAAATTTCTTTGAGAGCGGTTCCGACCCAAAACGACAAAATCTGTGAGGCGGGCAATGACATTCCAACGTTTAGAACTAAACCAAGTTGAGCAGTTAAGTGCTTGCAGAATATCTTTGTTGCTTGGATTAAATGCCGAGCAGAACTATATCGAGCAATTTTTCCGGTTTAGTCTTCGTCTTTTGAAGTGTAAAAAAGCCTTATTAACTTTTAATCAAGAACCTTACTTTTGGCATCGTTGCCCAGATGGTATGACCGCCATTTCGTTTAAACCTTCAAAACATTTAAAACAGTGCTTTGCTAAACAGCAGGTGATTAATCACTTACATCCTTCCTATCAAAATTTAACCAACTATTTAAAAGAATTAAATATTGAATGTAGTCGGGCGTTAGCAGTACATCTTTTACACCCTGATAAAACCTCTATGGGCTTCGCTGTTTTCTTTGATGACAATGCAGCTACATTTGAAGATGATGATATCCAGTTGTTGCTTGATTACTGTTCTACTTTCATGCAGCAGGTTGAGTTGAAATTTAACTATGAAGAGTTAAACGAACTTTATGAACAACAAGTTGCGATTAACTCAAGTAAAACTAAATTTTTCTCGATTATTTCGCATGACTTACGTGCACCTTTTCATGGACTGCTCGGTTTTTCAGAAGTACTCGCCAAAGAGCGTGAAACTTTAGATGAATCAAGCATTCAAAATATTGCAGACTATTTATACGACACTTCGCAATCGACCTATAACTTGCTCGAAAGTTTACTGACATGGGCGATGGCTGAGGGTGGGCGTTTTGTGTATCACCCGATTAATTTTAACCTTAGACAAGTCAGTAATATCGTTTTTGATGTTTTATATACCTTAGCTTTAAAGAAAAATATTGAATTGGTGAATGCTGTACCAGAAGATTTAAAAATCTATGCCGATATCAATATGATGACCTCAGTGATTCAGAACTTGGTGTCAAATGCGCTGAAATTTACGGATGTTGATGGTTCGGGCAAAGTCTTTATTGAAGCCAAACAAACTGGTGAAAATATTGAAATAACAGTTCGAGACACCGGTCTAGGCATGACCAAGCAACAAATGGCGAATTTGTTCCATCCACGTATTACAGCCAGCTTTAAAGGAACCGCAGGTGAAAAAGGTGCAGGCTTAGGTTTAAGCCTTTGTAAGCGTTTTGTCGAGATTAACCAAGGGCAAATTGATGTCAGCTCTAAAGAGGGTGTAGGAACAACATTTAAGGTTTTATTACCTTCAGCTCAAGAAAGTCATGAGACTCATGTCGAGCATTACTCTTCAGCGGAAGCAAAATTAGTCTAATCCCTTTTCCTACCACTACTCGAACTGCTATAACTAAAAAGAGAGTACGAGGAAAAGAGCTTTTTATATGAATGCGGAGCAGTTACAAAAAACATTGCGTGCTAGTCAGTATGCAGAACAAGTTTTAGGCCTGCATCAGGCTGTTTTAGAGCAAGATTACCAAATAGATCAATTTACTGCACCGCTCTCGACTGAACAGATTTATCAATTTGTACAAACCACATTAGATGGAATGGGCGACGAAACATCTTGGATGCGCGCACTTCGTATTTTGCGTGGCCGTTTAATGTTCCGCTGGATCTGGCAGGATGCCAATCAACTGACTGATGTTGTCACACTCACTCGCGAACTTTCTGATTTTGCCGATGCCAGTATTTGTGCGGCAAAGGCTTTTGCACGTGTGGCACTTGCGGCCAAACATGGTGAGCCTTTGAGTTATTCAGGCAAAGTTCAAGATTTGATAGTGGTTGCCATGGGGAAGCTTGGTGCACAAGAACTTAATCTATCGAGTGATATTGATCTGATTTTTGCTTTTGATGAACAAGGCGAAACCAATGGTCGTAAATGCATTGATGTACAGCAATTCTGTATTTTATGGGGACAAAAATTAATTTATTTGCTTGAACACATTACCGCAGATGGTTTTGTATTCCGAGTAGACATGCGCCTGCGTCCTTGGGGGGATGGCTCGGCATTAGCAATTAGCCATGCAGCTTTGGAAAAATATTTAAGCCAGCATGGTCGTGAATGGGAACGCTATGCATGGATTAAAGCGCGTGTCATAACTGGAGATAAAGAAGGGCAAGAATTGTTAGAAATGACACGTCCCTTTGTTTTCCGTCGTTATGTGGATTACACCGCTTTTGCTGCTATGCGCGATATGAAAGCGATGATTGAGCGAGAAGTTCTGCGCCGTCATATTGAGGATGATATTAAACTCGGTGCGGGTGGTATTCGCGAAATTGAATTTATTGTTCAGGTGTTCCAGCTGATTTATGGAGGGTCTAAACGTGAGTTACAAGATCGCCAATGTTTAGTCAGCCTTGAGCACATTGGCGAAGCAGGTTTGTTAGAAAAACAAGCTGTTTTAGAATTAGAAGACGCCTATTTGTTTTTACGCCGTGTTGAACATGCAATTCAAGCACTCAACGATCAGCAAACTCAGCTATTGCCAGAAGAAATTGTCCTAAGACAACGCATTATAGATACCTTGGGCTTTGCGAGCTGGAATGAATTTATTGATGTTTTAAACGAGAAACGTCAGAAAGTAAAAGTTCAATTTAAGCAATTGATTGAAGATACAAGTTCAAATGCAGCGACTGAAAACTTTGGGCAGTTAGAGCAGCAATTAGATGAAGTGTTGGATGACAATGCGAAAAATCTGATTCATGAGTTCTGGCACGGGCATGCCCTCAAAAAATTACCTTCAAATGCTGTTCAGCGTTTAAAAACATTCTGGCCGCATTTAATTGAAGTGATCTTACAGTCCGAGCAACCTCAAACCGCACTTTTGCGCTTAATGCCGCTGATTGAATCGGTCATGCGCCGGACAGTGTATTTGGTGATGCTGATTGAAAGTAAAGGGGCATTACAGCGTTTAGTGAAAATGGCGACCGTAAGTCCATGGATTTGTGAAGAGCTAATACAATATCCAGTACTGCTTGATGAGTTTTTATCGATGGACTTTGAGTTGCCAAAACGCAAGGACTTGGAAGACTCATTACGTCAGCAGTTGCTTCGCATTGAGATTGATCAAGTTGAAGACCAAATGCGGGCACTTCGCCTGTTTAAAAAGAGTAATGTGTTAACCGTCGCGGCAAGCGATGTGTTAGCTGAAAGCCCGCTAATGAAAGTATCCGATGCGTTAACCGATATTGCTGAAGTGAGTGTAAATGCAACCCTCCATTTAGCTTATCAGACTGTAGCAAAGCGTCATGGTTATCCATGTGATGTCGATGGTAAACGTTGCTCACTCGACTACAAGGCCTTTGCTGTCATTGGTTACGGCAAGGTAGGTGGAATTGAGCTGGGCTATGGTTCCGATTTAGATCTTGTCTTTATTCATTATCTAGATGAACAAACTGATACGGATGGAACGAAGTCTATTACTGGCTTTGAGTTTGCTATGCGTGTCGCTCAAAAGTTTATGTCTCTGATGACGACTCAGACACTTGATGGCCGTGTCTATGAAATTGATACACGCTTAAGACCCTCCGGTGAGGCTGGTTTATTGGTTACAAGTCTTAAGGCCTATGAGCACTATCAGTTGAAAAGTGCATGGCTTTGGGAACATCAGGCATTAGTTCGAGCACGTTCTATTGCTGGCGATGAGGTACTTTGCCAGAAATTCGAAATATTTCGCCGCGAGATCTTGACTCAATCTAGAGATGAGGCTTATGTTCGTGAAGAAGTATTGAAAATGCGTCAGAAAATGAAAGACCACCTAGGTTCATCTTCTGAACAAAAAAAACATGGTATTTTTCATTTAAAACAGGATGCAGGTGGTATCGTCGATATCGAATTTATGGCACAGTATGCTGTACTTGCGTGGAGCGGGACGAACCCCGATCTCGCCCATTATTCTGATAATGTAAGAATTTTAGAAGATGCTGCTAAAGCAGACTGCTTATCCAGTGAAGATGCCACAGCATTAATTCGAGCCTATCTTAGTGAACGTGCCGAAAGCCACCGCTTAGCCCTTGCGAATCAATCCATGCAAGTAAGCGCAGCGGACTGGCGTAGTACCCGTGCGGTCGTTTGCAATTTATGGCAAAGATTAATAGACCCAACCGCCTCGGTTGAGTTGGATAGTGAATGATTTTATAACAATTTGGAGTGTTCCATGAATTTGGCTGATCGTGATGGTTTTATTTGGCAAGATGGGCAATTAGTTGATTGGCGTGATGCAAAGATTCACGTCTTAACACATACTTTGCACTACAGTATGGGTGTATTTGAGGGTGTCCGTGCTTATGAAACCCCTAAAGGTACTGCCATTTTCCGTCTGCAAGACCACACAAAACGTTTGTTAAATTCAGCTAAAATTTATCAAATGAAAGTACCGTATGACCAAGCAGCGCTTGAGCAAGCACAAATTGATGTCGTACGTGAAAATAAATTAGCTTCTTGCTACTTACGTCCGCTTATTTGGATTGGTTCAGAAAAACTTGGTATTGCAGCAACAAATAACACCATTCATGCCGCAGTTGCAGCATGGGCATGGGGTGCATACCTTGGTGATGAAGCAATGGCGAAAGGTATTCGTGTTAAAACTTCTTCATTTACTCACCATCATCCAAACGTGACGATGTGTAAAGCAAAAGCGTCTGGTAACTACACGTTATCGATTCTTGCTCACCAAGAAGTTGCTCATTGTGGTTACGATGAAGCAATGTTAATGGACCCACAAGGTTATGTATGCCAAGGTTCAGGTGAAAACGTATTCTTGATTAAAGATGGCGTTTTACATACTCCAGATATTGCTGGTGGTGCGCTTGATGGTATTACACGTCAAACTATTATGACGATTGCTAGAGATCTTGGTTATCAAGTTGTTGAGCGTCGTATTACTCGTGATGAATTCTATATTGCTGATGAAGCATTCTTTACTGGTACTGCCGCAGAAGTAACGCCAATTCGTGAATATGATGATCGTCAAATTGGCGAAGGTTGCCGTGGCCCGATTACCACTGAAATTCAAAAGACTTTCTTTGATGCGGTTCAAGGTAAAAACCCGAAATATGAACACTGGTTAACTTACGTAAAATAAGTTAATCCGTTAACATAAAAAGGCGAACTTTGGTTTCGCCTTTTTATTTTTGGATAGGGAGCTTTTATGCATATTGTCTATGTCTCTGATGGTAAGGCAGGGCATCGTTCACAAGCATTAGGCTTGTTTCAGGCGATGCAAAGACAACAGACAGATACAACTTTTGAAGAGATCCTCATTACTGATTTACCTATTATTTCTCTAATTCAGGCACTTTTCTCTTCAAAAAACTCCTTATTTAAACAAGCCCCCGATTTTATATTTGGAGTGGGGAGCCATACTCATTTTCGGGTCTGGTTACTCGGTAAAATTTTTAGAAAAGCTAAAACTATTATTTTGATGAAGCCTAACTTACCCGTGATTTGCTTTGATTATGCCGTTATTCCAGAGCATGACGGCATTCACGCCGATAGCCATGTGATTGTCACGCGTGGGGCATTAAATCCAATTCGTAATGAAAATCGCCATCAGGCAGCCAGAATTTTAATAGCCCTAGGTGGCTCATCTAAACGACATCAATGGAATCAAGACAAAGTATTAAGCAGTGTTCAAAAAATTATTGAGGATAATCCAGACGCTGAAATTATTCTGACGACTTCACGCCGAACCCCAACAGAATTTATCGATATTTTAAGGCAGCAAAGCTTTGCCGAGCATTTAAAAATATTTCCGGTTGAGCAAACACCTCAAGGCTGGATTTTTGAAGAAATGCAAAAAGCAGAAGCTGTTTGGGTGACCGAAGACAGCGTATCTATGATTTTTGAGGCGCTGACAGCAGGTTGTCGGGTAGGGGTAATGGCAATGGACCGTTTGAAAGACGATCGCATTACCCACTCAGTTGATCAAATGTTAGAATCAAAGTTAATTTCACAGCAGACTTGTGTTGTACAGTTACCACAACCTTATGCTTTTAAAGAAGCAGACCGTGTGGCAACATATCTTTTAGCGAAAAATTAAATTTTTTATTTTGAGTAAATAAATGAAAATATTGCATATTGCGAATTTTGGCTTTAATAAACAAGGCGCCCATTTTTACTGCACAGACCGTAAAATTTCTGCCGGATTAATTGAAAATGGCCATTTCGTTTATGACTTTAGTTTTCGTGACATGGCTCGTATGGGAACCATTTTTAAAACAAAAAAACTAGGTGCCAGTTGGGCCAATAAAGAAGTACTAAAGGTCGTTAATAATATTGAACCTGATCTGGTACTCATCGGACATAGTGACTTAATGAGTCCCGATGTTCTAAAACAGATTAAAGAATCTTACCCAAATACTAAAATTGCATTTTGGTATGTTGACCCGCTTTATCTCGAAAGCAAACTCGATTTCGTAAAAGCATTTTCGCCTTATCTGGACGCTATTTTCTGCACAACAGGCGGAGAATATCTACAAAAATTAAAGCAGCCGCATTTAAGCGTAGCCTATTTACCAAATGTGGGCCACCGTAATGTAGAAACGCTACAACAATTTTCAAACACTAACACAGACAAGACTTTTATTTTCTGTGGCGTGGTCTATAAAGAACCTGAGCGAGAGAAGTTTTTAAAAGATTTGGCAGATGCGCTGCAACAAGGCCATGTGAACTATCAATATTATGGTTGCTTTGAGCAGCCGGGTGTTTACGGTAAAGGTTATTATAAGGTTCTGTCTGAAACAAAAATGGGACTCAATTACTCACGCCGTAATGATGTAACCTTGTATAGTTCTGATCGTATTGTACAGCTCACTGGTAATGGTTTACTCACCTTTAGCCCAAGAATTCCTGGCTTTGAAAAACTCTACACTGAGCAGGAAGTGGTTTACTTTGATGATCAGTTCGACTTGGCCAAAAAGATACAATTCTTTGATCAGAATCCAGAGCAAGCTGAAAAAATAGCGAAAGAGGGATGGGAGAAAACACGCAAATCTTTCAATGCTAAGCGCATCACCCAATTTATGGTTGAAGTGACATTTAAGCAGCCCCTTTCAGAAAATTATGAATGGTCACATGAGGTTTATGCATGATGTGGTTTTTGTACGTTGCGGTAGGCCTACTAGCACTTGCTGCACTATTATATGTGCTGGGTAATTATACTTTCTGGCTTCCGTTTCGTTCGAGCAAACTACCACGCATTGTGATGCTGCATCAGGTAACCCCTAAAGATGCGGCCTCTGGCATGAATATGCCTCCTGAAAAGTTTGAACGACTATTGCAGTTGTTGACGCGTAAAAAAACTACTTTTTGCTTTGTCTCTGAGCTTGAACAATATCGTGGTCAAAAGAACGTTGTTGCTTTAAGTTTTGATGATGGTTTTATGGATAATTATTTATATGCCTATCCATTACTTAAAAAATATAATGCAAAAGCTACCATTTATTTGGCGACGCAAATTGAAGGAATCGAAAAGCTAACTCATGAGCAAATCCATGAAATGGCAAATTCTGGCTTCATAGAGTTTGGTGCGCATACACAACATCATGTGAACTTACTTAAGCTTGATGATCAAACCGCTTATGACGAAATGCTTCAGTCTAAACAAGATGTTGAAGCTTTGGTTGGAAAATGCCCTAGCTTTGCTTATCCGTTTGGTCGATTTAACGAAAAGCACCAGAAAATGGCGCAAGAGATTGGCTTTAAAAACGCAGTATCGACTCGTAAAAAAATCGAAGCGTATGAAGCAGTTAATCAATTTAATATTCCACGTGTCAGCACGCATGGTGCCATGAATGCTTTACAGATGCGTATCGCCCTTGCTAAAGGACGTTATAAGTTATGAATAAAATTCCATGTAGTGTCTATATTGTCACTTTAAATTGTGGCGCTTGGTTAGAGCAAACTTTGCAAAGTGTCAGTGAGTTTGATGAAGTTATTATTTTAGACTCTGGCAGTACTGACAATACTTATGAAATTGCACAGCGCTTTGAAAATACCCAAATTTCTCACCAAGATTGGCAAGGTTATGCTGGGCAAAAAAGTTTGGCTTTAGCAAAATGCCGAAATGATTGGGTACTCAATTTAGATGGTGATGAAGTCTTATCTAACGAGTTAAAACAAGAAATTGTTGAAACGATTCAACAGAATAAGCTTGATGCATTAATCACACCCATTAATGATGTTTTCTTAGGGGTTCCCAACAGTAAACATACTAAAAAACATGCAAAGGTGCGTTTTTTTCGCAAGTCTAAAGGGCATTATGACCTAGCCAATAAAGTCCATGAAAATGTGATTGTGGATGGTGAATCTCAGCGCGCTCAACATGATATTTATCATTATGGCGAGTCGAGCATTTTCGTGAAAGTCGAAAAAAATAACCAGTATTCCAACCTAAAAGCATTAGAGAAATACCAAAAAGGAAAGTCTCCAAGCATTGCAAAATTGGTTTTGGTGATGCCGGTGACTTTTATGAAGTCTTATTTTATTCGCCGTAGTTTCTTAAATGGTTGGCGTGGTTTCGTAAATAGTATGATTAATGCGTTTTATGCATTTCTAAAAGAAGCTAAGTTGTTTGAGCAGACTCTGAATAAAGATAAAAATAAGTAGGCAAGCTATGAAAATTGTTCAGGTATTGGCAACGAGCGGTGGAATTGGTGGATTAGAGCAGCACACTTTTAACTTGGTTAATGAGCTTGCTTTGAATCATGAAGTGCATGTGATTGCACATCCTTGCTATGTAGATAAGTTTAGCCAGAAGGTACATTTTCATGTTGTCGATTTTGCACGTAGCCGCTGGAATATTTTTTTACTTTGGCAACTTAAAAATCTGATCCAACAAATTCAACCTGCTATTGTTCATGCACAAGCTGGAAAGGCGGCTGAGTTGATTGCCCGAATTAAGCCATTTTTATCTGGCCCAAAGTTTGTTACAACCGTGCACGGCACTAAAAAAAATAAATCTGCCTATTTAGCCGGCGATGCGGTTATTGCTGTGAGCCAAGCACTCACACAAGGGATTCCAAAGTCGAAAGCACATGTAGTTTACAATGGGGTTTATCCTCAACCTGCTCTTACAGCTGAAAATAAAGAAAAATTACTTCAATCTATCCAAAAAGATTTTGCTGAGCTAGACCTTAACAAAAAAGTTGTCATGTGTATTGGACGTCTAGAACCAGTAAAAAATATCAGTTTATTGATTGAGTCGATGCAACAGATTGATGCCAATTTATGGATTGTAGGCGATGGTTCACTTCGAGCAAGTTTAGAGAAACAAGTCAGTGAACTTAATATGCAAAGTCGAGTCGCTTTTCTTGGGTTTAGAACTGATGCTCGAGATTTGGTTCAGTTGGCAGATGTTGTAGTTTTATCTTCTGACCGCGAAGGTTTTCCATTGGTGATGGTTGAGGCTTTACAGGCCGATAAAGCAATGGCTTCAACCAAAGTCAACGGTGTGATTGAGTGGCTGCCAGAACAATATCTGGCAGAAATTGGTGATGCACAAGGTTTAGCTAAAGCCATTCAAACTGCACTTAAACCAGCTGCACAAGATGATTTTAGCCCACTTTATACAAAAGCCAAGGCTGAGCTCACTGTGCCAGCCATGGCTGAGCAGACGCTTAATATTTATAAGCAGCTGTTAAAAACTTAATTATTTTTTGGTGTAAGACGAATGGCGTCAAGTACCACAAAGTTATCTTCGACATTAATAGTATGGCAACCGTCATCTGCCTGATTCCAGTCAGGCAAAACCACTTCTAGCAATTTTTCTTCATAAGCTGTTGGGCTGAGCTGAGTAATCGCCTTTAATTCGATATTCCCACCATAACGCTTTAAAGAATCTTGACTTGGTCGAACCAGTTGCCCTTTATAAATAAAAGGCTTGCCCGCCATACGAAACTGCTGACTGCCTCTGCACACTGGATTCATTGGGTGCTCTTGCCAGTTAGGATTCAAAATATCTTTGGTAAAGAATAGATCTAAGCGGTCACCAAACTTCTTACAATCACGCCGCGTTGAAGTAAAAAGATACCATAAGCCTTCATGATAAAAAGGTGTGCTGTCTACTGCTTCGATATTTTCGATTAGATTAGAATGCTTTTCCCATTTCAGTGGAAACTCAGTACATGTCCAAAGCTCAATGGTTTTATTAGCCGAAGTTTCTGGAATCATGTACCAAGTGTCTTTTACTTTGAATATACAAGGATAAGAGAGGTGATAGTCGAGTTTTAAGATTGTCTCAGGTGATGTGTAGGTTCCGTCTTTAAAAACTTCCAAGACCGAAAGAAAGCCCACAGGATGCTGATCATCGACTTCTTCAAAAAAAATAAAATGACGGCCATTTTCATAAGCATAAAAGCTATCTGCAAATGTAAACTTTTTAGGGGAATGGATTTCAAAGAGTGAATGTAATTGCTCAAGTGTTGTAAAGGGTTGTTCTAGCCAGCCGAAACGCATATACCAATGAGAGTCAAAAGATTTTGCTTTTTTTGCTTGTTGGTATTTGTACCATTTTTTTTGAATTGAACGAATCATGACAATACAAGAAAATAAAAAAGATATATTAACTCTATTTTACATTAGATATGATACTTGCTGTTTAAAAGGGGAGTAGCTTAATGAAGATTTATGTTGTAACTATCGAAGATGAAAAATCACCTCGTTTAAGTAAATTCCTCGGCCAAAATTTTTTTGAAAAAGGAAATTTACCTATAACGAAGGTAGGAATTAAAGGGGGAGAACTTTCAGCAAAAGAATATTTTGAAAAAGCTGTAAAAGGACGCTCTAAACCATTAACTCCAGCAGAGTTAGGTTGTACCTTGTCTCATTTAAAAGCTTTAGAGCTTTTTCTTGAATTGGAAGATGAATACGCATTAATTTTTGAAGATGATGCTGTTTTACCCCATGACTTAAATCTCCAAGATTTGGAAACAGAACTCAAAAAACTTAATTTGCCTAAAAATATTTTACTTAGTTTAGGCGGTATACAGATGAAAGAAAGTTTAAAAGTTAGAGGAATATTAAAAAATGAGAAAATTTTTAATAAAGATATATTAGAAGTACATCCTCACTTTTATAATCGTGTAAATTATGCTGTTGCGTATGTGGTTGATCGTGAAATGGCTAAAAATTTAATTGCTTATCATTATTTAATTAGAAAAGCAGATGACTGGAGTTATTTGTTTGACTTCAGTGATAATTCTCATATCTTGATGACATATTTAGTAGATCATCCGGTAATTAAATTAGGTGAAAAGGATACGCAGTTAAGCGCGATCGAGGGGGAGCGTGCAAAATCTTTAGATTTACCTAAAAGTCGCTATGGTGAATCTATAAATTATAATTTTGCGAAATTAATATATAAAAAATATCCCTTAAATAAATAAGTCTAAAAATAAAAGAGGTAATTAAATTACCTCTTTTTTAAAAATCTAAAAAAGAATTATTTTTAAATTTATTTTTAAGCACATAGGGAATTAATAGTGCTCGATCAGATCCGATTAATTTAATCAGGAAGGGCATTTGATCAGGTCTATGTTTTAAAACTAAAGCTTCAATGAAATAAATATTACATTTCAAATCAATATTTTGATATAAAAAGGCATTTTTATCACAATTAATCAGCGAGATACTGGTTGGCATTTCTCGTAAGACTTTTTGACAAGCCACATAAGCGATTAGATACTCAAGTAGTCCTATATTTTGAAAGTATTCACAATAATTCGGTTTTGTATTTCTGATTTCAGAAATATAGTTTTTAACTCCAAGCTTTAAAGCATAAGATAATTCATCTAACCATTTTTTAAAGAAAATATTTCCTTTTTCTGAGGCAAGTAACCAATTCTCTATAACAGGATATTCTTTTACTGTCGTATTCGCAGCTCGATAATATGCAAAAGCAGATGTTTTATTGTTTTTACAAACATCGATAATCCATTCAAGATTAGTATAGGTTATAATACTTGCATCTAGCCATATTCCTCCATAATAATAAAGAAGATAAAATCTTAATAAATCTGATTTTTGTTGGGGAGTTAAATTTTTGTAAGCTGAAAAATCAAAATCACAAAATTCTGATATGTTTTCAGAATTTAAAATATAAACTTGATATTCTGGATTTAATAGTCTTACTTGATTAAAACACCTTTTTACCAGTTCAGGTATTTCTGAGTCCCAATACATCCAAATTATCTTAGGTATAATAATTGGGGAATTAGCTAAAGGATTTAAAATAATAGGATCTGCAAAGTTTTCTGAATCAATGTTCTTAAATCTTATATCTTTGTAGAACCTTAAATTAAATAATAAATAACGAAAAATTTTTCTTGTAGATTTTCGTAGACCCATAACAACCTCAAATGATAAATAGAAATATCTTTTTATTTATCGGCATTGCCTTTTAAAACCATATAAATCAGTGCAACAAAAATAAGCAATGCACCTGCTAGGCTGCTTATGCAGAAATAAAGAATACGTTGATTTGTATTGATATTAAATAATTCATTTGCAAGGATATAGCGCATGAAAAACCATTGCGCCAGAGAGAATACAATTACGATTAAAGCATGTCGACGTACATCAGAGCGCATTGCCATAATGAATTACCAAGGGAGAAAAAGTGGTGATATTATGCCACTGACCTGCCTATTCGCAAAGCATAGCTTACTTAAGTGAATTATGTTATTGATATTAATTAATAAAAAACCCTGCATAAGCAGGGTTTTTAATTTGAAAATCTAAAAATTATTTAGTTTCTTCAGCTTTGGGCTTTTCACGTAAGCGGATGCCTAAGTCACGAAGCTGATTTGCTTCAACAGGAGCAGGTGCTTGAGTAAGTGGACATTCAGCAGTCTTAGTTTTAGGGAATGCAATAACGTCACGAATAGAAGTCGCGCCAGTCATTAACATCACTAAACGGTCAAGACCAAATGCCAAACCACCGTGAGGAGGAGCACCATAACGAAGTGCATTTAATAAGAAGCTGAATTTCTCTTCTGCTTCTTCATCAGAAATACCAAGCGCTTCAAAAATCGCTTTTTGCATTTCTAATGTATAAATACGAAGTGAACCACCACCAACTTCAGTACCGTTCAATACCATGTCGTAAGCAACAGAAAGTGCTTCACCTGGATTGCTCTTCACTTCTTCTACGCTTGATTTTGGTAGCGTGAATGGATGGTGAACAGAAGTCCATTTGCCGTCATCAGTTTCTTCAAACATTGGGAAGTCAACAACCCAAAGAGGAGCCCACTCGCACGTTGAAAGATTCAAATCATGGCCAATCTTCACACGAAGAGCACCCATTGCATCATTTACAACTTTAGCTTTATCTGCACCGAAGAATACGATATCGCCATCTTGCGCACCAACACGTGCCAACAGTTCAAGTACGATCGGTTCAATGAATTTCACGATTGGAGATTGAAGACCTTCAATTCCTTTAGCGAGTTCATTAACTTTGATGTAGGCCAAACCTTTTGCACCATAGATGCCAACGAATTTGGTGTATTCATCGATTGCGCTACGTGGCAATGATGCTGCACCTGGAACACGTAAGGCAACAATACGGCCTTTAGGATCTTTTGCAGGACCCGCAAATACTTTGAACTCTACTTCTTGCATTAAGTCAGCAACGTCGACGAGTTTCAACGGAATACGCATGTCAGGTTTGTCTGATGCATAGTCACGCATTGCATCTGCATACGTCATACGTTGGAATTTATCGAATTTAACGCCAAGAAGTTCATCGAACATCTTCACAGTGAGGACTTCCATTAAGTCCATAATGTCATCGTCACTCATGAACGATGTTTCAACGTCGATTTGAGTAAATTCTGGTTGACGATCAGCACGTAAGTCTTCGTCGCGGAAACATTTTGCGATTTGGTAATAACGATCAATACCACCCACCATCAACAATTGTTTGAATAATTGTGGTGATTGTGGAAGTGCATAGAAACTACCATTTTGTACACGACTTGGTACTAAGTAGTCACGCGCACCTTCAGGTGTTGCACGTGTCAAAATAGGTGTTTCAACGTCTAAGAAACCATTATCTTCGAAATAATTACGAATAAGATTAGTCAATTTAGAACGGAAGCGTAAACGATCCAACATTTCAGGACGACGAATATCTAAGAAACGATATTTCAAACGAATTTCTTCAGAAATATTGGTATTTTCATCATTTAACGGGAATGGAGGTGTTTCTGAAGCGGCAAGAACTTCGATATCTTTACCTAAAACTTCAATTTGACCACTCACCATATTGGCATTTTCAGTACCTTCATAACGGCGACGAACACGACCTGTAATTTTTAATACATATTCAGAACGTGCTTTATCTGCAGTTGCAAATGCTTCTGGAGTATCTGGGTCAATAACCACTTGAACGAGGCCATCACGGTCACGCATATCAAGGAAAATAACACCGCCATGGTCACGGCGACGATGTACCCAACCGCATAGTGTAACGGTTTGGTCGATTTGGGCTTCAGTTAAAGAGCCACAGTAATGAGTTCGCATCATAATGAAGATTATCCAAACTATATTGGCTGAAAAGACGGATGCGTAAACCGCGCACCGTCAAAAAAAATAAGTTTTCGATTATGCCTTGTTGCATGGTTTGTCACAAGAAGTAGATCAAAAAACCGCAGAAATTAACCTGAAAATGAGCAATTTGGCAGCAAGATTTCCAAATTATCCCATTCTTTGTTGCCGATCTAAAAACAAGAATAATAGGCATCCTAAGCTAAAACTACTTAACCAACCCTGCATAAACTCATTAATAGAGCGGCCTGTGAAATAATAGGTATCAGCATGCCAAACCTCATGAGGAATGTAGTGGGCATAATCCCAAAATGAAAATAAACCTAAGAGTGTAGATAGTATAAAAAGAGTCCACACAAAAACTTTAATTTTTCTACTTACTTTCCAATGTTGTTTATAGCGCTGGTAATAGTGCAGGCACATCCAAGCGAGAAAAGGCAAAGCAAGAGCAGAGGAGCCAAGTTGTAAAAGACGATGTAATGGATATGGACGTCCAAAAAGATGAACAGTCGTTGCTAAAACATCTTTAAATATAAAAGTTCGAAAGTCTGCATGCGTTAAGCCATCCCAAATTAGATGTGTCGCTATGCCGATGATTAGCGCAAGCAATGTTCCAATCAAAAATAAAAAAATACGTTTTAAAGAATTGAGCACAAAATCATGTTGCACACCAAAAAAACGGTAAATCACTGGACGGTAAAGAAAATACCAAACAGCACAAAAAAGTAAGCCTAATGCAAGGTTAGGATAAATCAGTCCCTTCCATTGGTGAGTCAGCATGCTGGAATGAACTGTAAATAAGCGGTTAAGATCGGGTGTCATACTCCCAATAGCTAAAGCGGCAATTGGCAAAGTGTTTTGGCTAAGCTTGGATAGAGGCGGAGCTATAACGGCATGAGAGATTGTAAAAGGCATTAGAAATCAAAAATTACTCACATCATTTAGTTGACCAGTCTAGCGAATCGTCGGTTAATAAATGTTTTTTATTGCAAAAGAATCGAAATGTTATAATATAACAAAACAAGACGCGTAACGATTAGAGAATCACCTCATGTTGTTCTATAAAAATATTTTGACCTTATCCATTTTAGCTGTCATATCCGTTCCTTCGTTTGCAGCAGAAAATGAAAATGTTGAAAAGTTAGAAACTATTCGAATTAAGGCTCATCCACTTGAGCAAACTTCACAAGATTTTGCTGTTGCAGATACAGTCGTTGATCAAAAGCATTTATCGCAAGGTGCTGTCACCATTGGGGATGCACTCAGTAGCGAAGTGGGAATTTATGCTAATCAGTTTGGGGCTGGTTCGAGTCGTCCAGTCATTCGGGGACAAGATGGTCCACGTGTTAAGGTGCTTCAAAATTCATCAGAAAATATTGATGTCTCGACCTTGTCTCCTGACCACGCAGTAACTGTAGACCCTGTTCTTGCAAAGCAAGTTGAAGTGATTCGAGGTCCATCTACTTTGCTATTTGGTGCGGGAACTGTCGGTGGTTTAGTCAACGTAATTGATAACAAGATCCCTACGCAAATGCCTGAAAACGGTTATGAAGGACAAGTTGGTTTACGTTACAACACTGGAAGTGATGAAAAACTAGCGAGCGCTGGTGTAACTGTCGGTTTGGGCAGCCAAGTGGCTTTACGCGTTGAGGGGTTAACACGTGATGCGAATAACTACATTGCACCAAATTATATTCATGAAGGTGAAAAAGAACGCCGTGTAGACAATACTTTTGCTCAGGGTGATTCAGTTAACGTCGGGTTATCTTGGATTTATGACCGAGGTTATACCGGTATTTCTTATAGCAACCGTCGAGACCAATATGGTTTACCGGGGCATAGCCATGAATACGAAAGTTGTAGCGCTCATCTAGGCGGAATACCGCATTTACATTGTGGTGATCATGAGCATGAAGATGGTGAAGAAGCTCATAATCATGAAGAACATGATCACGAACATGGCGGCCCATGGATTGACTTAAAATCCGAGCGTTATGATTTTAAAACTGAGTTAAATGATCCTTTTGCGGGCTTTCAAAAGTTACGTGCTCAGGCAAGTTATACTGACTATCAACATGATGAAATTGAAGAAGGGACAATTGCGACCCGATTCCAAAACAAGGGCTATGACGGACGTATTGAGTTAGTACATAACCCGATTGCTGATTGGGAAGGCGTCATTGGTGCACAGTTGGGCCAGCAAAAATTAGATTTAACAGGCGAAGAAGCCTTTATGGCACCGACCACTACCAAAAAGTGGAGCGTATTTGCCTTAGAACATAAACAATGGAAAGACGTACATTTTGAGCTTTCTGCACGTGCAGATCAGCAAGAAATTGATGTAGATGATAACTCTAAACAAGATTTTGATGGTTCTGCATTCTCTTATGCTGGTGCTGCGAACTGGGAGTTTGCGCCAAACTATAAACTTTCTTTTGTAGCGTCACATCAAGAACGTTTACCTTTAGCTCAAGAGTTATATGCAAATGGTGGGCACTTTGCGACCAATACTTATGAGTTAGGAAACGATCAGCTCAGTAAGGAAAAATCGAATAATGTTGAATTAGGTTTGCATTATGACAATGACAAACTCGACTATCATCTTCATGTTTACCATAACTGGTTTGATGATTATATCTATGCGCAAACCCTTGACCGCTATAAAGACTTCCGTTTAGTTCAATACACCCAAGATAAAGCGCGTTTCTATGGTGCAGAGGGTGAAATTGGTTATCAAATTACCCCAATGTACAAGATCAGTGCTTTTGGTGACTATGTGCGCGGTAAAATTGATGCAGAAGGAAATGCACCACGTATTCCAGCAGGACGCTTAGGAACTAAAGTCGATGCAGACTTCGGTGATGGTTTTAGCGGTTCTGCCGAGTATTATCATGTCTTTAACCAAGACAAAATCGCGGCATACGAGACTGAAACTGAAGGCTATAACATGCTCAATCTTGGTGTGGCATATTCTGGGCAATATGGTGTAAAAACAGATTATCGCGTCTATATGAAAGCGAATAACTTGTTAGACGACACGGTTTATCAACATGCATCGTTCTTATCAAATATTCCACAAGTTGGGCGCAATTTTACAGTAGGTGTTGATTTTAAATTTTAAGGCTTTAACACGAAACTAAACTTGAAAAATCAATCCAAAAGACCTAATTTGAAAGCATCAAGTTAGGTCTTTTTTATGCGTATTTTTCAGCGAATTCATCAAAAAATAAATTGGTCAGGGCGTCGTTATATGGCGGTATTACTTTGCGTTGTTGCTATTGCATATCTTGCATCGGCAATTTACCACACAGTAAAACCATTGCCACAAGGCATCAACTTTAGTGGCAAGCTTAGACATGCCGACGTTAAATTTTTAGCAGATAAAACCTATCTTGATGCAAAAGGCCAACAGCAGCTTGATCAGCATATCTTTAATGAAATCTTGAAAATGATTGATGAGGCGCAAACCACCATAGTCGTGGATATGTTCTTATTTAATTCAGAAGTTGGTGATTCAAAAATAAAGCAAAGACCACTTATGCAAGAGTTAACCGATGCATTAGTGAGTAAAAAAAGACAAAACCGTCAAATCCAAATTGTGATGATTACCGACCCGATTAATTCGGTTTACGGTGGCCTAAAGCCTGAGCATTATCGACAGTTACGCCAAGCGGGTGTTGATGTAATTGAAACCAATTTAGGCCCATTACGTGCATCTAACCCATTCTGGTCCGGCTTATGGTACATCTGTTGCCAGAATATTGGGAATAACCCAGACAAAGGCTGGTTACCTAATCCGTTTGGTGATGAAAAAATTACACTTCGTAGTTATCTGAATTTATTTAACTTTAAGGCGAATCACCGTAAAACTGTGGTAGTCGATACCGATGCAGGCTGGAAATCACTCGTAACTTCGGCAAACCCACACGATGGTAGTTCTAGACATTCTAATGTTGCGTTGGTTGTAACAGGAGCCACAGCGGCTGATGTTCTACAAACTGAAGCAGCGGTTGCACGAATGTCGGGAAGTAGTGCACCCTCGCTCATTTTAGGTGATTTTGAAAAAGACATAACCAAACCTCAAGTCCAAGTCTTAACTGAAGGCGCGATTTATCAATCTGTATTAAAATTGATTAACTCGGCGAAGCCAAAAGAGAATCTTGATTTAAGTATGTTCTATTTATCTGAGCGCAAGATTATTCAAGCCTTAAAAAATGCTCAAGAAAGAGGTGTGGTTGTTCGCGTTTTGCTTGATCCTAATAAAGATGCATTTGGTCGACAAAAGAATGGTATTCCAAACCGTCAGGTGGCTTCAGAGCTACATGCTGTGGGCATTCCAATTCGTTGGTGTGATACGCATGGCGAGCAGAACCATAGCAAAATGATATTAAAATATAACGCTCAGCAAGCTGAGTTGATTGTAGGATCGGCTAATTTTACAGCCCGTAATTTAAAAAATTATAACCTTGAAACTGACATGTTGGTCATTGGAAAAGTTCAAGATCAAGTCTTTCAAGATGCTCAAGATTACTTCAATACATCGTGGTCAAACCTGCAAGGTAAACAGATGAGCGTAGATTACGCGAAGTATGCAGATGAGTCGAAAGTGAAATACTGGATTTATCGTTTTATGGAATGGTCAGGATTGTCGACTTTTTAATTCTATTTTTTATATAAACGGTAAGACTCTATGTTCACGACGGAGTCTTACTTAGTTTCATCGTAAGCTTGAAGCTTATTCGCTGCCGTGATTTTGTACAAAATTGGCAAGATGATTGGCGACATGGATGTCGCCGTTTCACTGTGTGGCAGGGAAGCTACATCAGTGAAACAATGGTTTTTGTCACTTTTGACCTTTCAAAAGTGAGGCATTAGCCTATACAAAAGACATTAGAACATCACTGTAAGTAAAGGCTGTGCAATAAGAAGGATAAAACTAAATAATATGATTTTAAGGCGCTGGCGGAATCAATTGATCCAAAGTCTTATCATCTAACTTTTCTAATTCACTCAAATCAGTCTTAATTTTCCACTGTGACTCATCATCTACAGGATTTGGTAAACGTGCCTCAAGCCAGTCACAGACCACATCTGGAGAAAACTCCGGATGATTACATTGAATAATCCACGATAAAAAATCTTTTGCTTCACCGTTCATATAAGGTGGTGGAGAAACAGGAAAGAATAAGGTCGGTAGGCGTTCATTTGTTGATAGGTAGTTTAAAACATGCCCTAATTCTTGAACTGTTTGCCATGCAAGTGGGTGTTCTACATCAATACTGAACTTAAACCACCAAGCATGTTCGCCATCTGCTCCATGAGCCATGATACGGGCTTCTTGTACGGTTGGAACTTTGCAAAAAAATTGATGAAGACGTTCAAAACTGATTTCAGACACAGCAATTGACCTAGCTAGAAAAAAGCTAATGTTAGCATAGATACAGATTCTTCATATTTTCTTTATAGTCATTACAAACCTTAGCAATCTCATCTGTTTTATTCATGGTTTCTCCTTGACTGTCTTTTAATCTAGCTTCATATCAGGATAAAAAGGAAATGGGCCATGAAAAAGCCAATCGTTCTTGTACTTTCGACATTAATGTTGGGTATATCAGCTACCGCGATGGCCGATACAAATCATCGTTGGGATAATAATCATGGTAGAGACCATGACCGATATGAACATCGTGATCGTGATGACCGTCGCCATGATTACCGTAATGATCATCGGGCTCCAAGTTGGTCAAATGCCGATCGTGGAAAGCATTATGGCCGTTATGTTGCATTCAAGCGTGGTGAACGTATTCCTACTCAATACCGCAATAGCCGTTATTATGTTTCAGACTGGCGAGCGAATCGCTTATATGAGCCACCACGTGGATATCATTGGGTTAAAACACCTAACCAATATCTATTAGTCGACTCAAAACATCAAATTTATCGTGTTCGTTAATTTTGAAATAAAGAATATATAAATGGCCTCAATGTTGAGGCCATTTTTTACGCTAATTCATCATCTTGAGGCTGAGGAGGCTTTAAGGTTGTGGGTGTTTTTGCATGTTTCTCTTTCATCACCGAAGGATAATTCCAAGACGCAAAACGAACGACTAAAATAGATAAAGCTAAAATAAGAATTGAGCCTGTAATAATGACTTGGTCCATATCTGCTTTATGGTCGTGTTGGATATCTGAAATGAGTAGACGGGTTAATGCCGTAATCGCAACATAAATAAGAAAGCGTACAGGCATATGATTGGTTTTAAAGTAAATCCCAACCATTGCTCCAAGCTCTAAGTATATAAATAATAATAAAATATCATCAATCGAAGCGTACTTTTTGACGGTTAAAATTTCAAAAACAGTATTGGCTGCGGACCACGCCACCATACAGCCAATAATAAACAGGGCTAAATAATGAAAAGCTTCAACGGCATAATGACCGAAACGGTCTAGAATCCGCTCGTATTTTTTAGGATCAGGCATGATGAGATCTTTTATTTGCTTCGTAATGTTTAGAAACTAAACAAATTTCATGCCAATGGAAATAGCTAGTTTAAAAACTTTATCTTTATTTAATAAAAGAAAAAAGTAGAGGAATAAGCTTTGTGTTCATTATTATGGTAAAAATAAATTAAATTTTACTAAGTATGAAAGGATAAAAAATGAAAGCGGTAAAGCTATATCGTTATGGAAATCCTGATGAACTTATTTATGAAGAAATAGAAAAACCACAAATAAAAAATGGGGAAGTTTTAGTAAAAGTCTCAAGAGCCGGGATCAATTTTTCAGATATTTATCAACGTAAAGGCGTAAACCCTCTACCATCTTTACCTTATATTTTGGGGCAAGAAGGGGCTGGTATTGTCGTTGAATCTTTAAGTTCAGAATTTAAGACAGGTGATAGAGTTGCTTGGCTTGCTTCAAATGGGGCTTATGCAGAATATGTGAGTATTCCCGTAGATAAATTAATTCATATTCCAGAAAATATTAGTGATGAGATTGCAGCCTCTGGTTTATTGCAGGGAATTACAGCCCATTATTTAGCTTATTCGACTTATAAGGTTAACTCTGAAACAGTTGCGTTGGTTCATGCAGGAGCGGGTGGCGTAGGTGCATTGCTCGTTCAATTATTAAAAAAACAGGGTGCAACCGTTATAACAACTGTATCTTCAAATGAAAAAGTAGTTCTAGCTCAATCTGCTGGAGCCACCTTTGTAATTGATACGAGTAATCAAAATTTTGTGGAAGTTTGTAGAGAAGTTACGCAAGGCCAAGGTGTAGATGTCGTTTATGACTCTATTGGACTCGTGACTTATGAAGGAAGTCTTTCTGTTGTTAAGCCATTAGGGCTGTTAGTTTTGTTTGGCCAATCCAGTGGAAAAGTTCCACCTATTGATCCAATTGCTTTATCGAAACAAGGATCAATTTATTTAACGAGACCGACATTGGCTACCTACACAGCGACTAGAGAAGAACTACAAAAGAGAGCGCATGAGGTGTTTAAATTAATAGAAGAAAATATATTAAAGGTAAATATAAATAAAGTTTATTCACTTGATCAGGCTTCGCTTGCCCACCAAGATTTAGAATCAAGAAAAACCACAGGAAAGTTACTTTTAGCGCCTTAGGAAATAATCTTTATAAACAAAAAAATGCCTGAAAGTTCAGGCATTTTTTATTTATTATTTAACTGAAATTGAGTTATAAATTAATCTTCACTAAAGCCTCTTTGCTCTATATTTGGAGCATGATAGCCAACAAAAAGTTATCTTAAGTTTGTATGTTGTTGGAGAATATCTTCAAGTGAAATATGACCTAAAAAGTTACCAGTACTCTCAATAGCCTGTTCTTGTTCGATAGCATGTGCAAATTTTACAGCTGCTTGATCTTGTAGTTGCTGATAAAGACGCTGGCAGTTCGGGAAATGATTAATATCAATTACATCATGATATTTCAACCAGCGTGCTATACCCGCGTAGTAGCCATCAACGAAAGACAATTGATCGCCCATTAACCATGTTTGCTCTGTCAAGCTATGCTCTAAAGCAGTAAATGCTTTTTTGACTTGTGTTGCTCCATATTCACGTAATGCGTGAGTGGCTTCTTCCGATGAAGAATGCTCAAGGCTATACCATAAGGGGCTAAATGCGTTGAATAACGTGGTATTTAAGAAAGCTAGCTTCTGATTGAACTGATTAAATTTTTCTGTTCCTTGTTGATAGTGAAAAGTAGTGTTTGAGCTTTTTGCCATGAGATAACTCAAGATCGCCATGCTTTCCGTTAAGACTTTACCATTGTCGTAGAGCAGGGCTGGTGTTTCACCTACAGGATTAATTCGGCGGTATGCCTCGGTATTGCATTGTACTGGCATCTCGATTCTACATAGTTGATAGGGTAAACCAGACCATTCCAATGCAACAATAGAGCCAAATGAACAACCAGAAGGGATACCATAAAATAAAGTGAAAGTTGACATGATGATTACTCTTGTGTGGTGTGTAGAATCATCTTAAGTCGGCAGAAAAGTTTCTAGTAGTCAGGTATTATGAAACTTATTGTCTACATATATGGACATTGAAGAATGCTACTTAGACAAAATTTGAATGACGTTTTTCTCTTTGTTGTGGCTGTAGAGCATCAAGGATTTTCTGCTGCAGCTAAACAACTCAATTTACCTAAATCCACGATTAGTAAGCGTGTGGCGATATTAGAAAATAAGCTAGGTTTAACCTTAATCCATCGTAGTTCACGTAGTTTTGTACTAAGTGAAGCTGGAAAGCTTTTTTATCAGCATGCTAAAAATGCGGTCGATGAATTTCGCTATGCTGAAGAAAATTTATTAATACAGCAACAAGAGCCTAGTGGTGTGGTCAGATTGAGTGCTTCGGTGCCAATTGCTCAGTTTCTTTTATCTGATTGTTTACCTGAGCTTGCAGAACGTTATCCTAAATTATTATTACAAATAGAGGTAACTGATCGCTACGTAGATGTCATGAGTGAAAACTTTGATATTGTGATCCGTAGTCATTTTCAATCATTACCAGATTCTGGGTTAATTCAACGTGTGCTGACAAATGACAAGATTATTGCTGTTGCTGCACCTACTTATTTAATGAACACAGCCTCAATTAATTCACCACAAGATTTAGTGGACCATCAAGGATTATGGTCTGATCTGCAAATGAATCCTTGGTCCTTCAAGCATATGTCTGGAGAAAAAGAGATTGTACGACCAAATATTCGCTTTGTGGCAAATGAAGCAGAAGTTTTGAAAGGTGCTGCGAAGCGAGGAATTGGTATTACGCTTTTACCCGAAACATTTTGTGTGAATGAACTATCGAATGGAAGTCTAATTCATGTTTTACCAGATTGGTCTGCAGGTAATGTAACGACCAGTTTGCTCATGTTAACAAGACGAGGATTATTACCCAGTGTAAATATTACTGCTGATTTTTTAGTAGAGAAATTAAAAAGATAAGATTTTTTGAGCTTTTGTTGAATTAAAAAAAATGCCTAATTTCTCAGGCATTTTTTATTCAATAATTAATTAAGCTTGGTTTGTGAAGTAGTCTTCACTAAAGCCCATAACTAAGTCAGAACCTGCTTTGATTTTAGCAATACGCGCATCAATATCTGGCAAGATACGTTCAACAAAATATTGAGCTAAAGCAAGTTTGTTTTGATAGAAATCACCAGACTTATCTTTTGCTGCCCCTGCAATTTTTGCAAACATAAACGCAAAGCTGAGTAGACCAACTGCATGTAAATAATCAACTGCCGCAGCATTTGGGAAATCTACGTTTTCAGCAGCTTGTTCAATAATGAACTGAGTAATAGCTTCAATTTCAGTTGCAGCATCTAAAGTTGAATCTTTAATGAAGTTTAAGTCTGTGTCTAAGTCGTTTGCAAAGTCACGAATTTCAGTGATGTATTCAGCAATGAACACGCCGCCACATTTAATGGTTTTACGACCAATTAAATCTTGAGATTGAACGCCGTTCGTTCCTTCGTAAATTTGAGCAATACGGAGATCACGGATACATTGTTCCATACCCCATTCACGGATATAGCCATGACCACCAAATACCATTTGAGCATCTAAAGTTGCTTGGAACGCTGTATCTGTGAGGTAAGCTTTAGCAATCGGCGTTAAAAGTGCAACGCGATTATTGGCTTTTTTTACAGCTTCTGCATCAGTTGAGAATTTAGTGATATCGAGCTGTTGACCTACATACACTGCAAAAGCACGAGATGCTTCATTGTTTGCGCGTACGTTTAACAACATACGACGTACGTCACCATGTACCAAAATGCTATCTGCTGGTTTGTTTGGTGATTGAACACCTGCTGCACTACGGCCTTGTAAGCGGTCAGTCGCATATTGTGCTGCATTTTGATATGCAAACTCAGATGCGCCTAAACCTTGAATACCCATTGATAAACGTTCGTAGTTCATCATGACAAACATGGCAGCAAGACCTTCGTTTTCTTTACCAACGAGGTAACCTTTTGCTGCATCAAAGTTCATCACACAAGTTGCAGATGCTTTGATCCCCATTTTATGTTCGATAGAACCTGGTCCAACTAAGTTGCGTTCACCTAATGAACCATCTTCATTTACAAGATACTTAGGTACGATAAAGAGCGAGATGCCACGTGAGCCAGCAGGGGCATCAGGTGTTTTAGCAAGTACCAAGTGAATGATGTTTTCTGCTAAATCGTTGTCACCACCAGTGATGAAGATTTTAGTACCTGTAATGTTATAAGTACCGTCTTCATTAGGTTCTGCTTTAGTTTTGATAATACCTAAGTCAGTACCTGCATGTGGCTCTGTCAAACACATGGTGCCTGACCATTCACCTGAATAAATCTTAGGTAAGTAAGTTTCTTTTTGTTCTTGAGATGCATAGCTGCTTAAAGCCATGCCTGCACCCACAGAAAGAAGCGGGTAGAGCATAAATGATGGGTTAGTCGCAAATAACATTTCATCAGAAAGAACGGTGAGCATTTTTGGCATGCCTTGACCGCCCCATTCTTCGTCGGCACCTAAGCCAATCCAACCGCCTTCTGCATATTGACGGAATGCATCTTTAAAACCAGCTGGTGTGAACACTTCGCCGTTTTCATAGCGAGCGCCTTCTTCATCACCGGTACGGTTTAATGGATGAGTTACGTTCTGAGCAAATTTAGCCATTTCTTCTAAAATTGCTTCAGCAGTTGCAGCATCTACATGAGCGAGTTTCTCATTAGACTGCCAAAATTGTTCTGCTTTGAATACATCATTTAAGATGAATTTCATATCAGCTAAAGGAGCATTGTAAATTGGCATAATCGTTCACCTTTTTTGTGCACATTGGCCTGTGCTAGATATCCTGTAAAACGAAATGGATATGGAATTTAAAGTGTAAATTTATCATTGATTTTATAAAAAAAGGACCGTCAAAACTGAGCAGTCCTTTTTCGTTTTTTAACATTGCATATCGCAACTAACTATGGTTAGAAAGCGAAATGTTCAGCATCTAATGACATTAATGGATCGAGACCACCTGCAATCACATCGACATGTGAGCGAACACGTGGCAAGATTTTTTTGAAGTAGAATCGAGCAGTTGTTACTTTTGCATTGTAGAAGTCAACTTCGCTAGTACCCGCTGCTAATTTCTCTTGTGCAACAAGTGCCATACGAGCCCATAGGTACGCTAAAGTGATATAACCTGAGAAGTAGAGGTAATCTACAGCAGCAGCACCTACTTCATCTGGGTTTTGCATTGCGCGCATACCAATTTGCATGGTGAGATCGCCCCATTCTTTGTTAAGCGCTGCAAGCGGCTCAACAAATTCTTTCATGGCAGCGTTGTCTTTGTTTGCTTCAACAAATTTGTGAACCATTTTGGTAAAGTCTTTTAGCATTGCACCTTGAGTTTGCAATACTTTACGGCCTAACAAATCAAGTGCCTGAATTTCAGTTGTACCTTCATACAAGCAAGCAATACGTGTATCACGTACGATTTGTTCCATGCCATGCTCAGAAATGAAACCATGACCACCGAAGACTTGAACACCGTGCTTAGCAGATTCAGAACCAGTTTCAGTTAAGAATGCTTTTGCAATTGGAGTCAGTAAAGACAAGATGTTGTCAGCAAACTTACGCTCTTCTTCTGTTTCGCCTTTTTCAACGATGTCAGCGTATTGAGCAAGTAAGTAAACAAGCGCACGGCCACCTTCAGCAAATGCTTTTTGAGTTAAAAGCATGTTACGAACAGCAGGGTGAACAATAATTGGATCTGCATCTTTTTCTGGAGCTTTCGGACCAGAAAGTGAACGCATTGCTAAACGTTCTTTCGCGTAAGTTAACGCACCTTGGAAAGATGATTCAGAAGCTGCTAAACCTTGAACAGCAGTACCAATACGTGCTGTGTTCATGAAGGTGAACATACAATTCAAACCACGGTTTTCAGGTCCAATCAAATAACCTTTTGCTTGGTCAAAGTTGATGACACAAGTCGCGTTACCATGAATACCCATTTTGTGTTCGATAGAACCACAACGTACCGCATTACGCTCGCCCACAGTTCCATCTGCATTTACATGGAATTTAGGAACGATGAATAATGAGATACCTTTAGTGCCTTTTGGCGCACCTGGTAAACGTGCAAGAACGATATGAATGATGTTCTCAGCCATGTCGTGTTCACCAGCAGAGATAAAGATTTTCTCGCCAGAAATTGCATAGCTACCGTCAGCATTTGGTTCTGCTTTAGAGCGGATAATACCTAAGTCCGAACCTGCATGAGATTCAGTTAAGCACATCGTACCTGTCCAGACACCTGAAACAAGGTTTGGTAAATAAATATCTTTCTGTTCATCAGAACCATGATGTTCTAATGTACGTACAGCACCATGAGACAAGCCAGGGTACATACCCCAAGACCAGTTTGCTGTACCAACCATTTCAGAAATTGCAATACCTAGAGAGTTAGGTAAAGCCTGACCACCGTATTGTTCTTCTGCTGATAAAGACGGAAAGCCAAGTTCAATATATTTTTGATAAGCTTCTTTAAAGCCTGTTGGAGTGGTAACTACACCATCATTCCAAGTACAACCTTCGCGGTCGCCAACTTGGTTTAAAGGAGAAAGTTCATTTTCACAAAAGTCTGCCGCAGCTTCTAAATATTGATCAACCAATTCACGGCTTACGTTACCTTGGAAATCAGGTAATTTTGCATAGTGTTCTTCAGCATTTAATAATTCATGCAAAACGAATTGCATATCACGTAAGGGCGCTTTGTATTGTGGCATATCGGGTTCCTCAATACTGGTGAAACCAGAGTTATAATCTTAATCTATGATAATGTGCCATCAGGCACCTTGGACTATTACATCGTGCAACAACTTGCATAACTGCACAAGCACCTCAGGACCTTTACTTTGTGACTGCAAAGTCAAGAAAAAAATGCTTAAACTAGCTAAGTGCTTTGAGTGTAAACACTTTTGGTTATGTTTATATGATACAAATAGTCAAAATCGTAAATAGTTATGTATAAACAAAAGGCGCCGATTGGCGCCTTTTTTGTATGGTTTTTAGAATTATTTTGCTTGAGCTGATGTTGGAGCAGGGGCGTTAACTGGTGGTTGAGGGCGTTTTGGTTCAAAACGAAGGTTACAGGTACCTTCAATTGTTTTATCGCCAACTTGCACATTTATATTCTGTCCATTCGCCTTGCCATCACATGCTTTTTGGATTTGTTCAAAGCGAGCTTTACGTTCTGAACGGTGTTGTTCCCATGCTGCTTTTTGTTCAGGTGTGAATTCGCGGTGCTTCATACGATGGTGACCCTCACGTGGGCCATCTTGCATCATGCGATGTTCTGGTTTTTGTGGTTGAGTCGTTGATTGACAAGCCGCTAAACTTCCCATAGTTACAATTGCCGCACTGAATAATGCAATTTTTGCCGTCATTTTCATGTTTAAAAGCCTTTTAATGTTGTGTTTTAAGATGGCTTAAAGATTAGATAATAAAGATGTAGAAACAATGGAGAGTTTTTCTTTTCGTTGTTGGTTACAATGTTAGGGTCTGTTGGTAGTTCATTTTATGAATTGTGTTATAGGCTAAAACCACATAAACGAGGCATGAAGCACAGGCAATGATATGTCCTTGGCAAGCTTCATAACGAAGATTATGGCAGTTTTAGCCATAACCTTTCAGGACGGGACTATTTTTCAGCATTTCGTCGTTAAGAGTTACTTGCTTAGATCACTAAGCTGCGTATCTCTTGCCTAGAAATACAAGAAAAATAGCCTTCGTCACAATTATCAAATGAACTACCAGCAGACCCCCTTTAGCGTAAAAATGAGAGAGTGCTTTTGAACGTTCTACGTGTTCCCATTGCATTACGGTTATTTTTAACAGTCTTGCTCACCACATTGCTTATTGCGACCGCAAGCTTGAGTGTTTTGCACTGGACAATGCAAAAGAACTTCGCCAAATATGTAGCCGACGTTGAAATGCAAAAGCTCGACCGCCTCATTACCAATCTTGGCGATGTCTATACGGTGTACCATGATTGGGGGAATGCGATTCAGGCACAAATTTTACAAATTGAAGGGACAGCAGCTCCCGATGATTATGATCGTCTCTCGCAGTGGTGGCTTCGTCGCCAATATGATATTGCTATTCAACAGCATTCTTTCGATGAACATGCCCTCATCAATATTTCACCTCAAGTTGCGCCGACAAATAAAAATACTATTTTTAGTGATGAAGAGTTAAAAACGCTTGAGCAAAATTTACCTTCTCAATATCAACCATTTGAAGGATTAAGATTCCCATTAAGTGCAAATCAGTTTCGGCCAAGTGATGATAAAAATAAGTCAAAGAAGGGCAGCTTAAAAGATATTGAAACTCAAAATGGTAAGAAGCGTTTTATTGCTTTGCCTGACCGTTTGGGTTTAAGTTCTCGTTTATCTTTATATGATGCAAATCACCAGTTTGTGGTGGGTGAACCGCCTTCTTCAGATCAGATGTCATTTCGCCCGATTATCTTAAACAATCAAGTCGTGGGATATTTGGGCTTAAAACCCGTTTTAGATAAAGAAGATGCTTTAAGTATTAATTTCTTTAGTAATCAAAAGCGTTATTTACTCTTAATTTATGCTTTAACCTTACTTTCAAGTTTAGTTGCAGCGCTATTGATGGCGACTTATTTTAAGAAACCGATTCAGCGTTTATTAAATGCGACAAATGAATTAACGAAAGGAAATTATCAGCATCAAGTTATTATTAAGCGAAATGACGAATTAGGTGATTTATCAACGCAATTGAACCATTTGGCAGAAATTTTACATCGGCATGAAGAATCACGTCGTCAATGGGTGGCGGATACTTCCCATGAATTAAAAACGCCATTGGCTGTATTGCAAGCACAAATTGAAGCGATGCAAGACGGTATTCGAAAAGCAACGCCTGAACATCTGGAGGCGATGATGCGTCAGGTTTCAAGTCTGAAAAAATTAACACAAGACCTTGCAGACTTGGCACAGGCAGATGCACAACAACTCAAGTGTTATTTGAGTTCTGTAAATCCGTGGGAAGTTGTATTACAAGAGGTTGAAAATTTTAAACCGAAACTTGAGCAAGCTGGTCTCGAAATTCAAGTTGAAGGAACAAGTTCTCCGCTATTATTAGACCGTGATCGGTTTAAACAGATTATTGTTAATTTAATTAGTAATAGTATTCGTTACACAGAAACAGGTGGCAAAATTCATATTCATACAGCTCAAACTCCGCAGGAGTGGACTTTGTATGTTGATGACAGTCCATTTGGTTTAAATGATGAGCAGTTATCACGTTTAGGTGAACGATTCTATCGCGTAGATGATTCGCGTACGCGTAGTACAGGTGGAACAGGGCTAGGCTTGGCTTTGTCTTGTAAAATTGCGCAAGCGCTTGGTGGTACACTCAGTTTTGAACATTCACCATTAGGTGGTTTACGTTGTGTACTCACTTTTAAAAAGCAGAGTTAAATATAAAAGGAAAAATATCTCATGAAACATGTGATGTTGGTTGAAGATGAAGTCGAATTAGCGCATTTGGTGCGGGATTATCTTGAGGCTGCCGGTTTTGAAGTAAGTATGTTTCATGATGGTCAAGATGCCTATGCGAGTTTCCAGCAACGTAAACCTAATTTAATGGTTCTGGACTTAATGGTTCCAAGAATGGATGGTTTGACCATTTGCCGTAAGGTTCGTGAACAGTCAGATTTACCGATTATTATGGTGACTGCCCGTACCGAAGAAATTGATCGTGTATTGGGTCTCAACATGGGCGCTGATGATTATGTATGTAAACCGTTTAGCCCAAAAGAGTTGGTCGCTCGCGTACAGGCCGTTTTACGCCGTTTAGAGCGAAAGGCAGAGCCTGAACAAAATGATTCTTTCCGAATTGATAAAGCACAGCAAAGAATTTGGTATCAACAAAAATCGTTGAGCTTAACGCCAACCGAATTTCGTTTACTTGAGCTATTTTTAGAGCATGTTGGACAAGTCTATTCACGAGCACAATTATTGGATCATATTAATCCAGATAGTTTTGACGTTGCCGATCGTGTAATTGACAGTCATATCAAAAACTTGCGTCGAAAAATTAGTGAAGCGGCTGAAACTGGTAACCGTCATGAATGGATTCAAGCTGTTTACGGTGTAGGTTACCGCTTCGAATACCCAGAAGAATAAGCACTCACAAAAGTTATTCTGTGGATAACCACAATGTTATCCACAGAAAATGTGGATAGTTTTAAAGATTTTATGGATAAATTATAATCTTTGTCTGATTCGGTACTAATTGCCAGATCTCATCTATATCCGCATTTCTAACGGCGATACATCCTAGTGTCCAATCCTTATGTGGCATATAAGTCGAGCTAAAAGGCATAGATAAAAATGATTTTGGAACTGATCCATGAATCATGATATCTCCTCCCGTTGGTTGATTATGTTGCTTGGCATAAGCAATATCTTTCGCATCGGGATAGGAAATATGCAAAGATTTATAATATGCACTTTGTGAGTTTCGCCAGTCTATAGAATAAATACCTTCAGGCGTTTTACCATCATTTTCAAAGTGCTTATGTCCTTCAGGGTTAAAGCCTAGACGAATAGGATAACGACGAATCACCTCGTTATTATTTTTAAGTAGAAGTATGCGTTGATTTTTAAATACTTCAATTGAGGTGATGGGCTTTGTCTTGATTAGTTCTAATATTTCTTCTGTTGAAAGAGCTTTATGAGATGATGTAAAAGTCGGTAAATATTTTTCATAATTATAAAAAGTGATTCCTAATGGAATCACAAGAAGTGTACAAATAATGATAGGTCTGATTTTCATATATTATTCTTTGATGTTTAAGAAACTCTCTTAAACTATCATTAAAGCAGCTTAAGAGAG
Source organism: Acinetobacter sp. IK31 (assembly GCF_035615195.1). Classification (NCBI taxonomy): domain Bacteria; kingdom Pseudomonadati; phylum Pseudomonadota; class Gammaproteobacteria; order Moraxellales; family Moraxellaceae; genus Acinetobacter; species Acinetobacter sp. IK31. The sequence continues at coordinate 92,644 of NZ_JANBOB010000023.1, read as the reverse complement.
TCTTAGTTCTTAAAGGATTAAGAAGAGCAGCTTACCGCTACATCTGGTACATCACTTGGTAACGGGCCTAAATCTTGTGGCTGTTCAAGTTCTGGTTGTCGTGTATATGGCTGATCAAGCAGCTTAAATAAACGATCTACTTCGCTAAAATCATCTCGTTCTGCCGCATCAATAGCACGTTGAGCCATATGATTACGTAAAATATAAACTGGATTAGCTTTTTGCATATTCGCATCAAGTTCATCGGTATCTTGATGTTCACGAATGCTTTGATATTGGTTAAGAAACTCATCAAACTGTCGAATATCAAGGCAATCATCTCGTAGAGTTTTATATTCTTTATTTTGAAGTCGAAGAAAGCTCTGAGTGTAGTCGAGTTGTTCAGTTTGTAAGATTCTTAAAAAGGCAAAACTACATTCAAGGCTGTCTTTATGAAAATGAGGTAATCCCATTTTTTTACATAAACCAGTTGTGTAATGTTCCATGAAGGTTGGTTCAAAATCTTCTAGGCAAGCGGCTAAATCAAGTTTGAACTGATCTTTATTTTCTGGTGTTGCGAGAGGAATTAAGTTGTTTAACCAAGTCCATAAATTCCAATGGCCTATACTTGGTTGGTTTTGATAAGTATAACGGCCTTGGTAATCCGAGTGGTTATTAATCCAGTTCGGACGGAAACGTTCCATAAAGCCATATGGACCAAAATCGAGTGTAGAACCAGTAATATTTAAGTTATCGGTATTCATTACGCCATGAGCAAATCCCACCAATTGCCATTTTGCGATCATGATTGCCGTATTTCTAATAACTGCTTTGGCAAATGCTAAAATTGGTTGTTCTGCTTCTTGGCATTCTGGATAGTGCCATTCAATACATTTTTGAGTAAATTCTGGCAGCAACTCTGGAGCGTATTGATTAATCCACTCAAAATGCCCTAAACGGATATGACATTCAGACGTTCTGAGTAGCATTGCTCCTAGTTCTAGTTTTTCACGCTGTACGCCTTGAGCTGAGCTTGTAAATCCTACTGCGTGACTAGAAGCCACTCCTAAAGCATTTAAAGCATGTCCAGCTAAATATTCGCGGACGACAGAACGCAACACTGCGCGGCCATCTCCCATTCTTGAATAGGGCGTCGGACCTGCACCTTTAAGGTGTAAGTCTATAGTTTGACCTTTTGTATTTAGTATCTGAGCGATGAGTAAGCCGCGGCCATCGCCAAGTTGACCTGCCCATTGTCCAAATTGGTGGCCAGCATAGACCATAGCCAGAGAAGGGAATTCAGAGAAAGTGCGCTGTCCGCTACAGATTTCAACCCATGCATTTTTTTCGTCTTCTGACCATTGTAATTCATCTGCCAAAGCGGTATTGAAATGGCCCGCTTTTGCACCACGTAAAGGCGATGGCTGCTGAACATGGAATAATTTAGACGGAAGTGAAGGATAGAGCGGATTAAATTGCATGGGCTTGGCAAAATAGAGAGAGCGGATTTAACTATACCATAGTTAAAAAGCGGGCATAAAAATAGCTCCCGAAAGAGCTATTTTAGATAAGAACTTATTCTAGTCTGATACTACGTTAGTGTTCTTTTTAATGTTACGCATTAAAGTTTCTAAACACTCACGATGATGACTTAAACGGTGTTCAAGCAATTGAAAATCAACTTTAAGCTTGTGATCCATTCTATGAATCTTTTCAGCCATTGCTGCTTTTTTCACTTGTAACTCTTGTTCTTTAAGTTTTGCCCAATCATTTAAAGTATGGGTAAATGCTTCGTATTCTTGTGCAATACGTTGCTTCATTTGACTAATGTCAGCATTTACATCATGACCATAAATAGCAAGGTCTTGTTCAGCGTATTTGAACTTCATCGCTAATTCTGCTTTTTTAATATTAAAGCTTGGAATACGACGTAAATTTTTAGCTAAACCAAGTTTCGAACATGACCAGATCAACCATTTAGTTGGGTCATATTGCCACCATTTCACGCCATTACGATAGTCATACTGGAAGATATGGTGATAGTTGTGGTAACCCTCGCCCCAAGTAGCAATCGCTAACCAGAAATTATCACGTGCAGTGTTTTCGTCTGTATAAGGACGGTTACCCCACATGTGGCAAAGCGAGTTAATGAAGAAAGTGACTTGATGGCTAATGATTAATCGCAATAGGCCACCTATGAGGATTACACCCCACAAATCACCCGTTGCCCAACCAATTAAGCCTAAAATTCCAACATGAACTGCAACTACGAGTAAACCGTAGTACTTATGTTGAAACATCACCAGTTTATCGTTCAATAAGTCTGGCGCGTTTTTAAAATCTGGCTTAGATGGTGAATGATCGCGGATCATCCAGCCCATATGGGCATACCAAAAACCACGCTTAATTGAATATGGATCTTCATCAACATGATCAACATGTCGATGGTGTGTACGGTGACCAGATGCCCAGAACAAAATACTATTTTGCACGGCAAATGTTCCACCAATCATTAAAAGAATTTTAAGTGGTAACGACGCTTCATAAGCTCGGTGAGCCCACAGGCGGTGATAACCAGCAGTAATCCCCATACTACTTAGAGCTAAAAGAAAAAATAAGCTTACCCATGCGCTTACACTAAAATCATAATAATACGCATAAATCGGGATTATGATTGCAGCAAGAATTGGTAAACCAATTAAGGTAATGCTAGCGGTCCAGTTAATTGGGGCTTTGAGTGGGGCGGAAGTCATATCCGGCAGCGCTCCTAGAAACCTTGTCAGACAAGGTACAAAGACAAAACGACATAGCAAAACCAATCATCAAGATATATTGCTATTCTATCCTTCATATTAGCACGTGCTTAGTGAGAATCACTAACATTATTGTACAGATGTATTGAAAGAACGGTAACAGATTTAAACTATGTCACAGAGTTTTTCAAGTAGGAGAAGTTGTTTAATGAACGTACAACGATTGAAAAAAAAGAACAGCATTGATATTGCAAGAAAATTATCATTGAAGTGTATCTTGGTCACAATCAGTCTTGTATTAGCAGCATGTCAAAGTGCGCCCAATCAAAATACAAAAACAGTTCAAACAAAAAAAACAGTTCATCATGTTCAACCCCCAGTTATAAAAAAGAGAGTGAGTCCTGATGGCATTCAAGATATTGATTGGCAAATTACCCAGATTAATGGTCACAAGGCCAAGTTTTTTAACCAATGGCCAGTTCTTTCTTTAAATTCTGCTGTTAAAACAGTTTCAGGCCATACGGGATGTAACGGAGTGTTCGGTCGATATACATTTGATTTTAGTCAGCAAAAACTTGATATGCAGGTCAATGCAGGACATTCAAGTTGTGATGGTGCATTGGCTCAAGAAGCAGAATTGATTGATTCTTTACAGCGCATTCAAAAATTTCAGTTGGTAGGCAATACACTCTATTTGCTTGACCAAAGCGGTCAGCGATTGATTCAGGCACAAAAGAAATAATAAAAGGTGGTAGAACCACCTTTTTCATATCTAAAGCGCTTGTAACATGGTTGTTGGAATATCTGTAATTAGCCCTTGTACATCTAAGTCTTTTAGCCTTTTGGCCCTTTCTACATCATTCACTGTCCAGACACTAATGTTCAAGCCAGCCTGTTGTGAAAGCTGAATCATTTCATCTGTTGCAAGTTGATCGTGCCAGCCAATGTGACCGCAGCCATATTGATGCGCAAGCTCAATTGCGATTGCACCCACTGGAAGCTCAACCAATAAGCCTCGTTTAAATTGAGATTTTATATCGCGTAAGGCAGTTAGAATCTGAAGATCGAAACTTGTGATTGTTATGATTTTCTCAAAACCCTGCAATTCAGTCTCAAGCTTTTGAACGAGTCTTTCTGCTAAAGCCATGTCTCTTACGGCTTTTACTTCAACTTCAATATGATCGAAGTTATCAAGTAAGTTTAAAACGCCCGTCAGTGTAGGTGTCGGCTCTGAATTTGGCCAATTGGGCCAGTTTTGACGATGATCAAATAACAATGCTTGAGCCAAACTCGATTGCTCAACAATTTGATCTATTCCCGCAGTACGTAAAAAGTTATCATCATGGATAACGACTAATTCTTGATCTTGAAGCTGACGAATATCAAATTCGACACCACGAATACCTAGATTTTTTAAGTGCTGAAAACCACCTAGCGTGTTTTCAGGAGCTTCTTTGCGTGCACCACGATGACCAATAATGCGCATAATTTTCTTCTATCAAGTATTTTTAAGAATGGTCTCTTCAAAAGAACAGAGACCATTCTTAATCTAATCTATTTTTAAATAATCTCATTAATATTTTTTTGCCAAAGCACTTCTTGTCCACCTTCGGCACGTTGTAAAGCACGAGAAGCAACAAACAACCAGTCGGATAAACGGTTTAGAAGTTGGAGCGCCGTGGTTTGAATATTCTGGTCGCGTGTTTGTACTGAGAGTAGAGATCGTTCTGCACGGCGGCAAACAGCACGCGCCTGATGGGCATAACTACAAGTTAAAGAGCCTGACGGTAGAATAAACTCTTTAAGCATCGGTAAGTCTTCATTCATACGATCAATTTCTTTTTCAAGAAATTCAATGCAAACAGGCTGAAGTAAATTGTAGTTTGGAATACAAACCTCGCCGCCTAAGTCAAAAAGCCAGTGTTGAACTAAGCTCAAACTCTTATCCCAATTTGCTTTGTCTATTACTTGTACTTGACTTGCAGTGATTTGAGCACGAAGTACCCCAATAATGGCATTCAGTTCATCGACATCACCCAATGCTGCAATTCGTAAATCGTCTTTGGCAACACGAGAGCCATCGCCTAAACCTGTTGTGCCTGAGTCGCCTGTGCGTGTATAGATTTTGCTTAAACGGTGTCCCATGATAGATATCCTGAACATAAAAAAGGGGATAATGTCGGTCAGAACATTACCCCGAAACTGGAGTTAAGAAAATATTTTTATAATTAAAGTGAGAAATTAATAACGGAAAGTTACGCCAACAGAAGCTTGGCGACCTGTATTAACATACCAGTCATTTGAAGGATACGTATTTAATACTTCACGATATTGAACATCGCCTACGTTTTGGATATTGGTAAATACTTTTACGTTAGGAATAATATTCCAATAAGCATTTAAGTCTACAGTTGCATAACCCTGTACTCGCATAGAATTTGCTGAGTCTGCATAAGATTTAGATCTTGCAATTAAAGAGGCACTAATTCCGTAAATTGCATTTTCTAAACCTGTACTTACAGTGATAGTCTGGCGAGGACGGTAAGCAATTTCTGTATTATCTTTTTCATTTTCTGTTTTTACGTAAGCATATTCAGTGGACAAGAATAGATCATCCTGATGCCACTTTATTCCAGCTTCACCACCTGTAAAGTTTGCTTTGGCTATATTTGTATTAGTACCAGCATTGTAGGCTATAAGATCTTTAATTTTTGTATGATAAACAGAAAAATTAGTACTCACATTTGACGTAAGATCATAGTTCATCCCCATTTCATAAGAGGTACTTTCTTCTGGTGCTAAGTTCTCATTTCCTCCCCATTGTGAATAAAGTTCATTTAAGGTCGGAGCTCTGAAAGCACTACCGATATTTGCATATATGCTAGCATTCGGTAGGAAATGATAGCGAATAGCACCTTGGCCAACAGTATGGGTACCAAAGCGTTGATTGTCTTCTAAACGAACGCCAACTTGCGTATCAAAAAGATCATTTTTGAGTTGATGCTGTAGATAATAACCTGTGCTATTTACACTTTTATCTGCATTTAGGATGGTATTACTTTTATAATTTGCATCGTTATAGGTGGCACCAACTAAAATATTTTGGTTCGGAGTGAATTTCCATTTCAGATTTAAATCACTCTCATTATTTTCAGTATTGTAATATGAGCCATAAGCAGGAACATTTTGTTTATCCCGAACATTTGCATAGTGTGCATTAATGATTAAATCAGGCAAAATATTATAAGCAACTTTTGTGTTGATAACTCGATTTTCAAATTGACGTTGTGCTGTATTGGTTATGTAGTCATTACTAAAAACATTCGTGCCTTTATTTTCACTAATTGAAGCAGAAGCATCTATTAAGTTTTCTTGGAAGAATCCTATTTTAGCGTGATAGCCTTTTTGATCATAACTGGCTTTTTCATTTTCTGGCTGGCTTTCAAAAATACGTGTTCCATCACTTTCTAAGCGTTGCCCGCCTACTTGTGCATAGAACCCTTGGTCAGTCACGAGATTGGTATTAACAATAGCCTTATAGGTATTATTTTCACCATAAATACCCGTTAACTCAGCACCTGTTTTCTCTGGTTTTTTAGAAATTAACTGGACGACACCACCAATAGCATCACTGCCATATTGAACTGATGCAGGTCCTTTTAGAATCTCAATTTGTTGAACATCTGTTGTATCTAAAAATGCCGGATATAATGGGCCAAGCTCATTTTGACTATTTAAACGAGCACCATCTTTAAGAACTAATGTATGAACTGATTTAGTGCCACGAAGGGAAATTTCAGAAATCTGACCTAGACCACCGCTTTGTTTTATATAAACAGAAGGATCGCGTTGGATAATATCCGAAACATTTAATAATGAATTCTGCCCAATTGTTTTTTCATCAATCACTGAAATACGTGCTGGAACTTCGCTCGCTTTTTCAGCACTTTTTGAAGCAGTCACTACAATTGGATCAAGCTGAGTTGCATTCGTTGTATCTTCAGCAAAAGTAATAGGTGAAAACCCCATCGCAATAGCGATAGCCCCTACCAGACGAGTAGGTTGAAAAGACTTAGACATAACATGCTCCATACATTCACCCCACGTGAATGATCGGGTAGATAGATGAAACAAGTAGGTCTCCGGACTTCAGCGCCATATTTAATTTATGGACATATTCACCTTCCCACAGAACTGCAGTGGTGTAAGTCAAAATTGACTTAAAAAATATGTTTTACATTGTTACCGTTGCGGGGGCAGTGCCGGACTTTCACCAGCTTCCCTAAAGCATGAGTTGCTTACACTTGCTTCCAATTTGACGCAGTATAAAGTGGCAATTTATTTCATACAATGTCATTTAGCCCAATTCCCAGAGAACTTTTACGCAAGGGGCAAAAATTGCATTACAATGGCGCTTATTTTAAGAAATGGTTGTAGTTTAGGCAGATCATGAGCCCTTCAAACCAGAAACGTACACGAGCGAAAATCTGTGGAATTACTCGCCCTCAAGATGTCCAGTCAGTAGTTGCGGCTGGAGCAGATGCAATTGGTTTTGTATTTTTTCCACCAAGTCCAAGACATGTCACACTCGAGCAGGCACAAGAACTAGTTAAACTTATTCCTCCTTATGTACAACTTGTTGGTTTGTTTGTGAATGCAAGTGCTACTGAGATTCAGTCAGTACTTGATTGTGTTCCCCTAGATGTATTACAACTACATGGCGACGAAACTCCAGAACAATGTCAGGAAATAGCTCGCCATTGTAAACGTCGCTGGTATAAAGCGATTCAGGTTAAACCTGAACTAGATGTAATTGCTGAAATTCAAAAATATCAGGCGGCTGGTGCCAGTGCTGTATTGCTCGATGCGTGGCATCCTGAGCTTAAAGGGGGCACAGGACATCAGTTTGACTGGTCTAAATTCCCAAAACTTGATATTCCTTTAATCTTGGCAGGCGGTTTAACTCCTGACAATGTCATTGACGCTATTCATACTACCGGTGCTTTTGCAGTAGATGTGAGCGGAGGCGTAGAGTCCGCAAAAGGTATAAAAGACCAACAACTCATTGAACGATTTATGCAAGGAGTCCAACGTGGATCAGCAAAACAATGTGATTGACTATACACAGTACCCAGATGCTGCAGGGCATTTCGGTATCCATGGCGGACGTTTTGTGTCAGAAACTCTAATGGCGGCATTGGAAGATTTAGAAAATCTCTATTCCCGCATGAAAAATGATGAACAGTTTCTGGCAGAATTCGACCGCGATCTCGCCTACTATGTAGGTCGTCCTAGTCCACTTTATTATGCTGAGCGATGGTCAAAAGAGTTAGGTGGTGCCCAAATTTATCTTAAACGTGAAGACTTGAACCATACAGGCTCACATAAGGTAAACAACACGATTGGTCAGGCGTTATTGGCAAAGCTTTCTGGTAAAAAACGTATTATTGCCGAGACTGGTGCTGGGCAACATGGTGTGGCAACTGCAACAATTGCAGCGCGTTTGGGTCTTGAATGTGTAGTGTACATGGGTGCTGAAGACGTTAAGCGTCAAGCCATGAACGTTTATCGTATGCGTTTATTGGGTGCAACTGTTGTACCTGTGCAAAGTGGTTCAAAAACACTTAAAGATGCCATGAACGAAGCGATGCGTGACTGGGTAACTAATGTTGATAGTACTTACTATGTGATTGGTACGGTGGCAGGTCCTCACCCATACCCACAACTTGTACGTGATTTCCAATCGATTATTGGTCGTGAAGCGCGTAAACAGATTTTGGAACAAGCAGGTCGCTTACCAGATGCATTGGTTGCTTGCGTCGGTGGTGGTTCAAATGCAATGGGCTTGTTCTATCCATTCTTAAACGATGCCAATGTGAAAATGTATGGTGTTGAAGCAGCTGGTTTAGGTATTGAAACTGGTAAACACTCTGCACCATTAAATGCAGGTCACGTTGGCGTGTTGCACGGTAACCGTACTTACTTGATGAGTGACGAGCAAGGCCAGATTATCGAGACACACAGTATCTCTGCTGGGTTAGATTATCCGGGTGTTGGTCCTGAACACAGCTTCTTGAAAGATATGAAGCGCGTAGAGTACGTGCCGATTAATGATACAGAGGCTCTGCAAGGCTTCCGTGATTTAACCAAAATTGAAGGGATTATTCCTGCGCTTGAAAGCTCACATGCCATGGCTTATGTATCTAAGCTTGCACCAACGATGTCTAAAGATCAGATTATTATTGCGACTGTTTCAGGTCGTGGTGATAAAGATTTGATGACTGTTGCACGCATTGATGGCGTAGAAATGGTTGAGATGTAAGCGAGAATAAAAATGCCAAGTCTGTTTATGGTAATGTTGGGTGGGCGTCATGCCCGCGCTAATACAGAAGTTCATGATGTTGTCATGGCTGTAGGAGATACTTTAGAAGAAGTTTATCCTCAACTTAAACAGGCTTGGTTTGGTGAGGCTCAAGGATTACATATTGATGCTTGGGCTAAGCTTTCGGGAGTAAAATCTCAAGAGCAAAATTATCAAATTCACTTCACCGATGCAGCACCAAAACCAGATGACTTAAAGTTATATTTAATTAATTTGGGCGGATATAATGCTCATGAATTTGGTGAGCTCCATCGTTATGAGTTTGTCGTTGCACCTAATGCAGTCATTGCAAAACAACTGGGTAAACAATTTATAGATCGGCAGTGGCAAAAAGCGCATACAGATCGAGTCATTGATATTGATGATTGCTTAGCAATAGATTGTGTAGCAGGACGCTATATTCATTTAATAAAAGGCGATTTTGCTGCAACAGTTTGGGAAAATACGTATTTGACCGTGGTATAGGTCATTTGAAATCTAATATTCATATGGAAGTGGGTAAATGGATTTAATTCAAGAAAATGGACAGCCTCGTTATGGGCGTTTTGAATCTGTACCGTCAACCATTCATGTACAACATTATATTTATAAAACCCCTTATGGTAAGGTCTTAAAAGGCTGGCGTAAGCAATTAAAATATAAAAAATTTAAATTCTGCGGCATTCAACATAAACATTATAGTATTGGTCTGGCCATTGCGGATATTGGCTGGGTTGGGCACGGTTTTTTCTATATTTATGATCATGAAACCCAGCAGGTAATTGAATGGAATGCAATTCAGCCTTTGGGACATAAGACCAATCTAGATGAACAGCCGCTTTTTAACCAAAGCTATTTTTCTAAATGGCCTTATCAATTTGATATTCAGCATGCCAATGGTGTGCGGTACATTCGAGTCACTAAATATGGTGAGATTCAACTGAGCGCTCGAATTTTTTGTGCTGGCACCGATATATTAAGTTTATGTACACCGACAGGAATTAATGGTTGGACCTATACTCAAAAGCAGACCACGCTGGGTGTAGAGGGGATATTTATTAATAAACAAAATCAAATTGTACAATTTGATGAAAAGACTTTTGCATCTTTAGATGATACCTGCGGTTTTTTGCGTCCTGAAACAGCTTGGTTTTGGCTTTCGTGTAATTTCTGGGATGAACAAGGCAGACGTATTGGCCTAAATTTAGCTTCTGGCGTGAATGAAAGCTTTGGTAACGAAAACTGTTTATGGATTAATGGGGTTTTATTTCCCCTGACAGATGTTCTATTTGAAAAAGTAAGTGATGAACTTTGGCAAATTAGTTCTCTAGATCAAAAGCTTAATCTACAAATCCATATTGGTTGGTGTAGATACGAAAATATTAACTTAAGAATGATTGGAAGCCAGTTCAATCAGTGGCAAGCTAAAATTAGTGGCACGATTGAACATGAAATGAATGATGTCATCACTTGTAATGAGCAATACGGTTTACTAGAACAACATTATGCAAAATGGTAACAAGCAGGCTATAAACCTGCTTGCCAAAATGCTTCACCAGCCGCAATTGGATCATTTGTTTTCTCTAATGTTTCAATCCAAACAGGGTATTGGCGAATCACCGGATGCTGACTTGGGTGGAAGTCTTTTTTAAACCAGTCCAGATATTGGCTTTTCATGGCTGTTAAAGTACCATTTTTACCAAAGAACCAAGGTAAACCCTTAAGGCTCATCAAGAGTCTTTCTCTAGAACTAAAACCATCACATTTCAACATGACATTGGTGCGATAAAGCGTAAAACCAAACATCAATACTGTTGTAGCAACTAATACAAAACGACGAGTCGACTCAGGTACTTCACCGACTTGCTTCATGACATCAAAAGCAACATCACGGTGTTCCATTTCTTCAATGGCATGCCATGCAAACAGTGCTCGAACATACGGATGTGCATTTTCCAATGTTTTTTTGTTGCTATAAAATGTCTCTGCCATTAAGGCTGTTAAATGTTCGGCAGCAGCAGTCATAGCAATATTGTATTGAGGTGAGCGTTTTGTCAGTTCAAAGCGGAAAATCTTTTTCAGCGTGGCCGTGAACTGGTCAACGGGCATGCCTTGCTCTTTCATGATTTGATTCATTTTGTCATGAGCAATACCGTGCTGAGCTTCTTGTTTAATAAAGTCCACAACTCGCCTTTGTAGTTCTGGATCATCAATTTTGTCACGGAACATACGAACGCATTCGATAAAATAACGCTCTCCATCTGGAAAGGTTAAGCTGAGTGCATCAAACATACGAGTCAAAAAAGGATCATTATTAAACCAAAAGCGAGGTGCTTCGTTTAAATGAAAATCTAAATCTTTACGAACCACTGGTTCGACCTGATAAGCAACATGTGCGTTCATATTTTTATTTCTCGCATCTAACATGTTCACTAGTATGTCGCGACTGGTCGGCTTTGTTTTGACAGTTATTGCCAATTTTTATACAGTTTGCGACAAGATGGCATTAGAAAAAGGATGAGCCATGCAGGATTTCACTATTTCAAATGGTTATTTTTACCTTTGGAATACGTATTTAAAAGAAAAGGGGATGGATTGGCGGTTATTAAACTTAACTGAAGCACAAGCTCGCCAAGTTCAAAATATCTTATCTGCTTCTATCGATGCTCAATCATCTTTAACTTTTTTTCTTGAGCTTTTAGAGCTGACCGAATCTCGACTACAAGTTTCCAATTTAGCTTTGGAAATGGCGACCTGTATTACACCTGCCAATTTTGGTGTGTTGGGTTATATGGCATCCCGAAGTGATAGCCTTGCGCAGGTGCTCGAATATGTCATGAAGTTTCATCGTCTGGTGATTGATGGTGAACAAGTTGTGCCTATGCAAGTTGAACAAGACGCTTCTAAAATTCGTTTGTATTGGCCGTTGGTTGATGACAGTAATATTATACTTTGTGAACTGACCTTGGCGGCTATGGTGCAGCTTGCCAAACAAATTGCGCCATTACATGATTTTCTTTTGCAACAAGTTGAGTTCGTGCACCGCGCACGTGGCCCATTAGTGCACTATCAGCGTTTCTTCCAATGCAAATTATCATTTGAAAAATCTTACTATGCATTAACTTTTGCAAGTGAGGGGCTAAGTATTCGTCCACAAGATGCAGACCCGACTTTAATGCAACTTTTGGTAAAACAGGCAGAAGAGGCGTTAGCTCAGCGTAAAATACATACAGATTTAGCTCAGCAAATCCATTGGATCGTACATGAATATTTTAAGCAAAGGCAGCAAGCCCCTAAAATAGAAGATATTGCCATCGAGTTGAATATTTCAGTGCGAAGCTTGCAGCGTCAGCTACAGTCATTAAACACTTCATTTAAATTAATTTTAGATGCAGAGCGCATGAGACGTTGTGAAATATTACTCAACCAAAATGCAAGCCTAACTTTAATTGCTGAACAATTGGGATATTCGGACCAGTCGGCACTTGCACGGGCCCATAAAAATTTGACAGGACAAACCTTACTCACAAGAAAAAGACAATTACAGCTAACCCATAAAAATGCAGTGAAATAGTCTTTTTATGGCGGTTTTCTATTTAGATGACGATCTAATAATGATTCGAAAATAGGAAGCTTTGATCATTGAGAAAAGTTTCAAAATATTGATAAATGTACGCCATGGGTTGTATGAATCATACAATCGAATATCGCCATAACGTTAGAGCTGTTCAATGGACAAAAAATAGCGTTAAAATGCGATGTTCTTGTATTTCTACAAACAACTCCTCAATTTTAAATAATTCAAGGAAAGCACAACCCTATGTCACGTCTTGCCACCCGTTTTGAAAAGCTTAAGTCCCAACAACGTAAAGCGCTTGTATCTTATGTTATGGCGGGTGATCCACAACCGCAAGTAACAGTTCCGTTACTGCATAAAATGGTTGCGGCAGGAGTAGATGTCATTGAGCTTGGTTTACCATTTTCAGATCCAATGGCTGATGGTCCGGTAATTGCGCTTGCCGCTGAACGTGCACTTGCAGCAGGGACTAACACATTAGATGCTCTTAATATGGTAAAGGAGTTCCGTGAACAGGATCAGGATACACCTGTTGTCTTAATGGGTTATTTAAATCCGGTTGAAGTGATTGGTTATGAGAAATTTATTTCTCACGCGAAACAGTGTGGTGTAGATGGCCTATTGCTGGTGGATTTACCGCCCGAAGAGTCAAAAGAGTTTGGTGCTGTGTTGAAGCAACATGACATGGATCAAATCTTCTTGCTCGCGCCAACTTCTACAGACCAACGCATTCAACATGTGGCAAATCAGGCAAGTGGATTTATCTACTATGTTTCACTCAAGGGTGTAACGGGAGCCGCAACACTAGATACGGCAGAAGCTGCTGCACGTATTCAGAAAATCAAAAATGCCACTGATATTCCAGTTGGTGTTGGTTTTGGTATTAGTGATGCCGCTTCAGCAAAAGCAATGGGTAGTGTTGCTGATGCTGTGATTGTGGGTAGTGCTTTCGTTAAAAATTTTGCAACGTTGGCAGCGGATGACGCTGTTGAACAGACGGTGAATAAAGTCAAGGAGCTTCGAGCAGCGCTCGATGAGTTAGTATGAATCAAGAAGTGAAATCAGGGAAAGTTCTTAACCCTGCGACCCCATGGACACAACGTCCGGTTCCAGGTATTGAAGTCGCAAATGAGCAACAAATTCTCAAAGCAACATTTACTGAGCCAACGATTGAATGCCCTGAATGTCATGCTCTCGTGACACGTACAGCAATCTCTTTCAATGCGTATGTTTGCCCGCAGTGTGATGAACACTTACGAATGAAAGCTCGTGATCGTTTGAACTGGTTCTTCGACAATGTAGTAACAGAATTAGGACAAGAGTTTAGCGCGAAAGACCCGTTAAAGTTTGTCGACACCAAGCCATATCCAGATCGTATGCGTGAAGCACAAAGCAAAACTGGTGAAACAGAAGCTTTAATTGCAATGCAAGGCAATTTAAATGGCGTTGATTTGATTGCATGTGCTTTTGAGTTCGACTTTATGGGCGGCTCTATGGGTACTGTAGTGGGCGACCGTTTTGTTCAGGCTGCCGAACTTGCTATTGCAAAACGTCAACCATTAGTCTGTTTCGCAGCTTCTGGTGGCGCACGTATGCAAGAAGGCATGTTGTCACTTATGCAAATGGCGCGTACTTCAGCGGCGATCCAAAGATTAAAAGATGCAGGCTTACCTTATATCGTAGTTTTAACACATCCGGTGTATGGTGGTGTAACAGCTTCTTTAGCAATGTTGGGTGATATTCATATTGCTGAACCTAAAGCCATGATCGGCTTTGCGGGTAAACGTGTAATTGAGCAAACTGTACGTGAAACATTGGAAGAGCCGTTCCAACGTGCAGAATATTTGCTTGATCATGGTGTAATCGATCAGATTGTTCATCGTCATGCTTTACGTGATACTGTATCTCGACTTGTATCGAAATTGATGAACTTACCTTGAATCAACAAGCTCCACTTTCAATAGATTCTTTAGATACATGGCTCAATTATTGGAGCCATGTTCACGTTACAGGGATAGATCTTGGTCTGGAACGTGTAATTCCTGTTGCAGAAAAGCTCGGTGTAACTCAGCCTACTGCTAAAGTTTTTACAGTAGCCGGAACGAATGGTAAAGGCTCAACGACAACCACACTAGCTGCTATATTAAATCAGCAGGGTTATAAAGTTGGGTTATATCAGTCGCCCCATATCTATCGCTTTAATGAACGAGTCAAATTAGGTGGAGTCGAAATCGATGATCAAAGTCTGATTGATGCTTTTGTTCAAGTCGATCAGGCTCGTCGCGATTGTGATTTAAGCTTATCTTTTTTTGAAGCAACCACTTTGGCTGCTTTTGTCATTTTTAAACAACAGCAATGCGACGTATGGGTGCTCGAAGTTGGTTTGGGCGGACGCTTAGATGTTGTTAATGTAATTGATCCCAACGTTGCGGTTATTACTAATATTGGCCTAGATCATACTGATTGGTTAGGCGATACCATTGAAAAAATTGCTTTTGAAAAAGCAGGAATTATTCGTCCACAAATTCCGGTTGTCTTTGCTGGCGAACAACTTTTACCTCAAGCAATTCAAGATAAAGCAGAAAGTACGCAAGCAATTTTATATACCGTTAATCGTGATTATTTTTATAAACTCGCCGATGATGGACAAAACTGGTACTTTGCCTCAGAAGGAACCACTTTAAAGCTTCCTTTAGGCCGTTTAGCCATCGAAAATATTGCGGGGGCGGTTGCAGCCATTTTAAATAGCGGACTTGAAATTTCTCAGTCTGCTTTAGAAAAAGGTATTCAAGCTGCACGCTTAGCAGGACGTTTTGAACAGCGCCAAGTGGAAGGCAAAACAGTAATTTTTGATGCCGGACACAATCCACATGGTGTTGAATTTTTGTTAAAGCAATTGCGAAATTTCTTAGAATACAATAAACAGTACACAGAAGTTGTCGCAGTATTTTCAATGCTGGCAGATAAAGATATAAAATCAGTAGTCGATTTATTGAAACCTACTGTTTTACATTGGAAAATTGCTGAATTGAATGTGCCGCGTGCTGCATCGATTCAGCAGCTCACTGAGGCCTTGCAAGGTCAGACAGTACAACAATATGGCAATATCAAAGAGGCATTTAAATCAGCGCTTGAGCAAACAAATAACAATCAGCTGATTTTGGCCTGTGGTTCGTTTCATACTTTAGAAGCGATTTGGGAGTATTTGGAAGAATGTCAATGAATAACAAACAACGCTGGATGGGTGGTGTTGTTTTACTGGGTGGTGGTGTTTTATTGGCAGCATTACTTCTAAAAGGAAATGAGGAAATAAAACAGGTTGAAGTTCAACCACCTGCATCCACATCACCAAAAACTCAAACTAAGCCAAAGCAAGCAACCGAAGGACAAATGGTACAACTACAACCTCTAGCGGTTGATGTTGAAACAGAAAAGCGTTTGCTAGAAGAACAGCGCCGTTCGCGTGAAAAAGCTGTTGCAGAACAGGAAGCACGTGCAGCAGAGTTTTTAGCAATGCAACAGCAAGCTGAAGCCGACGCTGCTCGTAAAGCAGCGGCAGAGTACGCTGCGATTAATGCGCGCCGTACAGCAGCTCAAGAAAGTTCAGATAATATTCCACCAGAGTTAGTGGGTGAGGCGAAAGCTAAAAACCAGCAAGCCAATGTAGCGAATAAAACAACTGATACTTCAAAAATAGATGCAGATAAAAAAGCAGCCGAAGCAAAACGACAAGCAGAAGCAGCCAAAAAAGCAGCTGAAGCAAAACGCCAAGCAGAAGCTGACAAGAAAGCAGCTGAAGCAAAACGTCAAGCAGAAGCTGACAAGAAAACAACTGAAGCAAAACGTCAGGCAGAAGCCGATAAGAAAGCAGCTGAAACAAAACGCCAAGCGGAAGCTGATAAGAAAGCAGCTGAAGCAAAACGTCAAGCAGAAGCTGATAAGAAAGCGTCAGATGCTAAACGCAAAGCCGAAGCTGATAAAAAAGCTGATGCTGAAAAAGCACGTGAACTGCTGGAAAATGGTGATAAAAAGTGGATGGTGCAAGTTGCATTGGCTGCTAACCAAGCAAATGCAGATTCAGTTGTTTCTAAATTACGAGCTAAAGGCTACAAGGTAACTACGAGCCAAACCAGCAAAGGAATCCGTATTATGGTTGGACCAGCGAAAGACCGTGATACAGCAGATGCAGCTCGTAAGAAAATTACTTCTGATTCAAGTTTAAATATGAAATCGGCTTGGGTCATTGACTGGGTACCGCTTGATCAGCGATAACGGCTGATCATCCCCTAAATCAAATCAGGAACACTTCAAAGGCTTTATTCTTGTGAGGAGTGTTCCATTCAATAGGGGATCTTGAAGATGAATACAACGATCAAAATATTAGAACAATTTGTTTTTGCACAAGAGTCGGTGATTAGCGCACTGTCTGGAGTCGCTTGTGTGGGGGATGATGTTTACTTTGTTGGTGATAATCTCCCTTATTTATTAAGAATCAATCGAGCCCAGAACATGGCCGATGCAACGGTCTTTGAAAAAATTCCGTTATTTGAACCTTCAGAGCAAATACCGCTAAGTGCATTAAACAAAGAACAGAAGCCTGATTTTGAAGCTTTAACCTCCATAAGTTGGAACGGACAATCACAGCTTTTGGTGATGGGCTCGGGTTCTACAGAAAATCGAAAACGAGCATTACTCTATAACCCTGCCAATGATCAGGTCAGAACTTTCTGGGATGCGGTTGATTACGATTTTTTGCAGCATCAGGTTGAATTAACAGGCGGAGCTGATCTCAATATAGAAGCCATATGTTCAGACCATCGTTATCTCTATATCTTTCAACGTGGTAACATCAATCTCCATCATGGGGTTTTAGTCTTTGATTTAAACAAAATTCAAGCAGGAAAATCCTTAGAAAATGCATTTATACATTCGCTCAAACTGAGCTTAGCTGAGCTTGATGGTTCAGCAAGTGGTATTTCAGATGCTTGTTTTTTAGCGGATAAAAATTTGATTGTTGCTACAGCTACGGTCGAACAAACACTCAATACCTATGATGACGGTGTTGTCTTGGGAAGTTTTATTTTGGTGTTTTCGCCTGAGGGTAAAGCTTTAGCAGCTCATTTGATTCGAGATGCGAACGGACAAACGCTGCCAATCAAGGTTGAAGGGATTACTTGGTTCGAGTCGAGATCCGATGGCGAAGTCTTTTTATTAGTGACAGACAGTGATGGTGGTGATTCTGAAATTTTGAAGGTATTACTTAGCAACGCCGCTTTGGGAAAATCATAAAGTTAAATCATATTTTTGATAATCATCTATCTTTAAATGTATGTTTTTCGATGTAATTGATAATAATAAAAACAATAAATAAGTTGGTGATTGAGCCAACTTATTTGCCTAATACTCGTGTTTGCATACAAAAGCAATCCAGTCTTTAACTGCTAGAATTCGACAGTTGCTGTTGAGTCCATTTAACATTTTCAGGTGTAAATAGGCGGTCAATGTTCTTCCAGATAATATGATAGCCATAACCGCCTTGTTTCATTTCTTTAACCGCATCATCAATTGCCCAATTCTCAAAAATAATTCGATACATGGCAACACTAGCTCCTGTACGGTCTGAACCATGGTAGCAGTGCAATAGAACACGTTGATTATTCTGCTTGGCAACTTTAATTTGTTGCATGACTTCTAATAGATCTTGTCGGTCGATTGCCCATGTATTGATAGGAATATGCACAAGGTTGAAATTTTCATTTTTAAAAACTAAATCATCTGCCGCTTTAGCCCTTAAGTTAATAATAGTTTCAATTTGATGGCTTTTTAACTCAGGAATCATCATTGCATCGGGTTGTTCACTGCGAAAAACAGTATCACTAATCTGATAAAAGTTATGGGTCTCAGAGACTAAGGTCCCCCAGTCTTGGGGGCGATGCTCATGGGCAATACTTTCATGCTGCATACATCCCTGTAAATTTATACAGATGACAAGTGTAATGAGCGATAATTTTTTCATGTTTGGTACCGGTTAAGCTCATAAGGATCATGAGCACAAATTATTTCAATCGTTGGCTCATGTTGAGCTAAATGCTGTAAGCGTTTGAGATTAACAAGACGTTTCTCATTATCTTCTGCAAATGTTTTTTCCAGCAAACTAAGTGATCTTAATTTATTTTTAGGGTTTAACTCTAGATGTGAATAGTATGCATCTCCACAAAATAATAACCATCGATTTTGTTGCTTTATAGCAATACCACAATGACCAGCTGAGTGACCCAATAGAGGCACCATTAAAATCTCATCTTGAAACAGAGGAAAGCCTTTTACTTTTTCAAGGTTAAACCATGCTTCGCCTTGCTGATATTCAACAAAGTTCCAGTAGCGATGATCTTTATATTGATTGGTCCTATAACGAAGTTTTCCCTTAAAATTTGGAAGTTGGGCCGCATTATATTCTGCTGCTAAAACATGGACAGTGGCATGGGGGAAATCTGAAATTCCACCTGCATGATCAAAATCAAGATGAGTAACAAAGATGTGCTGTACATCCTTAGGATTAAACCCAAGCTTTTGGATTTGCTGGATGGCACTAAACTCAAGGTTAGTCTCAATTTTGCCTAGACGTTGGACTAATGAACCTAGTCGCTGCTTCATGTGTAGGTAATCTTGCAATCCAAAACCTGTATCAATGAGCACTAGACCTCGATCGGTTTCAACCAGAAGGCAATGGCAGACGACTTCAGCCCGGAAGCCTTTTTGTCCAAAGAGTGGGGCACAAACAGGGCACATGCTGCCACACTTTAAATGATGAATTTTATAGATCATGATTTTTATTTTTTATACCGAATCGCTTCGAGTTATAACTGATCTGAGCAGTAAAAACCATGTGTATTCAATACATAAATAAAAAGCCATCGCGCTGGATGACTTTTTAGGGTGTGATATTTACTTAAGATTTTCTAAAAAATTGGTACTTGCTTCGCATGTCCTGTTATGAACTTTTTAACTAGTTGCGTACGTGCCACTGACAGTTTGTATTAGGAAAATTTCGAATGTTTGCCTACGCGCTTTGCTTGTCTTGTAGCTAACTTCTCAAATGTTTGCCTACGCACTTCGTTTGTCTTGCAAGTAATAAAGTCTTTAGTCGGCTTTATTACTTTCAGGCTGTGGTGTTAAGCGTAAATAAGGTTTAACCGCTGTATAGCCTTTAGGGAAGCGCTGTTTAATTTCTTCTTCATCTTTAAGTGAGGGAACAATAACGACATCTTCGCCTTGTTGCCAGTTCGCTGGCGTCGCTACTTTATGCTTATCAGTTAATTGTAATGAGTCAACAACACGTAAGACTTCATTAAAATTTCGGCCTGTTGAAGCAGGGTAGGTAATAATTAAGCGAACTTTTTTATTCGGATCAATAATCACTAAAGAACGCACTGTAAGCGTTTCACTGGCATTTGGATGAATGAAACCATATAGCTCAGATACTTTACGGTCTTTATCTGCAATGATTGGAAAATTTACAGTCGTGTTTTGTGTTTCATTAATGTCATTGATCCAACCCTTATGAGACTCTACATCATCTACTGACAGAGCAATCGCTTTAACATTACGCTTCGTAAATTCATCTTTTAATTTTGCTGTGTAACCTAACTCTGTTGTACATACTGGAGTATAGTCGGCTGGATGTGAAAATAAAATTCCCCAACTATCCCCTAGAAAATCATAAAAATTAATTGTGCCTTCGCTCGATTCTTGTTGAAAATCGGGGGCAATGTCTCCTAATCGTAGTGTCATGATCGTTCCTCAATTGCTCATAATTTGTTATTCGATCCAATAAATATGCAGCATTATCTTTATGATTAAAATTATTGTTTTTGTATTTTATTATGAGTTTTTTATATAAGTGTAAATATATATGACTAAAACTCACTATTTTATGTGCTTAATCAATGTAACTTTAAGGTAAATTTGCTAAATTAGATTTCTCGGAAGTTATGCTTAATAGATGAGCGTTAATGTTACGTTTTTAGGTGCAAGGCACATTACGGGGGACTAGGTGAATGATAAAACCATTCGTCTAACTATCAGATTTTTTTTAGGGGTTTTGTGCAAAACCCTTGTACTTCAAATTTCTGGCACCATAATAAACGACTGAGAAAAAGTTTATTCATTTGACCAAGCAAGATTTAGAGAGTTTATCCATGTTGGCAAGTCTGATCGGAGGTATCTTCGGTACAAAAAATGAGCGCGAACTCAAACGCATGCGCAAAATTGTTGAGCAAATCAATGCGCTCGAGCCGACGATATCAGCTTTAAGCGATGCAGACTTATCTGCAAAAACTCCAGAATTCAAACAACGTTATAATAATGGCGAAAGTTTAGATAAATTACTTCCAGAAGCGTTTGCAGTGTGTCGTGAAGCTGCCAAACGTGTAATGGGCATGCGTCACTATGACGTTCAGCTTATTGGTGGTATTACCTTACATGAAGGTAAGATTGCCGAAATGCGTACCGGTGAAGGTAAAACCCTGATGGGTACTTTGGCGTGTTATTTAAACGCATTAAGTGGCGAAGGCGTTCATGTCATTACTGTGAACGATTATTTAGCACAGCGTGATGCTGAGTTGAACCGCCCATTATTTGAATTTTTGGGTTTATCAATTGGTACCATTTATTCAATGCAAGGTCCATCAGAAAAAGCGGAAGCTTATCTTTCTGATATTACTTACGGTACCAATAACGAATTCGGTTTTGACTACTTACGTGACAACATGGTGTTTTCTTTAGCAGAAAAGAAACAGCGTGGCTTGCACTATGCCATTATCGATGAAGTTGACTCAATCTTGATTGATGAAGCACGTACACCATTAATTATTTCTGGTCAAAGTGAAGACTCTTCGCATCTTTATGCTGCAATTAACACAATTCCACCTAGATTACGTCCGCAAAAAGAAGAAAAAGTCGCAGATGGCGGGCATTTCTGGATTGATGAAAAGCAGCGTTCAGTTGAAATGACCGAAATTGGTTATGAAACTGTTGAGCAAGAGCTTATTCAGATGGGCTTGTTAGCCGAAGGTGAAAGCTTATATTCAGCAACGAATTTAAGTCTTGTTCATCATGTGTCTGCCGCTATTCGTGCACATTTCTTATTCCAACGCGATGTTCACTATATTATTCACGATGGTGAAGTGGTTATTGTTGATGAACATACTGGCCGTACAATGCCAGGTCGTCGTTGGTCAGAAGGTTTGCATCAAGCTGTTGAGGCAAAAGAAGGTTTGGAAATTCAGCCTGAAAACCAGACTTTAGCAACCACAACATTCCAGAACTATTTCCGTCTATATAAAAAGCTTTCAGGTATGACAGGTACTGCTGATACTGAAGCTGCGGAAATGAAAGAAATTTATGGCCTTGATGTTGTGATTATTCCAACTCACCGCCCAATGGTACGTAATGACCAAAACGACTTAATTTATTTAAACCGTAACGGTAAATATGAAGCGATTATTCAAGAAATTATGAATATTCGCCAGCAAGGTGTTGCACCGATTCTTATTGGTACAGCAACCATTGAAGCCAGTGAAATTTTATCTTCTAAGTTAATGCAAGCTGGTATTCACCATGAAGTGTTGAATGCAAAACAACATGAACGTGAAGCTGATATTATTGCTCAGGCAGGTAGCCCGAATGCGGTAACGATTGCAACCAACATGGCTGGTCGTGGTACTGACATTATCTTAGGTGGTAACTGGAAAGCAAAACTTGCCAAACTTGAAAACCCTACTGCTGAAGATGAAGCACATCTGAAAGCACAATGGGAACAAGATCATGAAGATGTATTGCAATCAGGTGGTTTGCATATCATTGGTTCTGAACGCCATGAATCACGTCGTATTGATAACCAGTTACGTGGTCGTGCGGGCCGTCAGGGTGACCCTGGTGTTTCTCGTTTCTATTTGTCTCTTGAAGATGACCTTATGCGTATTTTCGCAGGCGACCGTGTCGTTGGCATGATGCGTGCGATGGGTTTAAAAGAAGACGAAGCGATTGAACATAAAATGGTGAGTCGTTCAATTGAGAACGCTCAGCGTAAAGTTGAAGCACGTAACTTTGATATTCGTAAAAACTTATTGAAATACGATGATGTGAATAATGAACAGCGTAAAATCATTTATTCACAACGTGATGAAGTGCTAGCTGAAAATACTTTAAAAGAATACGTCGAAGAAATGCATCATGAAGTGATGAAAGGCGTGATTGCGAACTTTATTCCACCAGAGTCAATTCATGATCAGTGGGATGTTGAAGGTTTAGAGAATGCTTTACGTATTGACTTAGGTATTGAGCTACCAATTCAAGAATGGTTAGATCAAGATCGCCGTCTAGATGAAGAAGGTTTAGTTGAGCGAATCAGTGATGAAGTGATTGAACGTTATCGTCAACGACGCGCTCAAATGGGTGACGAATCAGCAGCAATGCTTGAACGTCACTTCGTTTTAAACTCTCTTGACCGCCATTGGAAAGATCACTTAGCTGCAATGGATTATTTGCGTCAAGGTATTCACTTACGTGGCTATGCGCAAAAGAATCCTGAACAAGAATACAAGAAAGAAGCTTTCAACCTGTTTGTAAATATGTTGAGCATTATTAAAACTGATGTTGTGACTGACTTGTCTCGCGTTCATATCCCAACCCCAGAAGAACTTGCAGAAATGGAAGCTCAACAGCAGCAGCAAGCTGAATCGATGAAGCTTTCTTTTGAACATGATGATGTCGATGGTTTAACGGGTGAAGTTACACTTTCTCAAGAAACCATGAACGAGTCTGACGATCAGCAAACTTTCCCTATTCCAGAAAGTCGCAATGCGCCATGTCCATGTGGTTCAGGACTAAAATATAAACAATGTCACGGTAAGATCTAATCTGCCTGCACAAAAAAAAGCAGAACAATTGTTCTGCTTTTTTTTGTTTGTAGTAAGCCTGTGAATAATGTTTGCAGTTTTAAGCATTAAATGCTATTTACTTCTCATCCAGAGTGTATGTTGGAAAGACAATGAAAAAAGTATTACAACCTTTATTTTTAACTGTTCTTGCTGTGCCTAGTTTTGTTTTCGCAGCAGAAACAGCTTCGGCTCCTCAAACGACAACGGTTGATAAAGTCCTTGCAGCAAAAGGGCCAACTTCGGCTCAGGCTGTAGTGAAGCAAGAAAATACAACAGTGATTAGTCCGCGTACAGGCATTCGCTATACGTTGGGTAACACAAATAATCGCCCAATTATTTTACAAACTACTGCGATTGCTCCGGCAAACTCAGCAAATATTAATCGTATTGTGGCAGCTAACCCTGCTTTATCTACGAAGAGCCAAGAAAAAGCAAAAGTGGCTTTAATTGGGGAAGCAGCAGTGGCAGGCCCAGCGGCAGTTGCAGCAAGCAATATGACAACTCCAGCTTTGTCTCCTGCGAATCCAGCAACGATTAATTAAGTTGTATTTGTAAAAAAAGCCGGTTCAAGATTGAACCGGCTTTTTTATATTAATATTTTTTAGTTTTAGATCTGATTATTCACATCATCATTTTTTGTTTCACGAATGAATAAGAAAGCGACGAGTGATAAAAGTGATGCCGCAGTAAGATAATAACCAACAGCATATAAACCATAAGTTTCAGCAAGCTTCGTTGCAATAAGTGGAGCAAATGATGCACCAAAAATGCCTGCCAAGTTAAACGTTAACGCTGAACCTGTATAACGAACTGAAATTGGGAAAAGTTCAGAAAGAACTGTACCAATCGGACCATAAGTCAATCCCATAATCGCCAAGCCTGTACATAAGAAAAGGAAGACAATTAATGTATTTCCTGACTCTAACATACTAGAGAAGAACAAGCCGAAAATTGCAGCGGCAATACAAACTCCAATAGAGGTTGTTTTACGACCAAATTTTTCTGCAAAAATAGCCGATAAAGGGATGAATGCAGCGAAGCACAGTGTGGCAAAGAGTTGAAGTTCTAAGAACTCACCACGCGCATAGCCAAGTTTAGTGGTTGCCCAGTTTAAGGCAAATACGGTGGTAAGATAAAACACGACAAACGTACAGATTGCTGCAATCGTACCAAGTACAAGTTTGCCTGTATGTTTAGTTAAGACTTCTTTAAATGGAATATTGACTTCTTTTTGCTTATCCAAGACCTTTTGAAATGCTGGAGTCTCATGGAGTTTTAAACGGATATATAAGCCAACAATCACTAATACAGCACTTGCAATAAACGGAATACGCCAGCCCCATTGCATGAATTCCTGCTCAGGAATGACTGCACCCAATAATAAAAATGAACCTGTTGCCAAAATAAAGCCAATTGGAGCGCCGAGCTGTGGGAACATGCCATACCAAGCTCTTTTACCTTCTGGGGCATTTTCGGTCGCGAGTAATACTGCACCACTCCATTCACCACCCAACCCCAAACCTTGCCCTAGACGACATAGAGCCAATAGTAAAGGCGCGGCAAGACCAATTTGTGCATAGGTTGGAAGTAAACCAATACATACAGTTGAAACGCCCATGGTCAGTAAAGCTGCAACTAGGGTGGCTTTACGACCAATACGGTCTCCTAAATGACCGAATAACGCTGCACCGATAGGGCGAGCAATAAAGGCAATGGCGAAGGTTGCTAAAGATTGTAAGACTGCGGCACTACCACTACTAGCAGGGAAAAACAGGTGAGGAAAGATAATTACGGCAGCTGTTGCATAGATATAAAAGTCGAAGAACTCAATGGTTGTACCGACTAAGCTTGCAAACAAAACCCGCGCTTTTGAATTAGTGGCTACTGCCGGAGCAGCAGTCGCAGAAGTTGACTCCATATAAGACCTTATATCAGTTAAAATTTATTTTTGGTTTACTATTCTTTTTAAAGACGTATTTTTCTCAAAGAATAGCGTGAAAGAACATCATCCATGACTCTTTCAGGATCACTGAATAAGAGTGAAAAATGAACTAAACAATGTACCAATAGATAGCAAGAAAATGTGCTCCTGCACCTAAAAGCACAAAAATGTGCCAGATCGCATGGGTATATCTTACCTTTTTTAACGCGTAAAACAATGCTCCAACCGTATAAGCTAATCCGCCAATGATCAAGAAAATCAATGCGTCTTTACTTAAATAAGTGCGCATATCATCCATGACGAACACGGCAAGCCATCCCATTAATATATAGGCAAGCAAAGAAATTTTTTGAAAGCGATGAATAAAAACTAACTTGAAAAGTGTACCAATTGCAGCGATGCTCCATAGAGCAATCAGCAGAATATGAGCTTTTGTAGTAGGTATAGCGATGCTTAAGAAAGGGGTATAGGTCCCAGCAATTAAATAATAAATGGCCGTATGGTCAAGTTTCTTATACCAGTAGCGTAGATTTTGTGTTTGAGCAAAATGATAGAGTGTTGAACTGGTGAAAACTAGAATTAGACTAAATGAGTATACCCATAAACCAATCCACTGAGCAGTTGAAAGATAAGATCCCTTCATAATTAAAAAGATAGAAGCAATAACAGCCATAACGACACCAGCTCCATGGCTGTACGCGTTAAATAGTTCTTCTTTAGGATCGTAAGTTTCCAGTACAGATTTACTCATAAGTTTAATTTTTTTGATTAAAAATACGAATGTATAGAAATACAAAACAGTCGTAAAGTTATTTTATTTTTAATCCTAGACCCTTTAAACTTCTATTTCATATGAGTCTTCATTTTTAGGTATATCCGTGTCGGTTTTTTCCTTTGAGCAAGAACAGCAATTCTTCCATGAAATTAAGCAAATGCTTGATCAACAAACTTTTGAGCGTTTGATTTTGAGCCAATATAAGGGAGATTTGGAACAACTGGAAAAAATCACTTTCCGTATTGTTGAGTTACATGGGCAAAAACAGCTTTCAGCTTTGTATCACCATACTACTCAGGATATGACCAAAAATTATTCATTTGAAGAGGGTTTACAGCAGATTGAACAATTAATCATACAGTGTAAGCAAGCGAACTTATTTTCGGCTACTCAAGAAATTCAACTTAAAAAAAATAAGAAAAAAGCCATGTTAAATATGGGTAAAAAGCAGGCGGTAAATGCGACGC
The DNA here is from genome assembly GCF_035615195.1 of Acinetobacter sp. IK31. Taxonomy (NCBI): domain Bacteria; kingdom Pseudomonadati; phylum Pseudomonadota; class Gammaproteobacteria; order Moraxellales; family Moraxellaceae; genus Acinetobacter; species Acinetobacter sp. IK31. The sequence continues at coordinate 65,850 of NZ_JANBOB010000023.1, read as the reverse complement.
AAATGGTTCAGACACATGATCGTGAAAAGCAACGCTATGTACAGCAGGGCAATGCATTTCTAAAAGAGCTTGGTATTACCGATGAAAAGGGCCAAATCATTCCAAGCATGGCCCGTAAATGGAAACAGATAAATAAATTTATTGAAATTTTTGCGAGTGCTTATGAGCAAATTGATGCATCTCAGCAAGAACTACGGATTGTAGATTTTGGCTCAGGTAAAGGTTATTTAACTTTTGCGTTATATGACTATTTGCAAGAACAGCAGAAAACACCTCTAATTACAGGTGTTGAATTACGCCCGAATCTGGTTGAGTTCTGCCAAAAAGTTGCAGACAAAGTTGATTTTAATCATTTAGATTTTTTTGAAGGTGATGTACGTAGTTATCAACCGGAAAAACTTGATGTCATGATTGCCTTGCATGCTTGTGACGTTGCGACCGATTTTGCGATTCATACAGGCATTCGTTTAAATGCTTCTATGATTATGTGCGCGCCGTGTTGTCATAAAGAATTACGTCCACAATTACATAGTCCAGAAGTTTTACAGCCAATGCTGCAATTCGGCATTCATGCAGGACAACAAGCCGAAATGTTGACTGATACATTACGTGCATTGCTTTTAAAGGCATATGGCTATGAAACTAAAGTTTTTGAGTTTGTGTCGCTTGAACATACCAGTAAAAATAAAATGATTTTGGCGACGAAACGTAAAAATGTTACTCAGCCTGATGCCAAGATTATGGCTCAAATTCAAGCTTTGAAAGAAATGTACGGCATTCAAAAACATACTCTAGAATTGTTATTACAAGACCAGTTGCCTATCGAAAATATTGGCTGTAAATGCTAAGCAGGTGAATAGATGTTTAGAATTATAGCGGGTGATTGGGAGCAGTTTGGACAAGATGCCAAGCTCATTCGTGAGCAGGTTTTTATTCAAGAGCAGGGAATTTCCCCTGAAGATGAATGGGATGATCTGGATGCCACAGTTCTGCACTTTATGGTGTATGACAGCGATCAGTCCATTGCGACAGCACGCTTGTTACCACAGCATAGCGTAGGGCGGGTAGCTGTTTTAGTACCTTATCGCAAGCGAGGGATCGGCAAAATTTTAATGCAGCACATTATTGATTATGCGCGCCAGCAGAACTTACCTTATCTAAAGCTTTCAGCTCAAACTTATGTGACCGCGTTTTATGAAGCATTGGGCTTTGTCGTTCAAGGCGAGGAATATCTAGATTGTGGCATCCCACATATTGATATGATTTTAGAGTTAAGTTGAGACTTCTTTTTAGAAATCTCAACTTAGGTTTACTTCATTGCATTCCAGCTTTCAATTGCTTGTAGACCTGTTTCTAAACCGACTTCATAGCTATAGCGAAGCTTTTTCGGATTAGTGCTTAAACGGCCCGCCATATTTTTAAGTGGCGGTGGACAAATTTCTAAAATTTGCTGGTCTGGGTTAGGACCACGGACAAAATCGACCGAAGCGTTATAGCGAGCACAACGGCTACGTAAGCTATTTGCAAAACCATAATGATGTTTAAACGCATATTTCGCGAGGAATTGATCACCGCGACTACTGGCCTTAAAGTAGTTTTTCGGGCGAGTGCGTAAAACTAACAGTTTTTTGACGTCACTTTGCTGAGCCGTCCAGTGAACGGGTAGTGCATCCGCAACACCGCCATCAAAATAAGGTTCACCCATAATTTCAACAGGATGACGTGTTAAAACCGGTATCGAGCTAGATGCACGAAGTGCATTTAACAAGTTGTCTTTACCTGCACGAAGATATTCAGCATGCCCAGTTTTAGCATGCGTCAACACCATATAAAAATCAGGGTTTTTAGCAAAAAGACTTTGCTGATCAAGCGGATGCTCTTGTTCGCCAATCTCCCACATCCATTTTAAATCAAGTAAATCACCGCCTTTAAAAAAGCGTTTGTAATCGATAAATTCAGGACGTAGTGAGTGATCAATATAAAATGTTAACGTGCGGCCTTGTTGACCTGCTAAGTAGTTTGCAACGTTGGTTGAGCCAGATGACACGCCAACATATAAATCGAAAGGATTGAACTGTTGTTGTAAAAATGCGTCAAGTACACCACTGGTAAAGGCACCACGCATGCCTCCACCCTCTACAACAAGTGCATTACGGGAAAAATCTGTCATTTGATATCTAATTACTGAGTTGAGTTCTGATGTTCTTTCATATCCATTTCAGACATGTTGTTACTATGTTGAGCGTGTTGCTCTGTGGAATTTTCAGCTTTTTGCTGCATTTGCTCTTGTTGTGCTTTGCGCTGAGCTCCTGGCATATAGTCAGGTTCATTACTCATCGCTAAATAGAAAAAGCCAAGGAAAATCGCACTCAAAACACCAACGATCAGAACAAATTTCCAGCCTAAAGCTGCTGACTCGGAAGAATTTTTATCGGACATAAGGATTTCTCGAATGTGCTGTAGAAGCACAAAAATGAAGTCTATTTATAGCATATTTAGGCGTGAGGCTGAAATCTTAAAGGTCATAAAGAAAAACCCATATAAATAAAATATATTTATATGGGTAAGGTTTATGCAGTTTTTAAATATTCGTTAAACCTAAGTTATTGAATATTTTGTTTCTGCTCAGCTTTAGTTTTTAGTAATACTGGCGGTGTAAAACGTTCGCCATATTTGGCAGCCAATTCTTCAGCTCGCTTCTGTGCTTTCTCGATACCATATTGGTTGAGGAACTGGATTGCACCTCCGGTCCACGGAGCGTAACCAATTCCAAATATAGAACCAACATTGGCATCAATCACCGACTCCAATACGCCTTCTTCATAACAGCGTAGAGTGTCTAAAGCCTGTACAAACAAAATGCGATCAATCATATCTTGCTCAGAAATATCATGATCTTTTTGCCAGCGATTTAAGCCTTCCCAAAGGTGCTTTTTACCATTTTCAGGATAGTCATAGAAACCTGCACCCGCTGCTTTACCTTTACGGTTCAGCTCATGAATCATGGTATGAACCACTTCATCTACAGGCGTTTTAGGTAAATCTTTACCTTCAGCTTGTAATGCTTTACGTGCTTCACTGGCAACATGTTCGGTTAAGGTTAAAGATACTTCATCTTGAATAGCGAGAGGACCTATAGGCATGCCTGCCTTCAGTGCTGCCATTTCAATACGCGCTGGGTGGACACCTTCAGCAAGTAGACGCATACCTTCTTGAATGAAAGTACCAAATACACGACTGGTAAAGAAGCCACGGCTATCATTTACAACAATCGGCGTTTTTCCAATTTGTTGTACAAAGTCGTAGGCTTTAGCAAGTGTGTCACTTGAAGTGTTTTTCCCTTTAATAATCTCAACCAACTGCATTTTGTCGACTGGGCTAAAGAAATGTAGTCCAATAAACTTCTGGGCATCTTTACTCGCCGTTGCCAAACCTGTGATTGGTAGGGTGGAGGTATTCGATGCAAAGATTCCACCTCCAACTAAATATTGTTCAGCTTCTTGAGTGACTTTGGCTTTGAGCTCTTGGTTTTCAAATACGGCTTCAATAATTAAGTCACAACCTTGGAGGTCTTCCGCTGAAGCTGTAGCCGTAATCAGAGATAAAACCTGATCACGTTTTTCTGCGGTCATACGACCTTGAGAAACACGTTTATCAAGAAGCTTTTGTGAGTAAGCTTTACCTTTTTCAGCATTCTCAGCAGAGACGTCTTTCAACACAACTGGAATGCCTTTAATTGCGGCTGAATAGGCAATGCCTGCACCCATCATGCCCGCGCCTAGCACACCAACTTTGGTCGCTTGCCATTTGGCAACATCGGCAGGACGGCTAGCCCCAGACTTAATGGCATTTAAACCATGCCAGAAAGTACCGATCATATTTTTAGAGATTTGACCGGTGGTGAGTTCGGTGAAGTAGCGAGATTCGATGCGTAAAGCGGTATCTACATCGACCTGAGCACCTTCAACCGCTGCCGCCATAATTGCTTCAGGGGCAGGATAACAACCTTTGGTTTTGTCTCTTAACATGGCTGGGGCAATCGCAAGAACTTGAGCAACTGCCGGAGTTTTTGGATCGCCACCTGGAATTTTATAACCTTTAACATCAAAAGGTTGTTGAGACTTAGGATTAGCTTTTACCCAGGCGATCGCTTTATCTAAAAGCTCTTGTTCGTTTTCGGCAGTGTCGTGGATTAACCCTAAAGATTTTGCTTTATCGACATCAAACTGCTTGCCTTCCATTAAAAACGGGAATGCATTTTGAAGGCCTAGTAAGCGTACCATGCGAACAATACCGCCACCGCCCGGTAATAGGCCTAAAGTAACTTCTGGTAAGCCAAATTTACTTTTAGGGTCATTGATTGCAATACGATGGTGACAGCTTAATGCGATTTCCCAACCACCACCAAGCGCTGTACCATTTAATGATGCAACCACAGGAATGCCTAGAGTTTCAATGGCACGTAAATGACCTTTTAGTTTTTCAACCATATTAAAAAAGTCAGTCGCATTTTCAGGCTGAACTTGAATCAGCTCATCTAAGTCGCCGCCAGCAAAGAAAGTTTTTTTGGCTGAACGAAAAATAACGCCCGCAAGTGCTGTTTCTGCTTTAAGTTTTTGGGTGACTTTATCAAGCGAGTCACGAAACTCGGCATTCATGGTGTTTGCAGATTGACCAGTTGAATCAAGCGTTAAAATGACAATATTGTCGGCATTTTTTTCGTATTGGATTGCACTCATCTTTTATATCCCTAATCTTTATACGCGTTCAATAATGGTGGCAATACCCATACCACCACCAACACAGAGCGTAGCTAAACCGCGCTTTTTATTTTGACGTTCAAGCTCATCAAGTAGCGTGCCTAAAATCATGGCACCCGTTGCACCTAATGGATGGCCTAAAGCAATCGCACCGCCATTTACGTTGACTTTTTCAGGTGGAACATTGAGTTCATTGATAAAACGCATCACAACTACTGCAAAGGCTTCATTGACTTCAAACAGGTCAATATCATCAATGGTGAGGCCAGCTTTTTCTAAAGCTTTACGTGCAGCAGGAGCAGGGCCAGTGAGCATGATCGTTGGGTCTGTACCGACGAGTGCGGTAGCCAAAACTTTAGCGCGTGGTTTTAGGTTTTGTTCTTTCACAGCTTTTTCTGAGGCCAATAAAACAACAGCAGCTCCATCAACAATGCCCGATGAGTTACCTGCGTGGTGAACATGATTTATTTTTTGCGCTTCAGGATATTTTTGTAAGGCGATGGCATCAAAACCCATTTGTCCCATCATTTCAAAACTTGGGTTGAGTTTAGTCAGGCCTTCAACTGTTGTATTTCCTTTAATAAACTCATCTTTTTCTAAAATCAAAATGCCTGAGTGATCTTTTACAGGAATCACTGATTGATCGAAATAGCCGTTTGCCTGAGCCGCCGCTGCTTTTTGTTGAGAGTTCACGGCAAATGTGTCTACATCTTCGCGACTATAGCCGTCTAAAGTTGCAATGAGGTCTGCACCGACACCTTGTGGAACAAATGATGATTTAAGGTTTGTTTCAGGGTCTAAAGCCCATGGTCCGCCATCAGACCCCATTGGAATACGTGACATTGACTCAACGCCACCTGCAACAACTAAATCTTCCCAGCCTGAGCGAACCTTCATTGCTGCCATGTTGACTGCTTCTAAACCTGATGCACAAAAACGGTTGATTTGCACACCAGCAACATCATCGTTCCAACCTGCTGCAATCGCTGCTGTTTTTGCAATGTCCCCCCCTTGATCACCAATAGGAGTTACACAGCCCAGAACAATATCGTCGACTTTAGAGGTATCGAGTTGATGGCGTTGCTGTAATTCATTTAATAAAGTGGTGAGTAAGGTAATTGGTTTTACTTCGTAAAGAGAGCCATCTTTTTTTCCTTTTCCGCGTGGTGTGCGAATGGCATCAATAATATAAGCCTCGCTCATAACAGTTCCTTTTTTATTACTTAAACTTTGTTGTGTTTTGAGTGTACTGGTTTTAAAAGGCAACGCAATGACGATAAGCGCACCAGTCAGGTGATGATTTTTGCCAATAGAAATACAAAAAAGCCCAAGTTGAACTTGGGCTAAATGTGAAACTCGAAAGTGAAGTTAAGAATTAGTGGTAACCGTGTAGCTGGCGATATAAACCAGGAGTTACACCAGTCCACTTTTTAAATGCGCGGTGGAACGTACTCGTTTCACTAAAACCAACTTGTTGAGCAACATCTTCAAGTGTTAATTCAGGGTTGAGTAATAAGTGAATAGCCGCATCTCGACGTAAAGCATCTTTTACGCCTTGATAGCTTTTCCCTTCAGCAGCCAAGCGGCGACGTAAGGTTTGTGGAGATAAATACAACATTGATGCAACGTCGTTAAGCGTTGGCATTTCTTCACCAATCTGGCTCTTAAGCACTTCACGAATACGAGAAGTTAGCGAGTTGGTGTTTTTGAATTTTACTAAAAGCTGAGCAGGAGCTGCTTTTAAGAACTCTTCTAGTGTCTTTTCATCTTGGCGAATTGGTAAATCAAGATAATCAGCCGCAAAGGTAATTTCAGTACGCGGCGCATCAAATTGCATGACTGGTGCAAAAAATAATGCATCATATTCATCTGCATGCGCAGGGCGTGGATAGCTAAAATGAACACGTTCTAATGGCAAGCGGCGTTCAATTAACCATGATGCTAGACCGTGCCAAATCATGAGCATACTTTCAGTAATGAAATGATCTGGATCTAAAGTTTTTGGAATGAGCGGAACTAGACGTGCTTCATGTTTGTCACGCTCTAGGCTTACAGACCATTCATCGCCAAATAATTTGTAAAATTGAGATGAGAGTTCAAGGGCTTGGCCCAATGTTTTTGCGTGAATAATCAACTGACACATAATGGCAAAAGTGCCCAGACGACGTGGTTGTACATCAAAGCCAACGTGTTCATCTTGTGTGACCATCCACAACATTTTTATAAAACGAGTGTATTGTTCTGGTGAGATTCGAGCTTTAGGTTGACGTAATAATTCCGCTTCAATGCCCACATGTGAAAGGAGTATTTCAACATCCATGCCAAGGCGCTTTACGCCTGTTAAAGCCGCATTCACGAAGTGGATGCTAATCGTATCGCGACTCATATTGAATCCTTCAGTCTCTTTGATGTTCACTTTAAATTGACCTAAATGACCGTCTAAAAAAATAAATTGGCTATTTACAACAGAGTAAAAGCACTTTTTACATGTTAAATTGCCGAAATGATCAAGGTAAATGGCTGAACATGACATTGTTTTAGAATATTTGCTTAACTAATATAAAAGAAAATATGAATAATAGTGGTTAAAAAAACGATGACGACAGCATTAAATGGACTTAAAGTTCTCGATTTCTCGACACTCTTACCTGGACCTTTTGCCACAATGTACTTAGCCGATATGGGGGCAGAAGTCATCCATATTGAATCTCCATCGCGCCCAGATTTAATTCGGATCATGCCACCCTATGCAAATGGGCAAGCAACGGCACATAGTTATCTAAACCGAAATAAACAATCGATTGTTCTCGATTTAAAAGATCCTGCGAGTATTGATCTAATTAAAGCCAAGATTTCCGACTTTGATATTGTCATTGAGCAGTTTCGGCCTGATGTCATGCGCCGTCTAGGATTAGACTACTCAACGCTTGCAGAGATTAATCCACGTTTAATTTATTGTTCAATTACCGGATATGGACAGACAGGAAGCTATAAAGACAGAGCTGGGCATGACATTAACTATCTAGCTTTAGCTGGTATTGCTGGGTATAGCGGCCGACAAGACAGTGGTCCGCCACCGTTGGGCATTCAAGTTGCAGATATTGCAGGTGGTTCACTTCATGCTGTCATTGCTATTTTAGCGGCGGTCGTTGAACGTGGGCGTAGTGGTTTGGGGCAATATATTGATATTTCCATGACTGATTGTGTTGCTAGTTTAAATAGTATGGCTGCATCAGCCACACTTGCTGCACAGGTCGAGCAAGCACCAGAGCAGGGCATGCTCAATGGTGGCATTTTCTATGATTACTATATGACGCAAGATGGGCGCTATCTTTCAATTGGCAGTCTTGAACCACAATTTATGTCAGGTTTATCAATAGCTCTGGATCTGTCTTTATTATTACAAAAAGGTGCTTCATTAGATGCCGAAGACCGACAAGAAGTTAAACAGGCTATTCAAGAAAAAATTAAAAGCAGAACATTTAAAGAATGGCATGAAATATTTGCAAATCTTGATGTGTGTGTAGAACCTGTCTTAAGTCTAAATGAGGCGTTAAATTCGCCTTTAGCACAACAACGTGGATGGATTGTGGATGTACCATTGCAAAATAATACAGCAGATACAGAACCACAGTTGGCTTGCCCAATTAAGTTTTCAAGATCAAAAATGAGATATTCCTTTATAGGTCAAAAGCTTGGTGAAGGGCAATGGTAAAGAGCTGAGGCCATTTCTTATACAATGTGTAGTAAGATTATTATTAGATTAATCAATTGATTAACATTTTGAATAATTTCTTTACATAAAATTAGCGTACCCTTTATAAACAAAGACATAAAAGGTATGTAAACATGAAAACACATAAATCCTTGATGGCTTCCTGTTTATCCGTTTTATCAATTACTCTTTTTATACAGCACGCACAAGCTGCTGCTGCATTCGACCCAAATAGTCCGTGGATGTTGGGTGATTGGAACGGTCAACGCACCGCGTTACAAGCACAAGGTTATGATTTTTCTTTTGGATATACCGGTGAATATGCCGGTATTTTAGATTCAAAAAATACATCTACGCATGGTAGTGCTTATACGGGGCAACTTGCTCTAGGAACCCATTTTGATCTAAACAAAATTTTAGGGTGGCAAGATACAGAAGCTCAAATCACATTAACTTATCGTGATGGTCAGTCGCTTTCTGAGCATTCACCAGCTTTAGCGGGACATTTGAGTTCTGCACAAGAAGTGTGGGGGCGCGAGCAAACTTGGCGTTTAACAGATTTATGGATTAAGAAAAAATTCATGGATCAAAAATTAGACGTTAAAGTGGGTCGTTTTGGTGAAGGTGAAGACTTTAATAGTTTTGACTGTGATTTCCAGAACTTGGCACTGTGTGGCTCGCAAGTGGGGAACTGGGTAGGCGATCAGTGGTATAACTGGCCAGTCAGCCAATGGGCAATGCGAGTTAAATATAACTTGCAACCAGACTTATATACGCAAGTGGGTGTATATGAATATAACCCTGAAAATCTGGACCGAGGCAAAGGTTTTAACCTAAGCACAGATGGTTCGCATGGTGCAATTATTCCAGCTGAAGTAGTTTGGTCACCGAAACTCGGTACACAAAGCATGGCTGGTGAATACCGTTTAGGTTATTACTACAGCACTGCTGATGCGAAAGAAATTGCAGATGAAACCAAAAACTCTCATAAGCAAGGTGTTTGGGTTACTGCAAAACAAAAATTATTCCAGCCTGCTGATCAAACAGACCGTGGTTTGACCGGTTTTGTGAACCTGACGTTCCACGACTCTGATACCAACAAAATTGATAACATGCAAAATGTAGGCTTAGTCTATAAAGGTTTGCTGAATCAACGTCCTCAAGATGAGTTGGCATTAGGTGTTGCGCGTATCCATATCAACGATGATTGGAACGATGTCCAAAATAAAGAATACGACACTGAATACAATACCGAGCTTTACTACGGTATTCATGCTACCAACTGGCTGACTATTCGTCCGAATGTACAATATGTTCGTCATGTGGGTGCATTAAAAAATGGTGATAACACTTGGGTAGGCGGTGTTAAATTCTCAACCGCATTCTAAGCGTATTTACTACTAAAACGGATTGTCGAGATTAAATCACTGATTGAAATAACTTGACCTTCCGTTTTTTGTTTATGCCTGAGTTTTGTTTTAGATGTATCGATGATGCCGAATTTTTAATTAAAAGTTTGGCCTATCTTTCCGATAAAAATGATGATTGATAAGAGGTGGTTTATGACTCAACCTACTTCAAGATCAGGATTAACGACTTTTACCGTAATTATTGTTGGGTTATTGGCGTTATTCCTGTTAATTGGAGGTATTTGGCTCGCTACATTAGGCGGTTCAATTTACTATATTATTGCTGGTGTATTACTCCTTATTGTTGCATGGCAACTCTATAAGCGCGCTTCCACAGCATTGTGGGTGTATGCTGCTTTAATGCTAGGCACCATTATTTGGGGAGTCTGGGAAGTTGGAACTGACTTTTGGGCTCTTGCACCTCGTTTAGATATTTTAGGTATTCTTGGTTTATGGTTATTGGTTCCAGCTGTGACTCGTGGAATCAACAACCTTGGATCAAGTAAAGTTGCCTTATCTTCAACGTTAGCAATTGCAATCTTGTTGATGGTCTATTCGATTTTCAACGATCCGCAAGAAATTAATGGTGAAATCAAAACACCTCAGCCGGAAACTGCTCAAGCTGTACCTGGTGTTGCAGAGAGTGACTGGCCAGCTTATGGTCGTACTCAGGCAGGTGTGCGTTATTCTCCGTTGAAACAGATTAATGACCAAAACGTAAAAGATTTGAAAGTTGCTTGGACTTTACGTACTGGCGATCTTAAAACGGGTAATGACTCTGGCGAAACAACCAATCAGGTTACTCCGATTAAAATCGGTAATAACATGTTTATCTGTACGGCTCATCAGCAATTAATTTCGATTGATCCTGCTACAGGTAAAGAAAAATGGCGTTTTGATCCGAAGCTTAAAACGGATAAATCGTTCCAGCATTTAACTTGTCGTGGTGTGATGTATTACGATGCAAACAACACAACTGAGTTTGCAACAAGTCTTCAAGGCAAGAAATCTAATTCTACACAATGTCCGCGTAAGGTCTTTGTTCCTGTCAATGATGGCCGTTTAGTTGCTGTAAATGCAGACACTGGTAAAGCATGTACTGACTTCGGTCAAAATGGTGAAGTGAACTTGCAAGAGTTTATGCCATATGCTTATCCAGGTGGTTACAACCCAACATCTCCAGGTATTGTGACTGGTTCAACTGTCGTGATTGCTGGTTCAGTAACAGATAACTACTCAAACAAAGAGCCATCTGGTGTGATTCGTGGATACGACGTTAACACTGGTAAACTTCTTTGGGTATTTGATACAGGCGCGGCAGATCCAAATGCAATGCCGGGTGAAGGTACGAATTTTGTTCATAACTCACCAAATGCGTGGGCACCTTTAGCATACGATGCCAAACTTGATATCGTTTATGTGCCAACAGGTGTAGGTACTCCAGACATCTGGGGTGGTGACCGTACTGAGCTTAAAGAGCGTTATGCAAACTCAATGTTAGCGATTAATGCCTCTACAGGTAAGTTGGTATGGAACTTCCAGACAACCCATCACGATTTATGGGATATGGATGTACCATCGCAACCATCTTTAGCTGATATTAAAAATAAAGCTGGTCAAACTGTTCCTGCAATCTATGTATTGACGAAAACAGGTAATGCCTTTGTTCTTGATCGTCGTAATGGTCAACCAATTGTTCCTGTGACTGAGAAACCAGTTCCACAAACAGTTAAACGTGGACCACAAACTAAAGGTGAGTTCTACTCAAAAACTCAGCCATTCTCTGACTTGAACTTAGCTCCACAAGACAAATTGACAGATAAAGATATGTGGGGAGCCACTATGCTTGATCAGCTCATGTGTCGTGTTTCTTTCAAACGTCTAAATTACGATGGTATTTACACTCCACCATCAGAAAACGGTACTTTAGTTTTCCCTGGTAACTTAGGTGTATTTGAATGGGGTGGTATGTCAGTTAACCCTGACCGTCAAGTTGCTGTAATGAACCCGATTGGTTTACCATTCGTAAGCCGTTTAATTCCTGCTGATCCAAATCGTGAGCAAACTGCAAAAGGTGCGGGAACTGAACAGGGCGTACAACCGATGTACGGCGTACCTTATGGTGTAGAAATTAGCGCATTCCTATCTCCGCTTGGTTTACCTTGTAAACAACCAGCTTGGGGTTATGTAGCTGGCGTTGATTTAAAAACTCATGAAGTGGTATGGAAAAAACGTATTGGTACAATTCGTGACAGCTTACCGAACTTGTTCCAGTTACCAGCTGTGAAAATTGGTGTGCCTGGTTTAGGCGGTTCAATTTCTACTGCCGGTAATGTCATGTTTGTTGGTGCAACTCAAGATAACTACATACGTGCGTTTAACGTCACTAACGGTAAGAAACTTTGGGAAGCACGTTTACCAGCTGGTGGACAAGCAACACCAATGACGTATGAAATCAATGGCAAGCAATATGTTGTGATTATGGCCGGTGGTCATGGTTCATTTGGTACGAAAATGGGCGACTATTTAGTGGCTTATGCCTTACCAGATAACAAATAAAAAGCTTCTCTTGAAAGGGCCCGGATTTATCCAGGCTTTTTTTATATCGATTTATATTAAAGCTTATCAATAAAACCGTTATTAAATATGCAAAAAAAGCATTTTATTGATGAATAAAAGCTCGCTATGCTATCTGCCTTAATAATGAAACTACTAGCCGTACGCCATGTATTTATATACCGATTTCGATCAGCAGCTGATTAATCAACGAGTTGCTCAGTTCCGCGATCAGACAGAGCGCTATTTAGCGGGCAAACTTTCTGAAGATGAATACCGTCCATTACGTTTGCAAAATGGTTTATATGTGCAACGCTATGCGCCTATGCTGCGTATTGCTGTGCCGTATGGCTTAATGAGTTCAAAACAATTACGTAAAATTGCTGAAGTTTCAACTGAATATGATCGTGGCTACGCACACGTATCTACACGTCAGAACATTCAGTTAAACTGGCCAGCTCTTGAAGATGTACCAGAAATTTTAGCTGAACTTGCAACGGTACAAATGCATGCCATTCAAACCAGTGGTAACTGTATTCGTAACACGACGACTGACCAATATGCGGGTGTGGTTGCAGGTGAAATTGCAGACCCACGTCCAACATGTGAATTGATCCGTCAGTGGAGTACGTTCCATCCTGAATTTGCATTTTTGCCACGTAAGTTCAAGATTGCCGTTTCTGCACTTGAAGAAAAAGACCGTGCAGCAACAGCATTTCACGATATTGGTGTATATATCGTGCGTAATGAAGCGGGTGAAATCGGCTACAAAATTATGGCTGGTGGTGGTTTAGGCCGTACTCCAATTATTGGTAGCGTTATTCGTGAGTTTTTACCACGTGAAGATTTAATTTCTTACTTAGAAGCCGTTCTGCGTGTTTATAACTTGCATGGTCGTCGTGATAACAAATATAAAGCGCGTATCAAAATTCTAGTTAAAGCGTTAACTCCTGAAGTTTTTGCTCAGAAAGTTGAAGCTGAATTTGAACATACACGTGAATCATTAAGAATTCAGCCAGAAATCTTGAAAAAACTAGATGAAGAGTTCATTCCATTTGACTATCAAGATTTGGCAGATGAAGACTTTACTGCTTTATTTGCTGAGCATCCAAAATTCAAGCAATGGTTCAATATCAACACACATGCACATAAAGTGAAGGGATATCGTATTGTTACGATTTCTCTAAAACGTGCAGGTATTGCACCGGGTGATATGACTACCGAAGAAATGAACTTTATTGCAGATCTTGCTGATAAATATACATTCGGTGAACTTCGCACGACTCATGAACAAAACATTGCTTTGGCAGATGTGCCTCAAAAAGATTTGTTCGATGTATGGCAGGCGCTTGAACAGCAAAATATGGCACGTGCACATATTGGTTTCATTACCGATATTATTAGTTGCCCGGGCGGTGATTTCTGTTCACTTGCAAATGCAAAATCAATTCCAATTGCTGAAGCAATTACACGTCGTTTTGATGACTTAGATAAAGTTTATGACCTTGGTCATTTAGACTTAAATATTTCTGGTTGTATGAATGCCTGTGGTCACCATCACGTAGGTAACATCGGCATTTTAGGTGTAGATAAGAAAGGCGCTGAATTCTACCAAATTACATTAGGTGGTAATTCAGACCATGATGCATCAATCGGTGACATCTTAGGACCATCATTTGCAGCAGATGCTGTTGCCGATGTAATTGAAGAAGTATTAAATACTTATCTTGATTTACGTACTGAAGGTGAGCGTTTTGTTGACACATATCGCCGTGTAGGAATTCAACCATTTAAGGAGCGTGCATATGCTTAATACAGCTCTACCAGTGCTTTATAAAGATGGCACGATTGCAGATAATACTTATCAAATCATTGCTGAAGATGGTGTTATTCCTCAAGGTGACGTTGTGGTAACAACGGCTCAACTAGATCAATTAGCAAACATTCAAGGTAAAAAAGCTTTGTATGTGACTGTGAATGATTCGCCTGAAGAGCATGCATTTCCTTTAAATGAACTTGATGCAATTTTTATTGAGTTTGCAGGTTTTGGCGATGGCCGAGGCTACTCATTTGCAGCACTATTACGCCGCCAAGGTTTCCAGGGTGAGTTGCGGGCAACAGGTGATGTATTTAAGGATGTCTTAAACTACTTAAAGCGTTCTGGTTTTGATAGTTTTGTCGTAAAAGAAGGCAAAGATGTGCAAGAAGCAGCGGCGGGTTTACAAGACTTTACCAACCCGTATCAAGCTTCAACGGCTGTACCGCAAGCAAGTTATCAAACAGGTGCTGAATAAGTCCTGATATAAAAAATCCCGCAAATTGCGGGATTTTTTATGCTTAAATTTATGTGTCCAATTGGCAATTAACCATCCACTTTATGCCAAATTGATCGGTAAAAGCGCCGTACAATGCGCCCCAGAATGTTTTTTCTAGAGGCATTTCAATTTGACCATTAACAGATAAAGCATCAAAAAGTTGTTTCGCCTTTTCTTGCTCATCTTTTTCAAGATTAATTGAGATGTAGTGATTATTACCTTGGGTAAAAACACTGTTAGGAGCGCAGAACTGATCATTTGTATCTGATGCCATAAGTACAGTGTATTCATTAATTGGCAGAGATACATGAAGAACCAAATTTTTGTCAGCTTCCGATAAGGTCACACCTTCTGTTGGTGGCATATCACCATAGCGGCTCAACATGCCGAACTCGCCGCCAAAAACTGACTTATAAAAATTAAAGGCTTGCTCTGCCTGACCTTGAAAGTTGAGATAGTGATTGAGTTGCATTGTTATTGTCCATTGTTGTTTTTCGTTTAAAAGAATAAGTTAAAACTTAAAAGTGATTTTGTGGGTCACTTTTTGTAGCTTTTTCATAAAAAATCCCACCGGAGTGGGATTTTAAAATAGTTAATTTTAATTAAATGAGTTCAATTGCAACGGCTGTAGCCTCACCACCACCAATACAAAGTGCAGCAATACCTTTTTTACCACCCGTGCGTTTCAATGCATGAATAAGTGTAAGAATAATACGAGAACCTGTAGAACCTACTGGATGGCCTAGTGCACAAGCACCACCATTGATATTGACTTTTTCAGCATCAAGTTTGAAGTCATCAATTGGGCACATGGTAACCATGGCAAAAGCTTCGTTAATTTCCCATAGGTCAACATCTTGAGCATTCCAGCCAGCTTTTTTCAGAACTTTCTCGATGGCACCAACAGGAGCGATTGTAAATTCTGAAGGGTGCTGAGAGTTTGATGCTGTTGCGATAATTTTCGCAAGCGGCTGTAAACCACGTTGAGCAGCAACTTCACTTGATGTTAATACTAATGCAGATGCACCATCTGAAATAGAACTCGCGTTTGCTGCGGTGATTGTTCCGTCTTTTGCAAAAGCTGGTTTAAGTGAAGGAATCTTGTCGATTTTTGCATTTAAAGGTTGTTCATCTTGGTCAACAACAACATCGCCTTTGCGACTAGGTACGGTAACCGAAACAATTTCATCTTTGAAATAACCTTCGGTAATTGCTTTTTGAGCACGTTTCAAAGAACGAATTGCAAAGTCATCCATTTGCTCACGTGTATAGCCACGTGTATTTGCCATATCTTGAGCAAAAGAACCCATTAAACGACCAGTTTCGGCATCTTCAAGCCCATCAAGAAACATATGATCCTTAATTTCACCATGGCCCATACGATAGCCAGCGCGTGCTTTTGGTAAAACATAAGGCGCGTTTGTCATAGATTCCATACCGCCAGCAACAACAATTTCAGCACTGCCTGCTTTAATCATATCGGTTGCTTGCATTACTGCTTTCATGCCAGAACCACAAAGCTTATTAATAGTCACAGCACCTGTAGAATCAGGTAAGCCAGCTTTGCGCATTGCTTGACGAGCAGGGCCTTGTTTTAAACCAGCAGGAAGAACACAGCCCATAATGACTTCTTCGACATCAGTAGGTTGTAAACCTGCTCTTGCGATTGCTTCTTTAATGGTTACAGCACCTAAGTCAGGCGCTGTAAGCCCTGATAATGCTCCTTGAAAACCACCCATAGCAGTACGAGCACCATTAATAATTACGATGTCAGTCATTGTTGTAATCTCCGGTTATTCTTAATCTCAAAATAAGAAATGTTTAAAACCTAGGCAGTATATTGCAAAAAACACAGAGAGATATCTTCTGCATTAGACTGTAGAGTTCTAACAATTTTTAAGGTCTTCTAAACGAATATGTCCCATTTTGCTGAGAACTAATTTAAAGTTTTTAAGCTGGTCATAAGAACAATATGTAAAACTGCCGTTAGACTCGCGTGGCAGTCCAGTGTCTCCCTGAAATACGATACTATTTAATTTTTTTCCGAATTTTTGAAATTTTAAAGAACCATAACGATGATTAAGTTCAACATTGGTCAATATCTCTTCGTCGTTTTCTCTTTGTAGATTATGATTTGTGTCTACAAAGCTTATAAGGCTTGTATCCCAATTACTATTACACAGCGTTAAATCAACACTTGGGCAAAGTACGACACTCTTATGTCGTAGAATTGCGTCGTATTTGGCTTTTTGTATATGAATTGTCAGTAGTCGAGGCGTGTTTTTTAATTCTACCGAAGCCATAAATTGATGGTATAAAGGAAGCGCTATAGTGAACATAATCATAAGAATTGCGAGCGTTATAGTGAGTTCCATCAATGTGAAACCAAGAGATTTGAACATTAAAATTCCTTAATATATGAATTGATATTTTTATTTTATGCGTTCTATCAATGATTTATAAGGCTTTTTATAATGAGGAAACACAAAATTAAATAAAGGTTATCAGGACGCTAGAATACTGGTAAAATCACCCTAAGCGAAAGAAAGAAGTTGTCCATATTTGCTAGTTGAGTAAAAAATTACCGAATTACAACGGAAATTGTAAGTAATTTTGTCAATAATTTACTTGATTAAAATTATCAAGCACTTGGAAAGTCTATCAAGTGTTTGTATGATTCAAATGTGAATAGCTTAAAA
Organism: Acinetobacter sp. IK31; assembly: GCF_035615195.1. Taxonomy (NCBI): domain Bacteria; kingdom Pseudomonadati; phylum Pseudomonadota; class Gammaproteobacteria; order Moraxellales; family Moraxellaceae; genus Acinetobacter; species Acinetobacter sp. IK31. The sequence goes on along the minus strand of NZ_JANBOB010000023.1, from coordinate 48,396 downwards.
ATAATACTGGGGTAAAAATATCTCAGGGGCCAATAAATTTAGGCTGAGCTTGAACAACAATTGTTATCTCTGGAGGATATCCATGAAATTGAGTCGTATTGCACTTGCTATGCTTGTCGCTGCACCTTTAGCTGCTGCTAATGCTGGCGTAACTGTTACACCATTATTGCTTGGTTACACTTTCCAAGACAGTCAACACAACAATGGCGGTAAAGATGGCGAGTTAACTAACGGACCTGAACTACAAGACGATTTGTTCGTTGGTGCAGCTCTTGGTATTGAGTTAACACCATGGTTAGGTTTCGAAGCTGAATATAGCCAAGTAAAAGGTGATGTAGACACTAACTATGGTGAATACAAACAACAACAAATCAACGGTAACTTCTATGTTACTTCTGATTTAATCACTAAAAACTATGACAGCAAAATCAAGCCATACGTATTATTAGGTGCTGGTCACTATAAATATGAATTTGATGATGCGCGTTTAGCTTATCGTGATGGTGAAGAAGGTACTTTAGGTAACGCTGGTTTTGGTGCTTTCTGGCGCTTAAACGATGCTTTATCTCTTCGTACAGAAGCTCGTGGTACTTATAACTTTGACGAAAAATTCTGGAACTATACAGCTCTTGCTGGTTTAAACGTAGTTCTTGGTGGTCACTTGAAGCCTGCTGCTCCTGTAGTAGAAGTTGCTCCAGTTGAACCAACTCCAGTTGCTCCACAACCACAAGAGCTAACTGAAGACCTTAACATGGAACTTCGTGTGTTCTTTGATACTAACAAATCAAACATCAAAGACCAATACAAGCCAGAAATCGCTAAAGTTGCTGAGAAGTTAACTGAATACCCTAACGCTACTGCACGTATCGAAGGTCATACAGATAACACTGGTCCACGTAAGTTAAACGAACGTTTATCTTTAGCTCGTGCTAACTCTGTTAAATCAGCTCTTGTAAACGAATACAATGTTGATGCATCTCGTTTGTCTACTCAAGGTTTCGCTTGGGATCAACCGATTGCTGACAACAAAACTAAAGAAGGCCGTGCTATGAACCGTCGTGTATTCGCGACAATCACTGGTAGCCGTACTGTAGTTGTTCAACCTGGTCAAGAAGCGGCAGCTCCTGCAGCAGCTCAATAATTTGAGTTCTTGAACAGTAAAAAAGCGACTCGTTAGAGTCGCTTTTTTTATTGCGGTTTTTAAAATATTTAGTCATTTCTATATCTCCTTCATAATAATTACTTTCGATCTTGGTCTAAATTATTTACCAATCACCTTTTCTTAATTGCTGTTTCGTATCCTGTCTATCTCTACGGTGTTGGGCACGAGGTTTTTCCGTTTCATGCATCCCACCTTTGTGAAGTAAAGGGGAAAGAGCCACTTGATTACGGACTTTGATTTTTGACATTTCTTTAATTTTCATGTTTTAACCTTTAATACATAGAACTTGTTTAAGTGTGTGGACAACCTCAATGAGGTCGGCCTGATTTGCCATGACTTTATCAATATCTTTATAAGCACTTGGGATTTCATCGACAACGCCACTGTCTTTGCGGCATTCAATACCTTGGGTTTGTTCGATAAGATCTTGCTGGTTAAAAAGAGTTTTTGCCTTGCTTCGACTCATCTTGCGACCTGCTCCATGAGAGCAAGAACAAAATGACTCAGGATTGGCTTTACCTTTGACGATATAAGAGCGTGCGCCCATTGAACCTGGGATAATACCTAATTCATCTAAGCCTGCTCGAATTGCTCCTTTTCGGGTAATCAATAAACTTTCGCCAAAATGTGTTTCACGGCTTACATAATTGTGATGACAATTAATAGCCTCCTTGGTCATTTGAAAAGAGGGTAGAAGAGGGCGAATCGCTTCTAAAATTAAACGCATCATTTCTTTGCGATTTTCAAAAGCGTATTCTTGAGCCCATTCCACTGCTTCTACATAATCATCGAAACTTTTTGAGCCTTCGGCAAAATAACTTAAATCTTTATCAGGTACATGACCAAAACGATGCTGAGCTTCTTTCTTTGCTAACTCAATAAAATAAGTACCAATGACGTTACCCAATCCTCTACTACCTGAATGTAGCATAATCCATACGTCTTGATTTTCATCAATACAGAGTTCTATAAAGTGATTGCCGCCACCTAAAGTGCCTAGCTGTTTTTGCCATGTTGCATCAAATTGTCGGAGCATTCGAACCAGACCAGGATGCTTTTTGATAATCGGTTCTAAGCTTTTTTCAAGTGGAATAATACTTGAAGCTTTTGCTTTGACTTGTTTATGTAAAGCAAATCCAACCGGTACTTTACGCTCAATTGCATCGCGCAAACGGCTTAAGTTATCAGGTAATTGTGAAGCCTTTAGACTTAAACGGATTGCATTCATTCCACAACCAATATCTACACCTACAGCAGCAGGAATAATGGCATGTTTAGTTGGGATAACACTGCCTACGGTCGCGCCTTTTCCCACATGAACATCTGGCATTACTGCAATATGAGAATAGATAAATTGCAGCTGCGCCATTTTCTTCAGTTGTTCAATACTTTCACTATCTATATCTTGAGTGAAAATTTTAACGGGAACACCGTAAAGTGCTTCCTCGTTTAATATTTTTTGTATGCCCATAATTTTTCTCTTATTTTTGTCCGTGCAGGCATAAAAAAACCTAGCGAATGCTAGGTCTTAAATTTGAGCATTCGGACAAGTGAAGTGAATTTGTACACTTGTCCGTGAGCTGACATCGTGCCAAATTATTTAATCTGTTTTACCTTGTAGTGTTGGCATGATGTCCTCCTTATTTAAAAGCGCCGTTGAAAATATGAACGGCATTTTACGCTTTTTAAATCAAAGATCAAGTTTTTGATCTTTGATTTATTTTTAATTACCACTTTTTAGTCTTGTTCTGGCTTCACGTTCATTTGATCGTAAGGGATCAGTTTGGTTTTATTTTTCCACTTATAGCCTAACCAAATAATTAAGAACAATGGCAAGCTAATATAGGTTGAAAGTAGGCCTAACCAGTCAATTTTTCCACCTAAAATGGCTTGATAGTTTTGTCCCAAAATAATGATTGAACAGAGGATAAACGCGAACCAAGGGGCAAATGGGAAAAATTTGGCACGATAGGCTAAATCTTCTAATTTATATCCTTGAGCAATATAACCTTTGCGGAAACGATAATGCGAAATAGCAATTCCTAACCAAACAATAAAACCGCACATACCTGACATATTAAGTAGCCAGTTAAATACTTGTTTTTCACCAATAAAAGTCGTCAAGAAACAAAATGCAGCGATAAATGTTGTGGCATATAGTGCATTCATCGGAACGCCACGACTATCAAGCTTTCCAAACCACTTTGGCGCACGTTCTTCCTGAGCCATTTTAAACAACATGCGAGTTGAAGAGTACATACCTGAATTACCTGCTGACAAGATAGCAGTAAGAATGACAGCATTCATTAAACCAGCAGCAAAGGCAAAGCCAACTCTTTCATAGAGCAATGTAAATGGAGAAAGTGCAATATTTTCAGTGGTAGCAGCTTGTAATAAATTTGGATCATCATAGGCGATGAGAGTGCCGATAATGAAAATACATAAGATATAAAATAATAAGATTCGCCAGAAAATCTGTTTGATTGCAAGAGGAATCGTTTTCTTTGGATCTTTAGATTCACCAGCAGCAACCCCAACCATTTCTGTCCCTTGGAAAGAGAATCCGGCAATCATTGCTACACCGATCATGGCTTGTAAACCACCCACAAAAGGAGCGTCTTTATAGGTCCAGTTTCCAAAAGCTGCGACACCTGGAGTTAGCATAATCTTAATGATCATGGCTAATCCAATAATAATAAAGGCAACGATAGCGATCACTTTTACCATTGAGAACCAGAATTCGCTTTCGCCGAATCCCTTTACTGTCATAGCATTAATCATAAAGATAACGATAAGGAACAGGGCACTCCAATAGAACCCAGGAATATCCGGGAACCAGAACTTCATAATAAACTGAACTGCAACAAGTTCGAATGCAACTGTAATTGCCCAGTTATACCAGTAGTTCCAACCTAGAGCGAAACCAAAGCCTTCTTCGACATAACGACTACCGTATGTAAAAAAAGCACCAGAAGTTGGAGTGTGGGTTGCAAGCTCACCTAAACTGGTCATTAAGAAGTAAATCATAATGCCAATAAGAGAGTAGGCGAGAAGTGCTCCACCCGGGCCAGCATTTGCAATGGTTGATCCAGAAGCAAGGAAGAGGCCTGTACCAATGGAACCACCAATGGCGATCATATTCAGATGACGAGCCCCAAGCTTACGCTGGAGTTTTTCAGGAGCATGTGTTTCGCTCATGGAGATTCCTTACATAGTTTGTTATGCACAGGCATATAACACCTTAAAGCCTTGAAGATCAGTTTTAATCTGGCACTGACCAAAGTGCTTCTCAATTAAGATCGGATAGTTTAAAAAACGGTTTGCTACAATCCATAGCTCACCTGATGCCTTTAAATGTTTTTTAGCGTTCTGGCAGAGTCCTTCACTTGCATCATAGTCGGTATGAATACCTTGATGGAAAGGGGGATTGCTGACAATGGCATCGAGTTCTGTTGGAGCGTCTGCAATACCTATAATGGGCTGCAATCTCAACTGGTCTGAACTTATTCCATTTCGACTAAAAGTCATTTCCGTTGACCGTAAAGCGAAAGCATCAATATCTAGGGCATGAATAATATTACTTGAATTTATTTTTGCCAAATAGCAACTGATAATTCCAGCACCACACCCGAAGTCGGCAATTCTACCTGATTTCACCTGATTAAGATAAGGGAGTAAAACAGCAGTTCCGATATCTAGATGATTTTGGCTAAAAACACCGGGTAGGGCGCAAATCGTAAGCTCTTGTTCATTCACCTGAACAGTATAAGTTTTAAGCCATTTTTCCAGAGGTTTAATCTGTTCTGTTTTCTCAATCTTTAAGTGCCACAATTGACAGTGACGGGCACTATCAAGTTTGAGTACTTTGCCGAAGTTTTGTAATTGTTTAGCGGCTCTTTCTACGCCACCCTTTTTTTCACCGACTAAAAAAACAGATTGATTGGTTTTCAGATGGCTCATCACTACATGCAATATGTAATTTAAGAGCTCTTTAGATTTTGGAACAAAAATGATTGCTTGGTCGAAGTCTTGTGATGGAAACTCAACTGAGAAGTGCGCTTTTGTTCCGTTATTGATAAAACCCTGATAGTCGGCATGGTTCCATGTCCAGACTGACGCATCAGTCCCAGCGGGTAATTGACTGACTAAGGCATCATTCGGTGCATTAATTAACAAGATTCTACCTTTTAAATAGTCTTGCTGTCTTAATACCACTTCACTTCTAGGATCCATGTACATCTCTCATGAAGAAGAATGCCCAGTGGGAGCTGGGCAGTAATCAAAATTAAAAGTTAGTTATTTATGAGTTTCAGGAAGTACAACATTTAAAATTAATGCTGCAATACCGCCTGTCGCCACGCCAGAGCTAAAAATATTTTTAAATAATTCTGGAAGGTGCTCTAAAATTTGAGGAACTTGAGCAACACCTAAACCTAATGCAAGTGAGATGGCAATAATTAACAATGCTCGGCGGTCAAGGTGAACAGAAGAAAGAATGTTAATGCCTGATGCAGCCACTGCACCGAACATGACCATAACAGCGCCACCTAACACTGCTTGAGGAACTGCTTGTATAACACCAGCTACCGCAGGAAATAAGCCTAATAAAATAAGTAAGGCTGCAATCCATATACCTACATAGCGGCTAGCAACCCCAGTGAGTTGAATTACACCATTGTTTTGAGCGAAAACAGAACTAGGGAAGGTGTTAAATAATCCCGCTAATAAAGAGTTTGCACCATTAACTAACACGCCACCTTTAATACGTTGCATCCATACTGGACCGTTAACAGGTTGGTTGGAAAGTTTACTGGTTGCTGTCACATCGCCAATTGCTTCTAATGAGGTCACCAAATAAATGAATGCCATTGGGATGAATAATCCCCACGAGAAGCTCAAACCAAAGTGCATTGGTGTTGGGATTTGTACGAGTGGCGCATCTTTAATACCAGAGAAATCTAGATGGCCCATAAATCCGGCAAGAATGTAACCACTCACTAAAGCGATTAAAATAGCTGAACTTTTAATCCAAACCACTCGAATACGATTTAGAACAACAATAATGGCAAGTACGGTACATGACATAATAAGGTTGTCTGCACTTGCAAAAGTATGATCTTGCATGGCTTGGTAGCCACCACCCATACTAATTAAGCCTTCTTTAATAAGCGTTAAGCCAATTAATAAAACAACAATACCTGTCACCAAAGGCGTAATGAGTCTTTTTACCCATGGAAGAATTTGCGAAACCCCCATTTCAATGAAGGAACCTGCAATGACCACACCAAATATTGCAGCCATAACTTGGTTTACAGGTGTTCCTGCGGCCACCATTGCACTACCAATACCAATAATAGGACCAATAAAGTTAAAGCTTGTGCCTTGAACAATAAGAAGGCCTGCACCAAATGGACCAACTTTTTTACATTGTAAAAAAGTAGCAATACCTGAAATCACCAAAGACATCGATAAAATCATGTTAGTTTCAGTGCGTGAAACGCCTAAAGCTAAACAAATTAAAAGGCCGGGTGTAACAATTGGTACAATAATCGCAAGCAAATGCTGGAAAGCTGCTAAAAAAGCGATCAAAGGTTTTGGTCGATCATTTAAACCATAAACAAGGTCTAAATGGTCTTGAGAGTGTTGATTGGACATGGGTGTAGGTCCGCCGCAATTTTGCAAATTGGCGCTATTCTAATCGAGATAACTATCTTTACAAAACGAAATACAGGCTATTAGAAATTTTTTTGTCAATGTCAATAAACTGTCACTACTCAAGAGTAGTGTTTTTCTGTATAATTTGCCCTCAAACTTTAGGCGTATCGAATTTACATGTCAGATATTAAAACACTCCGTAACATTGCCATCATTGCGCACGTCGATCATGGTAAAACGACTTTAGTCGACAAACTTTTACAACAATCAGGTGCATTAGGTGATCGCGCGGGTGAAATCGAGCGTGTGATGGATTCAGGTGCAATTGAAAGTGAACGTGGTATTACCATTCTTGCAAAGAACACTGCAATTAAATGGACCGATGCTCGTACGAATACAGAATACCGCATTAACATCGTGGACACCCCAGGACATGCTGACTTCGGTGGTGAAGTTGAACGTGTAATGTCGATGGTTGACTGTGTATTGTTATTGGTTGACTCTCAAGAAGGTCCAATGCCACAAACTCGCTTTGTAACTCAAAAAGCGTTTGCTCGTGGTTTAAAACCAATCGTAATTATCAACAAAGTTGACAAGCCAAGCGCGCGTCCAGACTGGGTTATTGACCAAGTATTTGACTTGTTCGACAACCTTGGCGGTTCTGACGAACAGCTAGACTTCCCAGTTGTTTATGCATCTGGCTTACGTGGTGTTGCTGGTCCTTCTCCAGAAGAATTGGCTGACGACATGACTCCATTGTTCCAAACAATTGTAGATATCGTTGAACCACCAGCAGTTGATGTTGATGGTCCATTCCAAATGCAAATCTCTTCACTTGATTATAACAGCTTCGTTGGTGTAATCGGTGTTGGTCGTATTCAGCGTGGTTCAGTTAAATTAAACACACCTGTAACTGTTATCGACAAAGAAGGTAAAACACGTAACGGTCGTATCTTAAAAATCATGGGTTACCATGGTCTAGATCGCGTTGACGTTGAAGAGGCAAATGCTGGTGATATCGTTTGTGTAACAGGTATCGATGCACTTCATATTTCTGACACGATTTGTGATCCGAAAAATGTTGAAGCTTTACCGCCGTTATCTGTAGATGAACCTACTGTTACGATGACTTTCCAAGTAAACAACTCACCGTTTGCGGGTAAAGAAGGTAAATTTGTTACTTCACGTAACATTCGTGAACGTTTAGATCGTGAATTGATTCACAACGTAGCATTACGTGTTGAAGATACTGACAGTCCAGACCGTTTCAAAGTGTCTGGTCGTGGTGAACTTCACCTTTCAGTTCTTATTGAAAACATGCGTCGTGAAGGCTTCGAAATGGGCGTATCACGTCCACAAGTAATTTTGAAAGAAGTTGACGGCGAAAAGCAAGAACCATACGAAAACGTAACATTTGACGTTGAAGAACAGCACCAAGGTTCTGTGATGGAACAAATGGGTTACCGTAAAGGTGAAATGACAAATATGGAAGTTGACGGTAAAGGCCGTATCCGTATTGAAGCAACTGTTCCTTCGCGTGGCTTAATTGGTTTCCGTTCTGAATTCTTGACCATGACTTCTGGTACAGGGATCATGACATCAAGCTTCTCGCATTACGGTCCAATGAAACAAGGTACTGTTGCGAAACGTCAAAACGGTGTGTTGATTTCTATGGTTCAAGGCGTTTGTTTGGGCTATGCATTATTCACATTGCAAGACCGTGGTCGTTTATTCGCTAAACCTCAGTTAGAAGTTTACGAAGGTATGATCATTGGTATTAACTCTCGTTCAGATGATATGGTTGTTAACCCAACTAAAGCGAAACAGTTAACAAACGTACGTGCATCTGGTACAGATGAAGCGTTAACGTTGACACCAGCTGTTGAATACACGCTTGAACAAGCACTTGAATTCATTGAAGATGATGAGTTAGTGGAAGTAACACCAAAATCAATCCGTATCCGTAAGCGTTACTTGACTGAAAACGAACGTAAACGTAACCGTGATAAATAATTTTTCTTAAATGAAAAGAAAAAACCGCTAAATTAATTTAGCGGTTTTTTTAATCGTTAAATCATATTTTTCTTATCAGACAATATGTTGTTAAAGTGTGAAATAACTTTCTTTTTTTGATAAAAATATTAAATTATCAATATCATGGCGAGTACTATCTAAATGGATAAGATGCCAATGAAAAAGAAAAATATAACGTGTTTTAACCCCCGACATCTGGAGATGTTTAGATGAGTATTATTCAAGAATTTAAAGAATTTGCCGTGAAAGGCAATATGATGGATTTAGCCATTGGTGTGATTATTGGTGGTGCTTTTGGTAAAATCGTAGACTCTTTAGTAAAAGATATTATCATGCCGCTTATCAGTGTAATTACTGGTGGTGGTGTCGATTTTTCACAGAAATTCATTGTTCTAGGAGCAAACCCTGCCAATCTGCAATCTTTAGATGCTTTGCAAAAAGCAGGTATCAATGTTTTAACCTATGGTAATTTCCTCACCATTTTAATCAACTTTATTATTTTGGCTTGGGTAGTTTTCTTAATGGTGAAATTATTAAACAGACTTCGCCGTGATAAGAATGAGCCAGAAGCTCCAGCTGCAACTCCTGAAGATGTTCAATTGTTACGTGAAATTCGTGATGAGTTGAAAAAACAGGCTTAACAGTCTTCTCATAAAAATAAAAACGGTACTAAAGGTGCCGTTTTTTATGACTAAGTATTTTATATTGGACTGAAGAAATTGATAAAATTGAAAAGCTACCAATAAGCTCAGCTACGCATATTGTAAAAGGGGTATAAATAAATGAATCAACTTTTTGTATATGGAACCTTATGCCCAAATAAAGCCAATGCTCATATTTTAGAGCAGATCGGTGGCAGTTGGACAAAAGCCAGCTTGCGAGGCGTGATTCATATTTTAGATTGGGGGCCAGATAAAGGATTAACTGCAATTGTTTTAGATCCCAAAGCCGATTGGGTTGAAGGCTATGTGTTTAGTACAGAAAAGCTGGAAGAAAACTGGAAAATGCTTGATGATTTTGAAGGATTTCAATATCAGCGTGTCGTCACGGATGTAAAGCTTGAGTCAGGCAAACAGATTAAAGCCTGGACATACCAACTGAATGCGCAGGCTCAAAGTTTTAAAAACCATAATTAATATAATGGAATCAACGTAAACTGCCCATTCTGAATTTAACTTCTAAAAGATGATAACCAAACTGACTCTTTATTGGACCTTGCAGTACGCGTTCAGCGGCTGTAAAAACGATTTTATCAATAACAGGTACCAGTTGCCCTTTTTTTACTTCACCAAGCTCACCACCGCGTTTTGCTGAGTTACACGTTGAATATTGCTTGGCAATTTTGGCAAAGTCAGCCCCATTTTGTAGCTTCTTTTTTAGCTGTTCAGCTAAGTCTTTATCTTTGACCAGAATATGGCGGACGATTGCTGTTTGCATTTTATCTTCCTCTGAAAATTAGAGCTTGTTGGGCTTTTTGAGGGGCTGGCACTGTGGACAAAATACACTAGCGCGTTGGCCGAGTTTAAGATTTTCTAATGTAGTCTCACAATTAACGCACATTTCTCCAGCACGTCCATAAGCCAAAAGGGTTTGCTGGAAATAACCATTTTCGCCCATAGCATTGCTGTAGTCCCGTAAAGTTGAACCACCTAAATCAATCGCTGATTTTAAAATGCGTTTGATTTCGACCACCAGTTTTTCTATCTGCTGGAAATTTAGGTCAGTAGCAGGCTGAGCTGGGTGAATGCCGACATTAAATAAACTTTCAGTTGCATAGATATTGCCTACGCCAACCACAACATGATTATCCATAAGTGCAATTTTTATGCCGACTGATTTATTTTTAAGTTTTGAAGCTAAATATTCTGCATTGAAGTCATTAGTTAAAGGTTCCGGCCCTAAAGTATCAATTAACTTCCCTTGTGTTTCAGGGTTTAGCCAGAGAATGCAGCCAAAACGACGTGGGTCGTGGTAACGTAATTCATGTTCTTCAAAGCGAATAATGAAGTGATCATGTTTTCGTAATTCATCTTGAGGATTGCATAAACGGAAGCTTCCTGACATTCCTAAATGCCAAAGCATTTGATCTTGTTCGAACTCTGCCAAGATATATTTTGAGCGGCGATTTAATCCAATAAGACGTTGCCCAACAAGTTTTTGAACATCATCAGGTATTGCCCAGCGTAAGCTTGGGTTACGTACTTCCACACTTAGAACTTTTTGATTCAATAGAGGAAATAAACTGGTTTTGGTTGTTTCGACTTCGGGTAACTCAGGCATGCCAACTCGCAGAATTAACAGATATACTGGAATAATCAAGTATATCGTGTGGTATGTAATATTTCAGAGATTACTATGTCAGATATTTTACCATTAAGCTGGTTTCAACGTGAAACTTCACAGGTTGCTCATGATTTAATTGGATGCGTGCTATGTAAGCGACAAGCTGATGGACACGTTGTTCGGTGTACGATTACCGAAACGGAAGCTTATTTAGGAATTCGAGATAAAGCCTGCCATAGCTATAATGATAAACGTACAGCTCGAACTGATGTGATGTATGGTTCAGGTGGCACGATTTATGTCTATTTAATTTATGGCATGTATGAAATGCTCAACCTCATTACTCAGATAAAAGGCATCCCGGAAGGGGTGATGATTCGTTCTGCATTTTTAAGTGGGGCTTCAACCAAAAAAGAATATAAGCTTTTAGCTGGACCCGGCAAACTGACACGCTATTTAGGCATTGATCGGTCTTTAAAAGGCCAGACTTTAGGTGAAGAATCTGGGCTATGGATTGAATCGGCATCAACGCAGCCTGAAGTGGTGATGACTCCACGTATTGGAATTGACTATGCCGAAGAAGCAAAAGATTGGCCGGAGCGCTATTGCTGGAAAGATCATCCATCTTTAAGCCGTTAACTCAAATCTAGAAATCAATTTTTAGATAACGAAAAGGCTGTTCTAGATTTATAACAATGCAGAGCGAATTCAATATCCAGACAAGACACTACTTTTTGTTATCATAACTACAATATAAATAAAGGAAATAAGCATGTCCTTATTACGCTTAGACCGACTTCATTACTGTATTTTGATGAGTATGGGCTGTATTTCTAGCCCACTTGTTTGGGCAGATGACTTAGCTCAAGACATTACGGTATTGCCAACTTTACATGTTGAAGCAACCCGTACAGATACAACTTATTTGCAAACACCAGCTTCGGTTTTTCGAATAGATGCGCCTCAAGTTGATACTTCTTCACAAGTAAATTTAACTGAAGTTGTGAAAGGCATACCGAGTTTACAGATTCGTAATCGTGAAAATTATGCGCAAGATTTACAGCTCTCCATGCGTGGTTTTGGTGCACGTTCTACTTTTGGTGTTCGAGGTATTCGTCTGTATGTTGATGGTATTCCTGCAACAATGCCAGATGGACAAGGCCAAACCTCTAATATTGATTTAAGTAGTCTGGACCATGTCGAAGTACTAACAGGCCCTTTTTCTTCGCTTTATGGAAACTCATCTGGCGGGACGATTTTAACGTCTACAAAAGAAGGACAGGGTAAAGACTCGATTGAGCTGAGTTACTCGGGTGGTAGCCACGATAAAAGTCGAGCGGGGCTTGTGCTACAAGGTGGTGCAAAGGGTGCGAATGAACCAAGTTATGTTATTAGTTCATCATATTTCGATACGGATGGTTACCGAGAACATAGTGGTGCAGAAAAAGTATTAAATAATGCAAAGCTCAGTTGGAATTTAGATGATGGAAGCAAGATCAATTGGGTGACCAACTATGTCAAAATTCATGCAGATGATCCGCAGGGCTTAACCCATGATCAGTGGAATGCTAATCCAAAACAACAAGTGCCTTTTTTAAAGCAATTTAATGTACGTAAAGATATTGAACAAACTCAAACGGGCGTGACCTGGTCTAAGCCAATTAATGATAAAAATGAACTTTATGCGATGGTATATTTAGGCAATCGCCAAGTGACACAATATCAATCGATTCCAAAAGGTGAAGTAACGCTAAAAGATGGTAAACCTATTTACTCAGGTCAAAAAAGTCCTACACATGCTGGTGGGGTAATTGATTTTGAGCGTAACTATTATGGTGCTGACTTCCGTTGGACTGGTAAAGAACTATTGCCGAATACGACGATTAGTGCGGGTATTGCACTTGATATGATGGATGAGGACCGCAAAGGCTTTGAAAACTTTAACTTAGTAAACGGTCAGCCTTCTTATGGTGTTAAAGGTAATTTACGCCGCGAAGAAGATAATACTTTGTGGAATATTGATCCCTATTTACAAGCTTCGTGGCAGTTCTTACCAACATGGCGTTTAGATACGGGTGTGCGTTATAGCAATGTGCATTACAAATCAAAAGATCATTTTACTTCAGGGCCTGATCAGTATGGGACTGTGAACGGTGATGATAGTGGTAAGACTGATTACAATAAAGTTTTACCTTCTGCTGCTTTAAGCTGGCAAATTTTACCTGAACTTATGGCCTATGTGAGTTATGCCAAAGGATTTGAAACGCCAACTTTTACTGAAATGGCATATCGTCCAGATGGTTTGAGCGGTTTTAATTTTGGTTTAACAGCATCAACGAGTGATACCTATGAAACAGGCTTAAAGTCACAGAATCAATTGGGTGATTTTACTTTGGCAGTTTTCCAAACTAAAACCAAAGATGACATTGTTTCAGCAGGGAATTCTAACGGCCGTTCAACGTTCCGTAATGCAGATAAAACTTTACGTGAAGGTGTCGAGTTTGCATGGAATAAAAAACTGTGGCGAGATTTAACTGCGACTGCTAGCTATGCCTATTTAGATGCGACCTTTGATGCGGATATTCCAGCCTCAGGAAGTGTTGCTCAAATTCCATCAGGGAATGCGATACCGGGTATAGCTAAAAATCAGGCTTATGCCTCTTTGGCTTGGCAGCCTACACACGGTCTATATGGTGGTGTAGATGTACAGTATATGGATAAAGTATACGTGAATGATACCAATAGTGACGCAGCGCCAAGCTACAGTGTAACCTCAGCTAACGTTGGTTATGCATGGGTGATGGGCGATTGGAAAGTAAATAGCTTTGCCCGTGTTGATAACCTGTTTGATAAAAACTATGCAGGTTCAGTGATCGTAAATGACGGTAATGGACGCTACTTTGAGCCAGCGGATGGACGTAACTGGAGCGCAGGTTTACGTGTAATTAAGCAATTCTAGGAATTAAAAATGGCAAAATTATTTGAAACGGTTAACTTTGGTTCACTACAACTGGTCAATAGAATTGTAATTGCCCCAATGTGCCAATATTCGGCAACAGATGACGGTGAAGTGACCTATTGGCATGAGCAGCAATGGGCAAATTATGCGTTGTCTGGTGCAGGACTTTGTATTGTAGAGGCGACTGCTGTGCAAGCTGAGGGACGTATTAGTTATGCTGACCTTGGACTTTGGAATGATCAGCAACGTGACCAAATCAAAACATTATTGGGTAAGGTTCGCACACTTTCACCGATGCCATTTGGAATTCAGTTAGCACATGCAGGCCGTAAAGCATCTACTGAAAAACCGTGGTTAGGTAAAGGTCAGATTGCAAAAGATCAGCCTCATGGTTGGCAAACGGTTGCTCCAAGTGAAAGTACCTTTTCAGTGCATGATGCTGCGCCGCATGCTTTAACCATTGATGAGATTAAACAAGTTCAACAGGATTTTGCAGCTGCTGCAAAACGTGCCGTAGAAGCTGGCTTTGAGTTAATTGAAGTGCATGGTGCGCATGGTTACTTGTTACATCAATTTTTATCGCCAATTGCGAATCAGCGTACTGATGAATATGGCGGTTCTTTAGAAAACCGTATGCGTATGACACTTGAAGTCCTGCAGGCGATTAAACTTGCTGTTCCAGATGGTTATCCAGTAGGAGTCAGATTGTCTGCGACCGACTGGTTGGATGGTGTAGAACACTGGGATGTTGAATCTACAGTTGGGTTATCAAAAGCTTTAGAGCAGTTGGGCGCAGCCTATGTGCATGTGTCTAGTGGTGGTTTGCATGAGCATCAATCTATTCAGATTGGAGCTGGCTATCAAGTTCCATTTGCTGAACAAGTCAAAAAGCATGTGTCTATTCCAGTCATTGCTGTAGGGCTAATTACTGAGCCAGAACATGCCGAACAAATTTTGGAAAATCAGCAAGCTGATGCCATTGGTCTTGCTCGTGCAATGTTATATGACCCACGATGGCCTTGGCATGCAGCAGCGGCTTTAGGTGCGGAAGTTAAAATTGCGCCTCAATATTTACGTTGCCAACCTCATGGGGTAAAACAGCTTTTTAATTCTTTTTAACTGTATCGGGCAAAGTCATCTTTGCCCGTTTTTCTTTAGATGAGTGAGGGTGGGCGGTGGTTTTTCAGGTTATTTTACCTATCTTGATATTGCTATTGATGGGCTATGTTTGTGTCCTCATCAAATTGGTAACGCCTGAACAGATCAAGGCACTTAGTGCATTTGTAATTAAAATTTCCTTACCCGCCTTTTTAATTCATTCTTTGGCAAATAAAAATTTACAAGATATTTGGCATCCTGCCTATTTTATTGCTTATGGCGGTGGCTCTTTAATTTTATTTTTCTTGGCTTTTATTCTCTATCGAAAATATTTTAAAAATAGTTTAACCCATAGCGCCGTAATCGCGATGGGCGCTTCTATGTCCAATACTGGATTTATGGGAACTGCTATTTTGACCATGTTGATTGGCAACCATGCAGCAATCTATATTTCTTTAACCTTAATCATTGAAAATCTATTGATTGTGGCACTCATGCTGATTTTGGCCGAGGCTGGGTTACATCAACAACAAAATCTTTTACCGCTGTTAAAACAAACCTTTTTAAATTTACTCAAGAATCCAGTGATTATTGCTATTTTGGTTGGCATGGGATGCATTCTTTTAGATGTTAATCTTCCTACCACGCTTGATCAGTCTTTAGAGTTACTTGGGCGCACGGCATCACCTTTGGCTTTGTTTGCAATTGGCGGCAGTTTAGTTGGGATTGGAATCACCACAGTAAACATGCCAAGTGTTTTATTGGCGACATTTAAAGTCATCTTAATGCCATCTGTTATTTTTGCGCTTTTTTTAATAACTCCCAATGTAAGCCGTGAAATGCTTTACGCAGGAACGTTAATTGCTGCTTTACCAATGCCAATTGCTTTTGGAATTTTTGGACAAGCATATGGCCTAAATGAAAAGGCCTTAACACCTTTAATGATTAGTACCGTTGTTGGCTTTATTGGGGTGAGCGGACTTATCGCTTTGTGGTGGTAAATTAAAAAGCCCCTCGCGGGGCTTAAATCATTCACTATTTTTTCGGGGCTGGCTGTGCAGGAGTAGCGGCTGGTTGTTTACTTTTTTCTGCAATAATTTTATCAACTGAAGCTAAAGATTCTCTAGCATTGGGAACATTTTGGTTAGCTAACTCAGTAAAAATCTTTTTAGCCTGTGGCAAATTTTGTGGAATGATATTGCCATTGGCCATCATTGTCGCTAAAGCCATAGAAGCTGGTGCATAACCTTTTTGTGCAATTGATTGTAAAGACTCAATGCCTTGACGTTTCATGAGTGGGTTTTTATTTTCTACACCTTGGCTAATATCATAAAAGGCTTTGACCTGAATCGCAGGGTAGTTGCCTTTTCTAATTAAAGGCGCTAACTTTTGCAGGGCAATTTGATGAGACTGTGGTTTTTTCTGAGCAAATAAAATCGTAGCAATTTTTACAGTCGCATCATCAGAACCTTGAGCTGATGCCTTTTGAATATATTGACTGAATTTATTGCTATCTTTGGTAACTCCTAGTTCACCTGTCTCATAGATTTGCGCAAGTGTATAACTCGCTTGTGCATAACCTTTATTTGAGGCATCTTCATAATATTTAATAGCTTTAGACGAATCTTTTGCTATGCCTTGCCCCATTTGAGTCATATAACCTAAGTTATAGATGGCTTGAGCATTACCCGTTTGAGCTAGGCGTTGCATTTCCTGAAATGCAGCTGGGTAATTTTTTGCTGCATAGAGTTGTTCAGCTTGTTTAAAAGCATCTGTTTTAGCAACAGTCGTAGTATTATCTGCCGCAAAAATTGATGCACTTGAAAGGGTGATTAGGCTTGCGATTAGTAATTTCTTCATTTCTTTTTAACCTTTTACTTCGTAGCTACATCAATCCATTGATGCATTAAATAGTTTCAAGTTTTCATCATAAATCTTGAACGCTGAAAGTAAACAGCCGATTTGTATATAAAGCACTGCACTTTGGGCAAATTGTGGAGAAAA
Organism: Acinetobacter sp. IK31; assembly: GCF_035615195.1. NCBI lineage: Bacteria > Pseudomonadati > Pseudomonadota > Gammaproteobacteria > Moraxellales > Moraxellaceae > Acinetobacter > Acinetobacter sp. IK31. The sequence continues at coordinate 31,201 of NZ_JANBOB010000023.1, read as the reverse complement.
TAATAGCCACTCTGACAAAGTTCAAAATGGCTATCTGTATTATTTTGCTGACTTGAGTAATGCTTCAATTTGTTTAGCATCACTTGGTACACCCGAAATTCTTTGACCATCTTGCAAGAACAAAGTCGGTGTTCCATCAATATTTAATTTACTACCTAAAGCTATATTTTTCTGAATTGGAGTTGAACAAGTTTTGCTGGTCGTAGGTAACTTACGGTTAAGCATATAGTTTGTCCAAGCTTCTGCCGGATTTTTTGAGCACCAGATTTGAGTTGATACTTTTTCGGCGTTTGGATGCAAACTGGTCAGAGGGTAAAGGAAAACATATACCGTTACGTTATCAACCCCAACCATATTTTGTTCTAAGTGTTGGCAATACGGGCAATCTGGATCGCTAAAGATGTAGATGGTGCGTTCGCCTTTTCCTTTTACATATTTAATCGCTTGATTGAGCGGTAAGCTTTTAACATCAATCTTACCCAATTCAGCAATTCGTTCATCAGTCATATTTTTTTGTTGTTTAATGTCGACTAAATTACCTACGAAGAAATATTTGGCATCTTGGTTGGTATAGACAATACGACCGCTTGTATACACTTCATAAATGCCTTGTACAGGAGATTGAAAAATACCCTTTACAGGCAAATCGGGATAATTGGTCTTAAGAGTTTGTTCAAGTGTTTTAACGTCAGCATGAGCAGAACCGAAAATAGCCAAACTCAACATGAGTGTAGCAAGTTTAGTCTTCATCTTTTTTCTCTTTAATTTCAACAGGGTTAATGATGGCATATAAAACTTAAAAAATTGACGTTCTAATTTAATGAATTCATTAGTATTTTGTATCTATTAAAAAGCCCACGATATTATAGGTGGGCTTTTAACTAACTATAAAATTAGCTATTGTGGTCTAGCAACATCACCGCTTAAGGCTTCTGGTAAATCTAGAATTTTAAGGCCTAGCTCTTCAAGGACTGCGGGTTTAGCAACGACCAAGGCAAGATAGCCCTCATCATTTGCAACACTATTGACCACTTCAACATCGTTATGGAGTTGAGCTTTCGCCGCAGGTACTTCACCAATGCCTTGTACTACATGTAACCAATGTTTAGGTTTAGCTTTAAACCAAAGACGTGCCACGATTTCTTGACCTAGGTAACAGCCCTTGTCGTAATTGACACCTTCACGTTGATGTAAACGCAATTCTTGGGGTTGAAACTCGTGTTCAGTTGCCTGTGTAATCCAAGCTTGACCAGAAAGAATCGCTTGTTTTTGCCATTCAGAGATATCTGTTTCTACGGTGGAGAACTCAGTTTGATGACCCGCAATTTTTGGAAAAACAGTGCCTTGTTCACTTAAAGTCATTTTCGAAAAAGCACCAAACTTTTTAATATGTTTGGCAAACTCTTCTGCTTGATCTTGAGCAACTACAATTTCAAAACTTTCCGCATTAATCTTTTTTAACCATAAGCCAAAATGAATACGACCTTTAAGGTCACAAATGGCTGTATAGCGAGTTTCATTTTCAGCTAAACGTTCTGTATCTACAGTAACTTGGCCTTGTAAAAACTTTTGTGCATCTACGCCGTTTAAAGCATATGAGGAGAAAGCAAGCAGACTCATGATTAATCTCAAATTCAATATGTTTCTTTATGATTGCTGACTATTTTGCTCCATTTTTACTAAAAAATCAGCCATAGTTTTCGTAATTTGATTTTCTCCTGAAGATCGCTTTTTGTTTAAAAAAACACCAAAAATATACGTTCGAATAAATCGGAAGGTTTAAGCTAATAAACATAATTTCAATAATTTTAAGGAAATTAAAATAAGGAGAATATGATGGCAACAGGAACAGTAAAATTTCATCGCGTGTTTAAGGCACCAGCTGAGCGAGTTTATCGTGCATTTTTAGATCCAGATGCTTTAGTAAAGTGGTTACCACCTCATGGCTTTACTGCAAAGGTCCATAGTTTTGATGCAAGTGTTGGTGGCTCATACAAAATGAGTTTTACCAATTTTTCGACAGGATCAACTCACGCTTTTGGTGGAACCTATGTTGAGTTAGTTCCCAATGAGTTAATTCGATATAACGACCAGTTTGATGACCCAAATTTACCGGGAACCATGCAAGTCACTATTACATTAAAAACGGTATTAGTAGGTACAGAAGTATACATTACACAAGAAGGCATACCTGAAGTTATCCCTGTGGAAGCATGCTATTTGGGATGGCAAGAATCCTTATCTTTACTGACTTTGTTAATAGAAGCGGATATTCCTGATCAATAAAACGATTAATGAGAAATAAAAAAGCAGGGCTATAGCCATGCTTTTTTGATATTTCAATATAGTTCTAATTGATTGTGTTGTTCCAATATTTTAACTACAGCAGAAAAATCTATGTTTTGAGCATCGGTTTTATGTATCTGGTTAAACTGTTGTTGAATCAGATTTAAGGTGGGGAGATCTAAGTTACTTGCTGTGATCAAATCTATTGCAATATCAATATCTTTTTGCAATAAATTTAGAGCAAAGGTTTTATCAAACTTTCTGCTTAGAACACGTTGAGCCATAATATTTTCTGAAATATTGCTTTTTCCACTGGAGTGATTAATGCAATTTATAGCTGAATGTAAGTTAACCCCATGAGCTTTTAGTACACAGAGTCCTTCTGCAAGTGCCCACAAATGGGTTGCCATTAAAGTATTATTTACGGCCTTTACTGCAAATGCTGAACCACTGTCACCGACATATTCAATTAAACCTGCAAAAGCTTGAATAATTGGGCGAGCTTTTTCAAAGGAGATCTGATTTCCCCCAACCATCACTGTTAATGTTCCACGTTCGGCACCTATAGTCTGCCCAGAAACGGGAGCATCTAAATAATCCACACCTTGATGCTTGAGTTGTTGATTAAGTCTTTTGGCTATGTCGGGTACCCCGCTAGTGCAGTCTACCCAAATACAGCCTTGTTTTAGTTGAGAATCTGCAATTAAATTTTCTACATCTTGGCTAGTAGGTAAGCATGAAAAGATAATATCTGCTTGCAGAGCTTGTGTCAGATCTACAGCCTGCGTACCAAAGATTTGTTCATGTTGCTTTGCTTTAGCGAAAGTACGATTCCAAACATAGACTTGGCTACATACTTGGGTTAAATGGGAAGCCATATGCCATCCCATTGCACCTAAACCGATAAATGAAACACTTTGAATCAATGGATATCTCCTGATTTAGATATGTGGTACATGGTTAAGAGACTCCACAGGTTTCTCTACAGCATTAGTTCCTGTTGCTTCTGTACGATTGAGTAATAGGTTAAGAACAATTGCTGCAAGTGTCGCAGTTCCAATACCTCCTAAGTCAAATGGCCCAATATGTAGACTGAAATTTCCAGCGCCCATAATTAAGCTGACTGCCGCAATAATTAGCGTACTATTTTTAGTAAAATCAACTTTGTTATCGATCCAGATTTTTGCACCCGCAACAGTAATCAGACCAAATACTACAATCGAGGCGCCGCCTAATAAGGCAACAGGAATCGTACTGATGACTGCTCCAAATTTAGGAGAAAGGCCAAGCAAAATTGCGAACAGCCCCGCAACTACAAAAATAGTGGTGGAATAGACTTTTGTAACGGCCATTACCCCAATATTTTCAGCATATGTTGTCATGCCTGTACCGCCTATCGATGCAGATAAACTTGTACAAATACCATCGGCAAAAAAAGCACGACCCATATATGGAGATAGATTACGCCCTGTCATGGCAGAAACAGCTTTGAAATGTCCTAAGTTTTCAGCCAATAGAATAATCGCGACAGGTGCAATCAGTAAAATAGCATTGGTATTAAAAACAGGGGAATGAAAAGTAGGTAGACCAAACCATGCTGCTTGATTGATCACACTAAAATCAATTGGTTTACCTAACCCTAAGAGATTGGTAAGTAGAAAGTAAATAAAATAAGCACTGACTAGCCCGATGAGTAATAGAAGGCGGCGAATCATGCCTCGTGTAAAAACTGCAACTGTACTAATACATAAAATAGTAAGAACAGCCATCCATGTATCAAAGCTATTAGTAGAGACACTTTTAATTGTTACCGGAGCAAGATTTAAACCAATAATCATGACGATAACCCCAGTGACAATTGGCGGCATGAACCGTTCAATCCATGCAGTTCCAGTTTTCATGACCACTAAACCGATGAGTGCATAGATCAAACCACAAATTATGGTTCCTCCAAGAGCTAATGCAATGTTTGGGTTTGCTCCTACACCTGTGTAGCCTGTTGCTGCTGCGACTGCTCCAATAAATGCAAAGCTTGAACCAAGGTAGCTTGGCATGCGGCCACCCGTGATTAAAAAGAATAGGATTGTACCGATGCCCGTTATAAAAATAGTGAGGTTTGGATCAAAACCCATCAACAATGGTGCTAAAACGGTTGCTCCAAACATGGCAAAGGCATGCTGTAGCCCCAAAATCATACTTTTGCCTGGTGGAAGATATTCATCAAGCTGCACAGGTGTTTCTAAATTACCTGTATAAGGCGTAAATTTAGGAAACCATGGTTCTTTTGTTCGCATAACAGATCCTCTTTTTCATTTTTTTATCTGCATTAACATGCTGTTTGTAATTCGCAATAACTGCGGTTGAAATACATCAGTGCGTTAAGTCCACTTTGGTGTTTCATTGCTTTGACCGCACAAAACAAGACATCATGGCTACCGATGCTCATACTTTGTACAATTTCACAATCAAATGACACCAATGCCTCATTCAAAATCGGAGAACCAGTGATTAGCTTGCTCCATTCCCCATGAGCAAAGCGTTCTGGCATTGGTGTTTTCCCGCCGAATATTGTAGATAGCGTACTTTGATGGGCAGCTAAAGTATTGACGCAAAGCACCTCATTCTGTTTAAAAGTATTAAAAACTGATGCTGAGCGATTCAGACAAACTAATAGAGTTGGTGGTGTATCCGTTACACTGCATACTGCCGATGCAGTAAAACCAGCCTGTCCAGCAGGGCCTTCTGTTGTAATAACATTGACTGCTGCTCCAAGATTTGCCATTCCTTGTCTAAAAATATCCTGATTAATTTCTAAATGTATAGAACTGGGTTGGATATGAGATGTAGATAATAATAAGTCTGAAGCATTTTTTTTATTACATTTTTGCATGATTGGTCTCCGGCCCCGATACCTTTTTTCATGACGAATCGAGGCTAATACATTGTGTTATACCTGATTTGAGTTGGTTTAATTGTTGCCATCCTTCATCCCACGTGGGCAATTGATGCAATCTCAACTAATGCATCTGGCTTGACCAATCCTGTTTGAATACAGAAACGGGCAGGCTTATCGCCTGGAAAATATTCTGCATAAACTGTATTGATCGACGCATAATCTGCCCAATCTTTAATAAAAATTGAATTGAAGGTCACATCGTCCATTGAACCGCCAGCAGTTTCGATTACCTTTTTTATAGTTTCTAAAATATGGCGAGTTTGACCAGCAGCATCACCTACGTAGACCACTGTATTATTTTCATCAAAAGCTAGAGTTCCTGAAACATAAACAATATTGTCGGCTTTAGTTGCAGGTACATAAGGGGCTAGAGGAGCCGAGGTTCCTTCAGGAATAACAACTTGTTTTGGCATATTCTTTATCCTCATTTAGGCGTCTTTTTTGAAATATTTTAGGCGCGATGTTTATGCCGATTTACTGAGCAATTTTGGTGTTGTTTGAAAGCTTTCTATAAAAGAATTGGTATCAGATACCCAACCAAAGAAAGTCTTGATGTTATATAAGGCAGCGTCGTGAGCCTCTTGAGGTCCGGCTTGATAGCAAGCATCTTTAAGTGCAACACCGAAATATTCCAAAAAGAAACCATCACGTAAGGTGGATTCAACGCAGACATTAGTCGCAATGCCAACGAAGACTAAATTACGAATACCTCGAGCACGTAAAATGCTGTCGAGTGCAGTGTTAAAGAAACCGCTGTAGCGTGGCTTTTCAATAATGATGTCTTGTGGAAGAGGTTGTAACTCATCAATTAAGGCAAAGTCCCAACCGCCTTTAGATAAAAGTTGACCTTGTAACTCGGGCCGTTTACGCATGGTTTTTAAGGCATTAGATTTATGAAAATTTGGTGAACCTAAACCACCAGCCTCGACGTAGTTCTTATCCCAACCATTTTGAAAATAGATGACTTGAATCCCTGCACTATGTGCAGCATCGATCGCCTTTTTAATATTTTCGACTACAGGTTTAGTCTTTGAGACATCAAAACCTGCTAAATCTAGGTATCCACCTAAAGATGTATAAGCATTTTGCATATCAATCACGATCAGTGCAGTTTGTTCAGGGGCAAGCTGAATAGCTTCTGGTTCAGCTTTTAATACTTTGCCCGTCCCAATTTGTGCAGTGAAATCGGCACACACGATATTAGAGGTAACACTGCTCATGCCGTTTTCTCCAAAATATTCAAGCTAGAAGAAGGTTCAACCTCAATTTCAATATGTTTACGACATGCCATTAGAGGTTGGATACGTTGGCCAAAATCTTCAACACCTTGTACAAAGTCATCAAAGGTCAGTAAAATGCCTTCAGTACCTTCAATGCTAGAAATTTCATCTAACATTTCAGCAACCTTTTCATAAGAACCAACCAGAGTTCCCATGTTGATATTGACGGGAGAAACGCTGGATGCCATTTGTCTAATATTGGTGTCATTACCTGATTTTTTATCTTTATTGCCTTGGTTTGTGAGCCAGTTGATAGCCTCCAGATCTGCACCATCGTTGTAGTGCTGCCACTTTGCCATTGCTTCTTCATTTGTTTGTGCGGCAATGACCATAAACAGCACATAGGTTTGAACATTGCGTCCAGTTTTATCGGTGTGTGCTTTTAGACGGTCGTTGATTTCTGCATATGCTGTTGGCGTGTTTAGCCCTTTTCCAAATACAAAGTTGTAGTCTGCATATTTTGCAGAAAAGGCAAGTCCACTTTCAGATTGACCTGCACAAATAATTTTCATATCTGCTTGAGGCCTAGGTTTAACTTGGCAATCTTCCATTTGGAAAAACTCGCCTTTAAAGTCAGATTTTCCTGTTGCCCAAAGCTCTCTTAAAATTTCGACATATTCTGATAAGTACTCATAACGTTTGCCGAAGTACTCATCCCCAGGCCACATATTCATTTGGGTATATTCAGGTGCTTGCCAGCCTGTCACAACATTTAGCCCAAAGCGACCATTTGAAATCGAGTCAATTGTTGATGCCATGCGTGCAACAATTGCAGGGGGCATGACTAAGGTTGCTGCGGTTGCATAAATTTTAATTTTACTGGTGACAGCTGCTAGGCCAGCCATAAGCGTAAATGTTTCTAAGTTATAGTCCCAAAATTCAGTTTTTCCGCCGAAACCACGTAATTTGATCATGGATAAAGCAAAGTCAAAACCATAATGTTCAGCGCGTTGAACAATCTGTTTGTTGAGTTCAAAACTCGGTTTATATTGCGGTGCGTTCTCAGAAAGCAACCAGCCATTATTTCCAATTGGAGTAAAGATGCCGATCTTCATATGGAATCCCCATCATGAGTTTGTAAGATCACACCGAAAATATATAAAGCTTTAAATTTCCGGTGTCTCGTTTTGTGTTTTTAATAATGCATACTATGTGCCAACTTATTAAAATTAATATTTATTAGTAACTTGAATATATTGTTTGGTATAAAATTTATCAAATGGTAAAAAATATGGCATTTATGCACCATGATAAGTCCAAAGTGCTCCATTGCGTATCTTTTGATCAATTTTGGAAATAAAAAAAACTGCATGTTTAGAGCAGGCAGTTTTTAAAATTTAAAAAAAGAAGTGAATGAGCTATTCAATTTTGCATGTATCTTCAAAGCTTAAACGTGGCAAGCGCTTATAAACCTTTTGATTATCTCCATAACCAATATTAATTATCAGATTAACATGGTGATGGGTATGTGCAAAAAACAGTTCATCCACTTGTTTCGCGTCGAAGCCAGACATAGGACCTGTATCTAGTCCTAAGCTACGACAAGCCATAATCAAATAGGCTGCCTGCAAAGAGCTGTTACGAAAAGCAGTTTCGTGTGCCATTGCTTCACTTGATGTAAACCAAGATTTTGCATCGGCGTAGGGAAATAATTTGGGCAATTTTTCATAAAATTTTGTATCGGTTGCAACCAAAACAGTGACAGGAGCTGTCATCGTCTTTTCTACATTGCCAGACGACAATGCTGGCTTGAGTTTTTGTTTAGCTTCCGGTGTTGTTAAAAATACAAAACGAGCAGGACTACAATTGGCAGAAGTCGGTGCCATTTTGACCAGATCATAAATTTGTTGAATTTGCTCAGGGTTGACGGCTTTGTCTAACCAATTGCTGTGGGTTCTGGCTTCTAAAAAGAGTTGATCTAAAATATTTAATGTTTTTGCATTCATGATAAAACCTTAATGCTATGGAAAAATTGGATGAACGTTTGATTTAGTCGTTGAGATTCGGTCACTGTGGAAGCATGTGCACCAGAAGGCAAAATATTGATTTGAGCATGATCAAGTTGAGTAAACAGATCGTGTGATTTATGTACTGGAACTAAAAAATCATCTTGATTAGCAACGATATGAATAGCGGTGTCTTGCAATGCCTGTACGTGCTCTGCTTGTAATTGGAAATCCATCAACGCTTTGAGTCGGGCAAATACATTTGTCTTAGGTGGAAAGTTTTGGAGTTGAATATCTTCGGTATTTTTAATGTGACTATGATTCTGAGAAATCCATGCTGGAGGATACAAAAACAATGCCTGTGCACGTACATAGGCTTCATCGCCTGCTGATGCTAACAATGCGATACGGGCATCAAAACATTTTTGCGTATGGGCATCTAACTCATCCCACGCATTAATCAGTGTAAGGCTGAGCATGGTAATTAAGCTAGATTGTAGTTGTTTTGCGAGTTCCATTCCTATGATGCCACCCAAAGCATGCCCGATCATATGGAACTCATGAATTTGAAGATGTTCTAATAAGTGTAGTACTTGAGTCGCCATGTCACACATATGGTAGTGTGCAGGTAATAAAGCACTGTCTTGGTGACAACCTTCTTGGTCATAAGTCACGACGTTGAAATGTGCACTTAACGATTCGAGTTGTGGACTCCAAAAACTAGCATGACCACCTAACCCAGCTGATAAAATCAAATAGGGAGCATCTTTCTGAGATGAAGATGGATAAATATAATATTTCATTTTTTACCATTTGATAAAATAATGAAGAATTAAAAAGCAATTTGTATGCCTGAATTAATGAATAATGGCAAATTTAGACAATATTTAGAGCAAAAGATTCAAATTGTACAGGTAGGCAAATCAATGTGATGATTAAGCCAATACTATTTAGATTAAGCTGAGTAGGTGTCAGAAATGGATATACACATTAAAAGAATTTATGAAAATGTTGACCCTAGTGATGGAAAGCGTATTTTAGTTGACCGCCTGTGGAGTAGGGGAATTAGTAAGGAAAATGCGCATTTAGATTTGTGGCTAAAAGAAGTGGCTCCTTCAAATGAACTTCGGAAATGGTTTCATGCAGCAACGCCGGACCATTGGCAAGAATTTAAACAGCGTTATTTAGAAGAACTTGAGACCAATCCAGCAGTTAAAGAATTACACGAGATCGCATCGAAGCATAAACTCACGCTCTTATATTCAGCAAAAGATCTTGAAAATAACCATGCAATTATTTTGAAGGAATATTTATTGAACAATAAATTAAAGTGAATATATAAATTTTTTTTTGGTAAAAGTCTTTTATATAAAACTTTAAAAAATGAGTCATATCTCGCATAATATACTTTTTGAGGTTTTTTTCATGTCTTTGCCTAATTGTCCAAAATGCCAATCAGAATATACTTACCAAGATGGCGAATTATTGATTTGTCCTGAATGCTCGAATGAGTGGAAAGAGGGGGAAGTTTCAGCATCTGAAGAACAAGAAATTATTAAAGATGCAAACGGCAATGTTTTAGCAGACGGTGACAGCGTAACTGTCATTAAAGATTTAAAAATTAAAGGTTCATCATCGGTTGTGAAAGTGGGAACTAAAGTAAAAACAATTCGCTTAGTTCCAGATGCAAGTGATGGCCACAATATTGATTGTAAAATTGATGGTATTGGGCAGATGAAGCTTAAGTCTGAATTTGTAAAAAAAGCTTAAACCGTTAATTTTAATTACATTTCAGTAGAGATATACACTTATATCTCTACTTTTTTAATTTCTAACATCATTATAATTTTATTACGAAAAAGTATAAAAAATAGGCTATTCAAGGCATGATTGCCCCTTTATATTGTCATAAATAACAAATAACTTTCGTCCAGAATAATAACGAAAGTCATACCCACACCAACAAAAAAATGAGGTTTTTATGGCAGGATGGTACGAAATTTCACAAGCGAGTGATGGACAATACCGCTTTATTTTGAAGGCAGGAAATGGTGAACCTATTTTAAATAGTGAGCTATATAAGGCAAAAGCTTCTGCTGTAAATGGTATTGAATCAATTCAGAAAAACAGTGGTGATGACGCCCGATATGAGCGTTTAACCGCAAAGAATGGGAAACCTTATTTCAATTTAAAAGCTGCAAATCATCAGGTTATTGGCACGAGTCAGTTCTATGCGAGCGAAGCTTCACGAGATAAAGGAATTGAATCTATTAAAACCAATGGTTCATCAGCGAAAATCAAAGATTTAACAGTTCAAGCATAAAATTGAGTTAAAAAAAGCAGCTTTTAAAAGCTGCTTTTTTTAGTTATGTATGTAATTAACGCGCTAATTTAGCTAAAAGATCTTCTTTAGTTAAATTGCTAGCTTCAGCATCACGACGGCCTTTATATTCAAAAGTACCAGCATCAAGGCCTTTTTCACCAATCACAATACGGTGTGGAATGCCCATCAATTCAAGGTCAGAGAACTTAACACCCGGACGTTCGTTACGGTCATCAAGCAACACATCAAAACCTTGAGCTTGAAGTTCTGCATAAAGTGCTTCTGCTGCTTCAAGAGTACGTGGAGATTTGTGTGCATTCATTGGGACAATTGCAATCTCAAAAGGTGCAATGGCTTGTGGCCACATAATGCCTTTGTCATCGTAATTTTGTTCAATTGCAGCTGCAACCACACGTGTTACACCAATACCGTAGCATCCCATTGTTACAGTAAATGGTTTGCCATCTTCACCTAAGACTTTACAGCCTAAAGCTTCAGAGTATTTAGTACCAAGTTGGAAAATATGACCTACTTCAATACCACGTTTAATTTGTAGCGTGCCTTTACCATCTGGAGATGGGTCGCCTTCAACCACATTACGTAAGTCAAAAACTTCGGTAATTTGCGCATCACGTTCCCAGTTTACGCCTACTGCATGTTTATCAGTTTCATTTGCACCAGCAACGAAGTCTGAAAGAACAGATGCAGCGCGGTCAACAATTACAGTTAAGCCTTTTTCGACTAAACCTTGTGGACCTGTAAAGCCAGCAGTTAAACCAAATGCTTGAAGTTGTTCTTCAGTTGCAAAAGTAAGAGGCGCAGCCACTAAAGGATGCTTCTCGGCTTTAATTTCATTCAGTTCGTGGTCGCCACGTACAAATAGAGCAACGACAGGAACCTGACCTTTTTCGTCAGCAACGCCTTGAACCAATAATGCTTTAACAGATTGCTTCGGATCAGCATTTAAGAACTGACAGACGTCATCAATCGTTTTTTGATTTGGTGTTTCAACCAATTTAAATTCTTGTGCCGGTGCTGCACGTTCACCGACTAAAACAGCCTCAGCCATTTCAACGTTCGCTGCATAGTCAGATTCAGTTGAAAATGCGATGTCATCTTCACCACTTGCAGCTAATACATGGAACTCGTGTGAAGCTGAACCACCAATAGAACCTGTATCGGCTTGTACTGGACGGAAGTCTAAACCTAAGCGAGTGAAAATACGGCTATAGGTGTCGTACATCACATCATAAGTTTCTTGTAGTGATTCTTGAGTTGCATGGAAAGAATAAGCATCTTTCATAATGAACTCACGTGAACGCATTACACCAAAACGAGGACGAATTTCATCACGGAATTTGGTTTGAATTTGGTAGAAATTTACAGGAAGCTGCTTATAACTTTTAAGTTCGTTACGCGCCATATCTGTAATAACTTCTTCATGCGTTGGCCCGAGTACAAATGGGTTCGCATGACGATCTTTAAAGCGTAATAATTCAGGACCATATTGTTCATATCGACCCGATTCTTCCCAAAGACTTGCGGGTTGAGTCACGGGCATGAAAACTTCCATTGCGCCTGAGCGGTTCATTTCTTCACGAACAATCGCATCTACTTTTTTAAGCACACGTGTTCCCATCGGCAGCCATGTATATAAACCAGATGCCAATTTACGAATCATCCCCGCACGTAACATGAGCTGGTGTGAAATCACTTCAGCATCATTTGGGGTTTCTCTCAACGTTGCAAATAAAAAGCGGCTTGCGCGCATGGAAAAAGTCCTAAAAGTTAAGCGTTATAAAAACGCAGATTATACGATAATCGCTGCATTATGACATGAATCGTTGAGTTTGACGCAGCATAAAGTTTTTCAAGTCATCTAGATAAGTGAAAATGACGGGTACAACCACAAGAGTCAACAGGGTAGAGGTAATCACGCCTCCAATCACAGCGTGAGCCATTGGTGCGCTTTGCTCACCGCCTTCGCCAAGACCTAAAGCTAAGGGAACCATCCCCATCACCATGGCGCTTGTCGTCATTAAGATGGGACGTAAACGGGTTTTGCCCGCTTGTAAAATTGCATCATAACGGCTTATACCCTGATCCATTGCTTTCTTAATAAAATCGATAAGCAAAATCGCATTTTTGGTAACCAGCCCCATCAACATGATAATACCAATAATTGAAAAAAGGTTCAGGGTACTTTTGAACAAGAAGAGGGCAAGAAAAACGCCAATGAGTGACAATGGTAAAGAGGTCATAATTGCCGCTGGATGAATAAAGCTATTAAACTGAGAGCCTAAAACAATGTAGATAAATACAATTGATAGGGTAATTGCTGTTAATGCATATCCAGCAGATTCGGCCATATCGGCATTGGCACCTTGAGTATCAAACGTATAGCCAGCAGGTAGCTTAAATGCCTTTTGCATTTTATCGATGTCTTGACCAATATCACCGCTAGGTCGTCCTGAGGTGTTGGCTTCAATGAGTACTTCACGCTCAAGATCACGTCGGTTAATTTGTGAAGCACCGAGTTTTTCTTCGGTTGTTGCAACTGCGCTAAGTGGAACTAATATATTTTGCCCAGCTGCATTGGTTTTATTAGAGTTGAGATATAGATTCTGCACATCTTGCGGAAGCATACGTTTATTTTCATTTAAACGAACATTAACGTCATAAGTTTCACCATCGCGATCTTCCCAAGTCGTTACGTTATCGCCAGCAATTAATGGGCGAATCGCGTTCGCAATCTGAGAAACAGACAAACCCAAATCACTTGCCAGTACACGATTAATTTGAACCCCCAGTGTTGGTTTAGGTTCTTTCAGTGAACTTTCTAAATCTACGACACCTTTGATTTTTTCCATTTCAGCAATAAATCGATCTGAAATTTTTTGTAGCTCATTCAGATCTGTTCCTTTAATAGAAATCATGATTGGCTTTTGCCCGCCAGAGACTGAATCTTGAGCCGCAGCAATGGAAGTTACTCGAATACCAGCGACTGTTTGTAAGCGTTCACGGAATTTATTATTGAGTGTATTAAGATCTGAGCTACGTTCTTGTTTTGGTTTTAAGGTAACACCTAAACCTGCATGGTTTTTACCTGAGTCTACTTCACTATTAACCACGCCATAAGTGGAAACGACATCGGGAAATTGTCTAATAATCTGATCAACTTGATGTAGTTTAGCTTGGGTATATTCCAAAGAAGCATCTACAGGAGTTTCGAACTGAATCCGAATTTCACCTTTATCTGGGGTAGGTACGAATTCAGTTCCAATGAGTTTAGAAAGTCCTAATGCAGCAAATAATGAAGCAATTGCAATAATGACCGTAATCAAACGGAAACGTAAGGCCAACTTTAATAGCTTTTCATAAACATGGGTAAGTCGATCTAACACATTAGAAATATGGTTGAAAAAGCGTTGTAGCCAACTATCTTTTTTCTTGACCGGATCTTTCCAATGTGCAGAAAGCATTGGATCGAGCGTAAAACTAATAAACATTGAAATTAAAACGGCTGTACTAACCGTTACGCCAAACTGATAAAAGAAACGCCCAATCAGTCCCCCCATGAAAGCAACAGGTAAAAATACGGCCACGATAGTCAGTGTGGTGGCGAGTACGGCTAAACCAATTTCTTTTGTACCTTCTAGGGCAGCAGTGACATGGTCTTTACCAAGTTCAGTATGTCTTACAATATTTTCCCGAACAACAATTGCGTCATCAATTAAGAGACCAATACTGAGTGATAGGGCTAATAGCGTCATCATATTAATGCTGAAACCAAAAGCCCAGATGAAGGTTAGGGTTCCTAGCAGAGTAATTGGTAAGGTTAAGCCTGTAATGACTGTAGATCGAAAAGAGCCTAAAAATAATAGAACAATTAAAACTGCTAACGCAGCACCTTCAATAATGGTGCGGGTCACATCTTTAATTGAAGCACGAATTCCTTTAGAGCTGTCGGCCACAATTTTGTAATTTAGGCCAGCAGGCATTTGTGTTTTTAATTTCTCTAAAGTTTGGTAGGTTTTATCGACAACCTGAATTACATTGGCATCGGAACTTTTTAGAATATCAATAGAGACCGCTGTTCTTCCATTATAAAATGCACTTGATTGTAGTTCGGCTTGTGTATCTTCAACAGTTGCAACTTGTTTTAGAAAAATCGGTGAACCATTTTTATTGGCAATTACCAAATCGCCAAATGCAAGCGGATGAATAACCTTTGATTGAATCTGTACAACCAGTTCAGAATTCTTCTGTTGTAAGGTTCCTGCGGGAACCTCAATATTTTCATTTTTTAGCGTATTGATGACCTGATCAATGCCAATGCCGTAACTTTGCAGCTGCTCAGGAAGAATTTTTATTCGTATTTGCCGTTTGGCATCCCCCAATAAATTCACATTACCGACACCTGAAACGGTTTTGAGTTGAGGCACGATACGTTTATCTACATACGAACTTAGTTGAGCCAAACTCATGCTACTAGATTCAAATACAACTGACATGATCGGGCTAGAAGAGGGGTCGTAGCGTTGTACAATCGGTGTATCAATTTCATCACGGAATTGGGCTGTAACGGGTGCAATTTTGTCACGAACATCTTGTGCTGCAAGAGCTGATGACGTATCAAGATTAAACTCTGCCACAATCATTGAAAAACCTTCACTTGAACGTGAAGTGATTTGTTTAATCCCTGAAATTGTATTGATCTGATCTTCGAGTTTTTTTGTAATATCTGATTCGACAGCTTCAGGTGAAGCACCAGCATATTGCGTAGTGACCACAACGAATGGGAAATCGATGTTCGGAAACTCTTCAACGGTCATCCGTTTCCAAGAGGCCAGCCCCAGTACCATTAAGCTGATCATCATCATAATAGTAAAAACGGGGTATTTCACACTGATTCGAGTAAACCACATACGCTATTTGCTACCTTATTTATTTTTTTCGGTTGTAACCGTCACTTTTTTATTAATGTCGGAATCTTCAAATTGAATACGGCTCACCAGATCTGTGTTTTGTAAACCATCAACTAAAGCAATATTGTCGTTATAGCGCTGTTCAATCACTCTAATTTTCACTTTTTGAATGGTGTGATTACGTATCACCCATACAAAAGGATCATGTTGCATATTTTGAATGCTGTCTAAAGGAATTGTTTGGCCGTGCTGAGTGTCACTACGAAGAATATTTCCATTAATGAAAGCTCCTATGCTTAACGAATCAATTTTTTCTTTAGGAACTGCAAAAAATTCAATTTGTCGGCTGTCTTGATCTGCAACAGGTGAAATACGCGTAAGAGTCGCGTTTAATTGTTTAGAATTTCCCTGAATCTGATATTGAATGCTGCTACCCACTTTAAGAGCAGACTGTTGCTCAATTGGTAACTTGGCCTGTATTTCAAGTTGGTCTGGATTTACGATTTCAAACAGAGTCTGCCCAACTGATACAGTCTGACCAGGTTCTACTTGTCGTTTAGTAATTACGCCTGAAATTGGACTGGTGATAATACCGTCTTGATCGGCCTTACGGGCAATATCAACATTAGCTTGTTGGGCTTTTACGCTTTCAAGTTGCCCTTTATAGTCAACCTGACTCTGTTCAAATTCGACACGAGCAATAAACCCTTGATTAAAAAGTCGTTGCTTTCGGTTCATTAAATTGCGTGCAAGTTCAGCTTGTGACTGAGCTGAGGCAAGGTTGGCACGCGCTTGGGCCAAGCGTGCAACATTGTCCTGATTATTCAATCTCACTAAAACTTGGCCTTTTTGTACCTGCTGACCAACATTTGTAGTTACAGTGGTCGCCGTAGCACTCACTTGAGCCTGAATTGAACTTTGCTGAACCGCACGAATAGTGCCCGTAAATCTAGTTTGAGAGTCAAGTGCTCCCTCTTTAACAGCTATCAGGTCTTGAGGAATGAGTTCAATTTTTGCTGGAGCTGATGCTGTTGTTTTATTTGTTTCTTGCTGATTACATGCAGCTAAAATCAAACATAAACTAATAATACTCAGTTTAAAAATAGTGGAAGGGGTGAGATGCATCTTGTGCATACAGCATCGTCCTATAATTCAAATTTTATTTTGCCCCTATTCTTGATAAACCTTTACAGTTATTCAAGCTTTTTTAAACGTTCGATAATATTTTCATACTCGCTGTTGGTACGGTTGTAGGTCTTGGTAAGTGTTTCAATTGTTTGTTTGACTCTGTAAATATTATTTAGATTGTTTTCAATCAACGTCTTATGGTGCTCAGGAATAACTTCTCTCTTTCTGAAATATTCCATTTCTTGACGTTTAAATAAAATTTTGTCTTGTTGTAACTGGTCGAGTTGTTCCTGTTGATAGTTAATTTGCTTCTTTATGGCAAGTAATGTTTGATCTCTTTTAATCGTGGCTGTTTTACTATTGCTATAGGCTTTTTTTAATTTGATATCTAGTTCTCTATGTCGCGCTGACAGTGCTCGTTGACTTGATTGATTTAAATCAGCCTCGGCATTATAAGAGTGGTTTCTTTTAATCACTTGCATATTTCGATCTAGAACTTCATAACCATAACGAATATGAGCAGGGGTGACTGATGTACTAATATTGGCTGTACCTTGTTGATCATAATAACGATACCAGACCACTTTAGAAGTATCGGCTAGAGCAAAGGTTGTTGAGAAACAGAGCAAACCGAAGGAAATAATACCTACAGATACAGACAAGCAGTTCCTATAAAAGGCATATTTCATCCGATTATTCATTGAAAATCCCCCAAAAAAAAGAAAGCTAAATCGCTTATTTTTAAATAATTAATCTTTATTATATTAGTTATTATTTAGCTGAATAAAAATATAGTCATTATAAAAAAAATGATAATTTTAATTAAAGTGTGATGAGGTTAAAAGTTATTGTTTATAAATGAGAAAGTAGACAGAAATGCCTCATTGAAAATAGACCGTGAGATATGTTAAAAATACTTATAAATCTGTAAAAACAACTTTAAGTTAAATTGCATTTATATTTTATATTTATTGGGGATGGAAGATTAAATGGAAGATGCATTCCAAAATCTGAAAGTAATGGTAATTGATGACTCAAAAACCATTCGCCGTACAGCAGAAACTCTATTACAGCGCGAAGGCTGTGAAGTGATTACGGCAGTGGATGGGTTTGAAGCTTTGTCCAAAATTGCAGAAGCAAATCCTGATATTATTTTTGTCGATATCATGATGCCTCGTTTAGATGGTTATCAAACTTGCGCTTTGATTAAAAACTCTCAAAATTATCAGAACATTCCCGTTATCATGCTCTCTAGTAAAGATGGTTTATTTGATCAGGCAAAAGGGCGTGTGGTAGGTTCAGATGAGTATTTGACGAAACCTTTTAGCAAAGATGAATTGTTAAACGCGATTCGTAATCATGTAAGTTCATAATTAAGTAATTTAAGGGCAAAGAAATGACACGTATTCTCATTGTTGATGATTCACCAACAGAAACTTTTCGTTTTAAAGAAATTCTAACCAAGCATGGTTATGACGTACTTGAAGCATCTAATGGCGCAGATGGTGTAACTTTGGCAAAAGCAGAACAGCCTGACTTAGTGTTAATGGATGTTGTAATGCCAGGTGTAAATGGCTTTCAGGCAACCCGCCAGATCACTCGTGATGAAGATACTAAGCATATTCCTGTGGTAATCGTGAGTACTAAAGATCAGGCAACTGACCGAGTATGGGGCAAGCGTCAAGGTGCAATCGACTATCTGATTAAACCTATCGAAGAAAAGCAATTGATTGATGTAATTAAACAATTTCTAAAGTAACTCATCCATCCATAAAAACATAAATAACGGGGTTATATGCCCGTTTTATAGGATCGAGTATGGCAGCGAATGGATTTATCGAGTTACTTCGTTTGTCTAAACGGGGTAATAAGAATTACGCTTCAGTTCAAAATGAAGCACAGCGATGGTCAGGGATTGCTTTTGAAATGAGAGGGCAATACTTCGTCGCACCACTTGGGGAAGTGTCAGAAGTTATCTATCCACCGAAATATACGCCAGTTCCAAATGCTCAAAGTTGGGTGAAAGGTTTGGCAAACATTCGGGGAAGGTTACTTTCGGTTTCTGATTTGGCTCATTTTATTTCAGGGCAACGAAGCACATTTTCGTCTGCCCAAAAAGTGTTATGTATTAGCCATCACGACCAGTATGTGGGGTTGGTTGTGGATCAGGTCTTGGGGATTCAGCACTTTAATAAAAAAAGTTTTTTTTCTCAAAGCTTAGACTTAGAGGAAAATCTAAAAGATTATTGCCAAGGTTATTTTCATCAACATAACCAGCATTGGCATGTCTTTTTATTTAGTCGGTTATTGCAAAACCCACATTACATGAATGCATCGACAAAATTTATAAACTAATTTTTACGCTGTGAAAAACAGAGTATTTTCTGGGGAAAAGCTATGGGCTTTAAGCTTAAAAAGAAAGGCGGCAATCGTGTTGCGTCCGAAAAGTCGGGTCTCAATTTTATTGCAAAAATCCAGTCGGAAATTGAGCAATACGCCAGTTTATTTGGGGAAAGTGAAAAGTCCAAGCCTGTCCTTTATGTAGCGTTGTTATGTTTAGTATTTGCTTTAGCTTCGCTCGTTTATTTATTTTATAGCGTACCTCGACATAACCAGTTAACACGTAGTTTGGGTGAGTTACGCTTATTGTCACAAACGATTTCTAGACAGGCTACAGAAGCAACGGCTTCTGGATCACCTAAAGCTATGAAAGAGTTAGCTGAATCGAATCAGCTTTTTGCAAAAAATATGAAAGATGTTGAAAATATTCATGGTACATCTTCAAAAGAATACAAAAAGGTTGCGGTTCTGTGGAAAGCTTTGTCTTATGACATTAACTTGATCTCATCACATCAGGACGTAATTAATCAGTTATATAACATGAATATCTCGATTAGTGATTCTATTCCTGAGATTCAGGCTGAATATAACTTGATGGTTGATAAGATGGTTCGCGAAAAAGCACCAAGTAATCAGGTGATCATTGCGAAGAACCAGGTATTTATTGCAGAACGTATTTTACGTTCTATTAACACCGTTTTGGTGGGTACCGAAAACTCTCAAACCTCAGCACATGACTTTGGTGTCGATATTGAGACATTTGGTGTGTATTTAAATGCACAGCTAAACGGAAATGCTGAATTGGGTGTTGCTAGAGTTGAGTCTCCAGAAGTACGTGAGTCTTTGGAAGGTATTAAATCTGAATATGATAACGTTTTAAAATCTGCAGCGGCATCAGTTCTTAAACATACAGATCAGATTGTAAACGTACGTCAGTCATCAGGTGAGATCCTCTCGGAATCTGATGAAATGTTATCTGTACTGGGCGATCTTTCTGAGCAAACACAGTATGGTTGGAAAGCCTTTGCTTTAGTTGCAGTTCTTACATTATCACTTCTTGGCTTAATTAGCTCGGTCTTAAAGCTTTTATCACTTCGTAGTAAAGCAGATAAACAACGTGTAGCTACCTTGCAAGAAGAATATGACCGTAACCAAAACGCGATTTTACGTTTACTAGATGAAATCGCCGACTTGGCAGATGGTGACTTACGTTCATATGCAACGGTATCTGAAGACTTTACTGGAGCGATTGCCGACTCGATTAACTTCGCGATTGACCAATTACGTGATCTTGTATCCCGAATTCATGAAACTTCTCAGGAAGTTGCCCGCTATACACAAGATACGCAAAGTATTACTAACCAATTGGCAGAAGCATCAGAGCATCAGGCACAAGAAATTGCCGGCGCATCAACCGCAATGAATGAAATGGCGCAATCAATTGACCAAGTATCTTCAAATGCATCCGAATCTACCGAAGTAGCAGAACGTTCGGTACAAATTGCTTCTAATGGAGCACAAGTGGTAAACCGTTCAATTGAAGGTATGGACACGATTCGTGAACAGATTCAGGAAACCTCTAAACGTATTAAGCGTTTGGGCGAGTCTTCACAAGAAATTGGTAACATCGTATCGCTAATTAATGACATTGCGGACCAAACAAACATTCTTGCATTAAATGCAGCAATCCAAGCATCTATGGCAGGTGAAGCGGGGCGTGGTTTTGCCGTGGTTGCAGATGAAGTACAGCGTCTTGCGGAACGTTCAGCATCGGCAACTAAACAGATCGAAACTCTGGTTAAAACAATTCAGACCGATACGAATGAAGCTGTTATTTCAATGGAACAAACAACAACTGAAGTTGTGCGCGGAGCGAACTTGGCAAAAGATGCAGGTATTGCCTTGGACGAGATTCAAAAAGTATCTGGTGACTTGGCAAACCTAATGGCCAGCATTTCTGATGCAGCAAAACTTCAGTCTGCATCTGCAAGTCACATTGCGACAACCATGACCGTCGTACAAGAAATTACTTCGCAAACGACCACTGCAACATTCGATACAGCGCGTTCTGTTTCTGAATTAGCAAATATGGCAGAGTCATTACGTGAATCGGTAACGGACTTTAAATTACCTGATTAAATTGGGGATGAGAATAGCTGTTTCTATAATCGCTATTCTTCTAAAAAGTATTAACAACATCAGATAAATATTGGGGACACAGTTATTTATCTGATGTTGACTCTGTCGTTTTTCTCCATTTAGGGGATAAGCAAAAGAAGCCTTTGCTATGAAAGAAATATTAAAAACTTTAACTGAAGCAATGATGCTACCGGAAGATAGCTATTCTCAACAAGATGCCGAATTTCTTGAAATCTTCGTTGAAGAAATTGAAGAAATTTTTGTTGAATTACAATCTTTGATTCATGAATGGATGCAATCTAAAAATCTTGCTACGCTGACCGAAATCCGTCGCCATTTTCATACCTTGAAAGGTTCCGGGCGAATGATTGGAGCTAAATCCTCCGCAGAGCTTGCTTGGACTGTAGAAGATACGCTTAATCGGGTAATCAATGAGAGTCTCAGATTAACTCCTAACATCCAACAATATGTTCAGTTGGTATTTAAATTCTATTTTTTTAAATTAGTAGATGACTTTAAATCTAGAAAGGAACATGCGGTAGATTTTAGACCTCTTATTTTATTGGGACAACAATTACAACAACAGCAAAGTTTAGAGCCTGCTTTAGAAGAACTTTTATTATTGTGGGATACTCTTACTGCGGAAGCGAAGACTGGTTTAGAGGTAAATGATTTAGAACCGGAATCAGATAATTTAATTCTAAAAACCGCCATAGAAAGTGAACATAACCTTGCTGAAACCTTAGTCCTATTTATGGAAGAAGCGGAAGAACACTTAGCGACCATCGATCAGTTTTTAGAACAAGAAATACATCAGCACGAGAGTTACAATGCGCTCATCCGTGCATTACATACGTTGCGCGGTAGCTCGGCAATGGCTCAGGTAGAGGCAATTTTTGATGCCAGTACCAAGGTTGAGCATTTATTCAAAATCCTATTACAAGAAGAGCTATCTTCTCACTCAAAAGAGATCGTGCTACTCCGTGATTACCGTCAGTTTATTCGAAATTGTTTAGATTTATTAGCTGCGCATTACTCTAATGAGCAATTAGACTCTAACCTGAAACAATTCAATCAGGTTTGGGATGCTTATATGGAGCAGCATGGGGAGCATTCGAGCCCACTCACGCCTCCACATGGTCTAGTATCTCAGCTGTTACAGCTTGATGTTTCAGAATTACTTGATGCAGAGTTAGATTTTGAGAAAGGAATTCGTTCTGAATTTCCTCACTATCTTGAGCGTTTAAGTGAACAAGCTGATTTGTTATTGCAACATACCCAGTCTCAGGCAATGGTTGGTTTATATGAATACACTAACCAGTTGAAAGATAGCTATGACGTATTGCTTGATCGACCTGATTTATTACAATCAGATTATGTTTTTGAAATTTATCAAAAAGCACATCAACAATTAATTCAGTTATTTGATGCATTAGCTGCGGGTCAAAGAGTTAGTATTATTGAGCAACACCAAAATATTTTGGAAGAGCTAAAACTATATACCCAGCATATTCCAAGCCTTAATTCTGAACTATTAGACATTCATCAAGAAGTTGTTGAGTCGCTATTTAGTGTTGATGTAGAACAAACAGCAAATGAATCTTCGGCATCTATCGAAAGTGTATTAACTGATCATGTAGCAATGAGCCAGAGTGTACATTTAGATCGCCAGTTCATGTCTACTGAGCACGTAAACCGTTATTTTGATCCAGAACTGTTAGATATTTTTCTTGAAGAAGCCGATGAGTTGCTTGAAGGAATGGATACAGATCTTAATATTTGGGTTAATGACCAAGAGAACTTTGCTGCGCTTAATAATTTGATGCGCTATTTGCATACCTTAAAAGGTGGGGCAAATATGATTCAGGCAAATTATATTGGTTTAATTGCACATGAATTAGAAAGTATTTATGAGCGCATAATTCAAAGACAGTTAGTTACTTCATCTGCTCTCATTGATTTTATTCGTCTAGTTCAAGATGATTTAGCCGATCGTCTACAAATAGTACGTGAACAGCACTTAGATTATGCTGCTTCTCATACTATTCAAGCACTTAAGAGCGCGGGTACGGTATATAATTTACTTGGGTTTGCGGTTAAAGAGTTGCAAGCAGAGTCTGAAACTGATGTTATATCGGAATTAAATTTTGAATTATTACAACAAGAAGCTATACACAATACTGCGTTAAATCTCGATGAGTTAACTTCTAATTTTGAGCAGATTGTTGAGTCTAATATTAGACTTGTTGAACACACAGAATTACAAGTTTTTGATGCAGAAGGCTGTACAGACAATATCCAAGATCAGGATATTGACTCTGTTGTCGAGCAGACATTTATGGAGGAAGCGGCCGAGCTGTTAGAGATGGCCGATCACCTATTAAAGCAGTGGTTTGAGCAGCGTACCAATCGTAGTATCTTGCTTCAGCTACAAAGAGCAGTGCACAGCTTGAAGGGTGGTTCCCGTATGGTGGGACTTGAAACCGTACAAGCGATTGCTTACCAACTTGAAAACGCTTTTGAAAAATTTGCGCTTTATCATTTTAGTTCAAATATTTATGACAACTTGTTAGAGAGTGCAATCGTTTGGTTAAAAGAGGCAATTTTCAAGCAAAATTATCAACATTTTGACGGTTTACAACAAAGTTTAGAAAATATTCAGTTTATTGAAACTGCAATACAAATTCCAAGTAAGTTGACCAGAACTGATTTATTTAGCACTGAACCTGTAATGAGCTTTGTGCAAGGTGATGGTGCAGAACCGCCGCCAATGATGGGGGCATGGGAACAAGCACAGCATCTTGAACAAAATAATGAGATGATCCGGGTTTCGGCAGATTTAATTGAGAAAATGATTGATTTGTCTGGTGAAAATTCGATTAACCGTTCACGAATTGAAATGGATCTCAGTCAATTTGGTCATACGCTCGTGGAAATGGAATTAGCCATTCAGCGACTTGCAGACCAGTTACGTCGAATGGAAGGCGAATTAGAAAGCCAGATTATTGCAAAACACGGTATTGAGCATTCTCGTTATACAGAATTTGATCCTCTAGAGATGGACCAATATTCTTCATTGAATCAATTGTCGAAATCGCTTGCCGAATCTGCATCGGATTTAGTGGATTTTAAAAATACATTATCCGAAAAAATCAGAGACACCGAAAGTTTGCTGGTACAACAATCACGTATTCAGGCCGAAATTCAAGAAGGACTAATGCGAACACGATTAGTACCTTTCTCTCGATTGCTACCTCGTTTACAAAGAATTGTGAGGCAGACTTCTACTGCGTTGGATCGACCAGCAGAGCTTTTTGTTAATAATACCGAGGGTGAATTAGACCGGACGATGCTAGAGCGTTTGGTTACACCACTTGAGCACATGCTTCGAAATGCAATCGACCATGGTTTAGAAGATCGTGTGCAACGTGAACAAGCGCAAAAACCAGAGACTGGGCGTATTGAACTGAATATTCATCGTCAAGGTACGGATATTGTTGTTACATTTAAGGATGATGGCCGAGGTATTGATATTGAGAAGGTCCGTCAAAAGGCCCTATTGTCTGGTTTGATTAAGTCTGAACAAGTATTAGAACATCAAGATATTTTACAGTTGATTTTCCATCCAGGGTTAAGTACAGCCGATCAAGTCACTCAGATTTCAGGTCGTGGTGTAGGGCTAGATGTTGTACAAAGTGATATTAAAGCTTTGGGCGGACATGTGAGTGTGGACTCTGTGTATGGGCAAGGAACAATCTTTACAATACGCGTTCCAACCACGGTAGCGGTTAGTGATGCCTTAATGGTTAAAGTTGCTGATCAACAATTTGCAATTCCGTTGGCTCAAATTGATCGAATTGTTCGGGTTTCGCCAACATCATTAGAACAGTATTTTGGAAGCGCACAAGAATTCTTTGAATTTGAAAATAAACGTTATCCATTACGCTATTTATCTGAGTTTGTTGGTAATCAACCAATTCCACGTTTAAGTGGGATGATGTATTCACTACCAGTATTAATGATTAAGACTAATAATGGACAAACAATTGCATTATTAGTTGATCAGCTTATTGGTTCACGTGCGCAGATTGTGGTCAAGCCAATCGGGCAGCAGTTCTCTAGTATTGGCGCGATTGCAGGCGCAACTATTTTAGGTGATGGTCAAGTTTGTCTAATTTTAGATGGACAAAATATTGCTCGCCAAATTCAGTCTACCCGCCGACATAAGCCGCTTAATGACGCTATCTATAGACAACGTGAGCCTGATGAACGCCGTCTTATTATGATTGTAGATGACTCTGTCACAGTCCGTAAGGTAACAACTCGTTTACTCGAACGTCAGGGCTATGACGTGGTCACTGCTAAAGATGGTATTGATGCAATTGAGCAGTTGGAAAATATTAAACCAGATCTGATGCTGCTTGATATCGAAATGCCGCGAATGGATGGCTTTGAGGTGCTTAACCTTGTACGACATCATGATCTGCATCAAGATATGCCAGTCATTATGATTACATCAAGAACTGGCGAAAAACACCGTGAACGAGCATTTACTTTAGGGGTTAACCAATACATGGGTAAACCTTTCCAAGAAGAAGACTTACTTCACAATATTGAAGCTTTTTTCATGACACGTGAAGAGGAACTTGCCTAATGGATAGTCATATCAGTACATCATTAATTAGCGAAATGGATCAGCAAGAACTTCAACATTTAATTACTGTTTCAACTGGTTTTATTGATGCATATATTATTGAATGCGATCAGCAAGTGCCGATGCTATTGCCACAAAACATAGTGTTATCAGCTATGGACGTTAAAAATGGTATCAAGCATATTGAATGGCATGATGTAAAACTTCCAGTCTATACAGTGCATAATGAAATTGATTCGCGAGCGGTGGCATTAGTTATTGAAAGTGAAGATATCAGCCAACGTTTTGCACTCATATGTAAATCGATGCCAGTTTCAGTTCGTCTGCGTATTTCTGAAGTCGTAGATGAAAACGAAGATATACAGGACTCTTTACAGCATCCAACTGTATTTAAATATGTGCGTATGGAGAATCAACGCTACCACGTTCCTAATTTGCAATATATCCAAAATTCGCTTCATCTATAAAAAAAGGAACTCATTGTGAGTTCCTTTTTAATTTTTATTTAGCTAATAAATTTTCTAAAATTTGCTCATAAATATCAGTCAGTGGATCGAGGTCATGTACGTCAACATGTTCATTAATTTGATGAATTGTTGCGTTAAGAACGCCTAATTCTAAAACCTGTGCGCCTGTTGGAGCGATAAAACGTCCGTCAGAAGTACCACCACTTGTTGAAAGCTCGGTTTCAGTGCCAGTTACATTTAAAATAGCAGTTTGAGCCGCATTAACCAGTTCACCAACTGGAGTCAGGAAAGGTAAACCAGAGAGATTCCAAACGATTTCATACTGTAAACCGTGTTTATCTAAAATCTCATGAACACGTTGTTTAAGCTGTTCAGCAGTCACTTCTGTTGAATAGCGGAAGTTAAAAGTAACTTCTAAAGTACCTGGAATGACGTTGGTTGCACCCGTTCCGGAATGAATATTTGAAATCTGAAATGATGTTGCCGGGAAATATTCATTTCCATTATCCCAAACACTTTGGCATAGCTCTGTTAAAGCAGGTGATGCTTCATGAATTGGGTTTAGTGCTAAATGTGGATAGGCCACATGGCCTTGTTTACCTTGGACTTTTAATACTGCATTAAGTGAACCACGGCGCCCATTTTTAACAATATCACCTAATTTATGAGTACTTGAGGGTTCACCTACCAGACACCATTTAATTTTTTCGTTACGTTCTTCAAGAGTCTCAATAACCTTGACCGTACCGTTAACCGCAGGACCTTCTTCATCAGAAGTAATCAGAAATGCAATAGATCCTTTATGGTCTGGATGTTTTGCTACAAAACGCTCAGATGCGACAACCATAGCTGCCAAAGCTGTCTTCATATCTGCCGAACCACGACCATATAATTTTCCATCACGGATTTCAGGTGCAAATGGGTCCGAATTCCACGCTTCTAATTTACCTGTTGGGACGACATCAGTATGACCTGCAAAACAAAATACAGGTTCTTCAGTTCCACGACGTGCCCATAGATTATCTACCTCATCAAAACGCATTGGTTCAATATGAAAACCAACTTGGCTTAAACGGTCTGCCATGATGGTCTGGCAAGTGTGATCAATTGGAGTAACAGAAGGTTGCTGTAAAAGTTCTAGGCTAAGCGAGAGAGTATCTGAATGGTTCATACCGGAAATTGTGTACTGATCAGGTGAAATATAGTCCGATATAATAGGCGAATCTCTACGTGATGGGTACGTAAAAATAAAAAAACCTTATCAGAGCGATAAGGTTTTTCAGTGATAACTCTAACTTACATTTTATCTTGTGTTTTTTCAGCAGTATTCGTTACAGCATCACCTGCTTTAGAAACATCTTTACCAAAACCCTTAAACGTATTACAGCCTGTTAAAACAACAGCAATCATGACAGAAGCAGCTAAAACTTTTTTCATCATTTTCTCCGTTTAAATTTAATAATGAAGTAAATTTAGATTAAAAAACAAACGGAAAAAGAAACATGACTGTTTAATAGTAAAAACGTTATAAAATGTTTCTAGAATCTTA
The DNA here is from genome assembly GCF_035615195.1 of Acinetobacter sp. IK31. Classification (NCBI taxonomy): domain Bacteria; kingdom Pseudomonadati; phylum Pseudomonadota; class Gammaproteobacteria; order Moraxellales; family Moraxellaceae; genus Acinetobacter; species Acinetobacter sp. IK31. Next base: position 3,205 of record NZ_JANBOB010000023.1, on the reverse strand, counting down.
AAGTTCTTGTTAATTATTTAAATTTCTGCGTGTTGGACTTAAATTTTAAGTATGAAGGGTGTCTAAACATATAAAACAGAGCCTCCTGACCATTTTTACAATATAAACCGTCTGTCCACCAATGTGCCGGACCTGAACTAGGTTGTTTATTTGGACACAGCCATTCATGTCTTTCTAATCGATAAAAAGAAGAATGAGGAATTGTTGTGCCCCAATATCCCAAACGACGCTTTAAATTTATCCAGTCAGGTAGGGGCTGCTGCAAATTTAAATCCAAAGGAAGATAAAGTTGTCCCTTTAAAACAGCAAAACGTTGTTGAATTTCGAAGTTTAAGGCTTCAGGAAACTGAAATTGTTTGTTGGTAAAGTGATAAAGCTTTTTGCTTAAAGTATCCTGACGGTTTAGGCCAATCCATTGTTCTAAATGTAAATATGCTTCACCCAGATAATATTTTAAGGCGACCTCCCAATGTTCAATTTTTTGAGTTTCTTTATTTAAAATTAAAAAATCCAGTTCGCCTAAGGTTTTTGCCCCCTCAATTTTTTGAATACTATGTCCCAATAATTCATAGGGATGATACTGATCCTCTTGCAACCAAAACCAAAGTAGATGTTCAAAACGTAAACCTAGGCGTGTACTTTTAAGCTGAGATAAAAACTGAATTAAAGGCTCAGGTGACTGATCGAGTTCTATTAAACGCGGTAAATAGTTTTGAAAATGAACTTCCCAAAACTCACTTGGATGTAGCTTAAAGCGATGTTGTATACATAAACTTTTTGGTAGTTGGTAAAGTAAATTTGGACTAGCAATACAAAATGCAAGCTGTCGAACGATAGGATGTTGAAATTGAAGCCATGGTTCGAAATAGGACGTTTTAACTGAGGCAATATTCATACATTTAATACTCGAAGTAATTCATCCTAATTTCATAACGGATCAACAAAAAATATTAGAAAAACACTTTATACTAACGCTAACAGCAGGTTAAGGTTTATATATGCGAACATTGTTCTGGCGCACTTTAGTCGTGATTTTTATCACGCTAGGCATTATTGGAGCAATTTTACCAGGTATGCCGACCATAGTGTTTTTGATTCTGGCTGCTTGGGCTGCTTCAAAAGGCTGGCCACAAATGGATAATTGGTTATTAAATCATCCTAAATACGGTCCAACATTACGTGATTGGCGAGCCAATGGCACAGTACCTCGTAAAGCGAAGTGGATTGCAAGCATAATGATGGCAATTAGCGGAATTATAATGCTATTTACTTCAGCGCCACTTTTGGTGAAGGCTTTTACTGATATTACTATGTTCATCGTTGCAGTTTGGTTATGGCTACGCCCTGAGCCAAAATAAAAGATTGATAATCTTTTATTTTGGTGCAAGACAAGCAGTAAAACTGCGCGTAGATAAAAGAAGATTGATAATCTTTTATTTTGGTGCAAGACAAGCAGTGAAACTGCGCGTAGATAGAAGAAGATTGATAATCTTTTATTTTCACTGCAAGAGAAGTCATTACAATAATTTTTTACTTAAACTCAATGTATTTGAGTTGATATAAGAGAATAAGTTCAATGTCTCAATTTAAACTCGAAGATGCAGATGTTCTTATCGATTTAGCAAATCAAACATTAACTTTGCCTAAACATAATAAGTTTTATGTTATCTCTACAGGAAAGAATGGAATCGGTGAGCAGGAAAACACGGGTAGAACACCACGTGGGTGGCATAGAGTGGCAAAGAAAATTGGTGCAGAATCTCCCCAAAATGCAGTTTTTATCGCGCGTAAGCCAACAGGGGAGGTTTATAGCACTGAGTTAGCTGCGCAATATCCTGAGCGAGACTGGATACTTTCTCGTATTCTCTGGTTAGATGGTCTAGAGACTGGGTTTAATAAAGGGGAAGGCTACGACACTATGCAACGTTATATCTACATTCATGGAACTCCAGACACGCAGCCAATGGGGGTGCCAATGTCACATGGGTGTATTCGAATGCGTAATGAAGAAATCATTGAGCTATTTGATTTAGTGGCTGAAGATGCATTAGTTTATTTGTCTGAACAATCTTTAACCTGAATGTGAGTTTTAGATATTCTTGATGAGGTGTGTAAACGCAGAAAATATTGAAATAAGTGTTTAAATAAAATACAAAAAATTGTTTTTTACTTAATAATGACTTATTTTTAATCATTCATTCGCATTTTTTTAAAAAGAAGTCGAAAAGCGTTTGACACCTGTTAAAGATTCTCTATAATGCACCTCACAAACGATGAAGACGTTAAAGGGCGCTTAGCTCAGTTGGTAGAGCGTCTGCCTTACAAGCAGAATGTCGGCGGTTCGATCCCGTCAGCGCCCACCAAGCCTTTACGTTAAGCTCTCAAGTGCAGCGGTAGTTCAGTTGGTTAGAATACCGGCCTGTCACGCCGGGGGTCGCGGGTTCGAGCCCCGTCCGCTGCGCCACTTAAGACTTAACATCGTTTTACCCCACAATTTCGATATTGTGAAAGTGCAGCGGTAGTTCAGTTGGTTAGAATACCGGCCTGTCACGCCGGGGGTCGCGGGTTCGAGCCCCGTCCGCTGCGCCACTTTTCAGTTCGGGTTGTGTTTGGAAGATGATTTAAGATGTTAAAATCTTATATCAATAAATTAATGAATAATTAGTTTTTCTTCTGGGGCGCTTAGCTCAGTTGGTAGAGCGTCTGCCTTACAAGCAGAATGTCGGCGGTTCGATCCCGTCAGCGCCCACCATATATGTGACCATACTTTATTTTAAAGTATTGTAGTGCAGCGGTAGTTCAGTTGGTTAGAATACCGGCCTGTCACGCCGGGGGTCGCGGGTTCGAGCCCCGTCCGCTGCGCCATTCTCTTGATTCCCTTGTCTAGAGAATGTAGAGTATAAAGATACATTCGTTATCTTTTCTCATTAAGGGCGCTTAGCTCAGTTGGTAGAGCGTCTGCCTTACAAGCAGAATGTCGGCGGTTCGATCCCGTCAGCGCCCACCATTATTTCTTTCAAAAAATTAAACTCTTCTCATATTCAAATCGCTTATTTTCTTATACTTTTAATTTTCATGTAGAATTATTTGTTATATGAACAATTCTAAATTTAATTTTTCTATTGTGAAATTAAAGTGTCGATATCTTTAGATGAATAATTTTTAAATTATTATTTTCATTCGTCGCTTGTCTTATCGTTATATA
>NZ_JANBOB010000022.1:0-13955 GCF_035615195.1 Acinetobacter sp. IK31 | reverse complement strand
TTAGACAATTTTGATACTGTTTTAGGCAATGGTGTTAATTTTTGAGTTGTTTCAGGTAAAACCCTTTCTTCTGAATGATTTACCTTTACATCTGGACGAGCTAATACTTTAGACGGTGAGACCACCGCCTGTTCTATCCTTTTGCTCGGCACAATCATTGGGCGACCATCTGGGCCAATAATCGTATAAAAACCATCTGCATAAACAGCAGAGTTAACTGCTATTGCAACAAAAAAAGTCGCAATAGCAAGTCTAGATCGAGACATCCGTTCGCAATGTAATTTTACCATTTTGTTCTATAATTTAAACCGAGTACTGTAACTTTGGTATTGGTTTTAACATCTAAGCCTGCATAAGGATTTAACAGGATATTATCCACACCACACTTGTTCGATAGGCTACTCGTACAGGCGGGAATATTATCTCGACTCCGTAAAAAACCAATCGAAAGATCCAGATCTGTATCTGCATCAAATCGGTATCCAACACCTAAGCCAAATAATTGCGCATTATTAATTGGAATCATTGTATTACGTTTATCGTTGGGAATAGCGCTAGCACGAGGCTCATAACCAGCGCGCAATTTTAAACGATCCGTTGCTGAATACTCTAAACCAATGCCCCAACTCCAAGGTGAAGTAAACTTTAATGGCAATGCTAAAGAGCTATCAGTCACATCGTTCGATAAAAGTTTGGCAACTTTTAATAAAGTAATCTGTCTATCAAATTCAAATTTAAACTTATCCCATGCTGCATAGTCAGTCCAACCTACATCAAAGTTAACTTGTAAATCGGGTAATATTTTATATTTAATACCTGCCTGAAAATGTGCTGGATATTCAAGATCCATTGCGACCAACCCAGACTCAGTATTTGGTACATTCCCTGGTAACCCAAGAATAGCTGCTAAAACCTGACCTGTAGCTGATGAGTTTAACCCCTTAATCAACTCTTGAGGAGCTCTGGCATTATTAATCAGATATTTCCCTTTCATACGCATTTTGGCAGAACTTTGATAGACCATTCCAAGGCCAAAATCATCCGTCGGCTCCCAAAGCAATCCTAAGTTATAACTAGGACTTAAAGATTGCTCCATTGAAACTTGAAGTGATCCCATTTTATTAAAGGGATTCATACCTTCTTGAGTATTACATAGACCAAATAACAATAGATTGGTAATCATATCATTATTGTCTTTAAACGGCCCACAAACTACATCATCGACCATACGCAATACCCCAATCATCTCGTTGGGAAATCGCAAATCTGTTTTCATAGCAAGAGCGTTATATGACATGCCAATAGATGCACCTACAGATAAATGGTCATTTACCTGATAGCCAAAGGATGGAGATAAATAAGTAATACGTTCTACAGCTACCTGCTGTCCCATATAGTTGCCAGCATTACCATTTTCAGCACCAAAACCAGCAATTAAAGGTGCATACATTGCAGTAGCATAGGTCAACTTTGAACCTGGAGGTTTGTAGGCAATCCCTGCGGTAGGTGCAACGAGTGGATAACCAGCCCCCAGATCAACCATTTTTTTAAGAATCGGTATATATAAGCTGGCATATTCAACATCCCCTCGTACAGGACCCTTAAAATCGGTACAAATATTGGCAGTAACTTCAGGGCCATCATTACAAACAAGAGGGTCATCTGAATAACCAAACACGTTATAGCCAGGAGGTGCTGAATACTCACGCTGAATATCGAAATTAGCTAAAATTCCTTGCACATCAGTTTGCAACCCATCAATCTTAGCTAAAGCTGCGGGGTTAAAATGAACTGCACTAATACCAGGCGGATCTGCAGTTACAGCATTCCCCATCGATAGTGAACGAATATCAACAGCTAAGTTTTGTCCTAATTGAGCATTGGCAAAGCTAGAAAAACCGGAGATAACAATTGCCGCCGTTAAAGGACATAATTTAGGATATTTCACCTGCATATCTCCTTATTTGGTTTTTTTGCCAAAACCTATAAAATCTAACGGGAAAGATAGCCCAAGTGAAACATCTGGTGCGTCTTCTGTTAAACCAATACCAACCGTACCATTAACAATGGTTTCAGGTGAAACACGTACACCTAAAGCAAAAGACAACATTGCACTACTTTGGTCTGGCGATTGATATGATTCACCATTATCAAATTGGAACTCAGCATCCATGTTAAAGCTTTGTTGATATGACATGGTTAAAGACACATCATAGTTAAATGAATAAGCAAAGCCGAATGAAAAACCACCACTAATACCAGGGTCAAAACTCTCTAGATAACGAGGACCGTTAGCTCCACTACCACGCGCTTGATTTAAACCTGTTTCTTTAAATCCATAATTCGCAGATGCAGAAGCAAATAGAACCACTGGATCGATATATTTACGGGTACTTGCCCCGATCCCCGCAGAGTAATAACCCTTACCAGTTGAAAGTTCATCTAAACCGATTTCATAAGGACTATCACCAGTTTTTGTTGATAAACTACCAAAAAGAACCAATGGTAAACGGCCTTGCTTTAAAGGGAATGGTTCCCAACGTGCACCTAAAGAAATATCACCCAAACCGGCCGCTGTCGTGTCTCGAACAATTTCAGACTTTGCAACAAAAGGAACAGTTGCTGACAAAGTTAAGTTATCTAATAGACCGTATTGAACAGTAAAGCTGTTAGTTAAAGTATGATTCGCATCTTCTTCAATACGTAAACGATTTAATTGAGATGAGTTATCTGCTAAAGCCAAATCAATTCGAGTATCACGATAATAGGTATAATCGAGATCGTAATATCCCGAAATTCCGCCCTTTTTAATCAATGAATATTGGCGCTCACTCGATGTAAATACTTCTTGTAAGTTCGTTTCTTGTGTCGCATCGCCTTCTTTTTTCTGTAAGGCAGTAGCGGCTTGATCAACTCCAGTATTTGCAGGGGCAGTAGCAGATTCAGGAGTTGCCACTTCGGTAGTCGGAGCCAGACTCACTTCTTGAGCTGAACCTGTCGCTGGTGTTACTTCTGCTGCTGTAATTGCTTCAGAAACAACTGCAGTATTTTGTGCTTCTGTTTGTGTAACTTGATCATTTGCATAGAGTGTGCTTGTAATGGCGCTCATACTTAATGCCAACACACTCATATTCATCCATCGATTATTCATATTTCTTCCCACCCAATGTATTTATTTTACTTAGTTCATATTGATTATTTACGCTTGTAGTAAAGACGCATATAGGTTTCTATCGGCTGATTATAAGTTGCAGAATTTGGGTCTTTATCTAGCACCCGTCGCATGGTTGAAGCTTTATTTGCTAAACGGTCATAATTAAATGTTGGATATTGCACATCCACAAAGGCATAACGGTTAACAGTTGCATCTTCCACATGGCGCATATCTGAATCTTTTAGGGCCAATAAGTCTTTACGTTGAGATTGAGGGACAGAAACAACAAATAATGTATTATTATCCCAAACCTCTTTAAAGCGATTTTCATCAAAGCTGATATTCCCTAATGCAGGGTCAGCAACATAGACTCGTCCATCTTTATAAGCTTTATATACGACAAAATGCTTAAAACCAGCATAAGAAATTGGAACAATCGCGGGCTGTCCAAGATTGACCAAATCTGAAAACTCGCCACGATATCCCCCACTATCCAAACCAATAGCAGTTACAAAGCGCTTCATATCAAGTAGTGAGAAGCTTCGGCGTTCAATAATCCGCTGATATTCACCATACTGTAGCAAGCCACTCATGGTCTGCTGCTCAGTCAAGCTGGTGCCCACATAACCATTTAGAAGTGTAGTAAGCGCTGCTGAACCACAGCTATAGTCATATGCCTGTCGAACGATACCGCGAAACTGGTCTTCTACAGCAGGTTTAATCCTAACTGGTTCAATATGATTACGGCGAAAAGATAAATTACGTGAATCGGCAGTCTCTGTGTAATAAACAGTTCCTGGTGGCTTTTTTTCTATTTCGAAGGCTTCTGTCGCAAAGTAATATATCAATGCTGAGCCCAAAGCAATCTCTAACATAAGCACTTGTTCTAAATGGTGGCCTAACCGGCCTTATTCATTTTATTCTTAGAGCAATAGCTCTACATCCCTGTGTGTTGAAGATACCTTTTTTTTTTGTAAAAAACAGCTTTTTTTTAATCTTTTTGATGAATGTATAGTTCTACTTTAATTAAAGTGTTAATTAACTCTCATTTTTAAATATCAGTAGTTTTAATACATCTATTATTTATATAATAATTTTATATTAAACAAATATATAAAATAATTTTCATTCAATAAAAAAAAGCGCGTATTAAACGCGCTTTTTTATTTTAAACTTTTAAATTAGTGACCTGAGATTGTAATTGTAGAAGTACCTACATTCAAACCTTGAATTTCAACATCACCAATTGAAGCATTAGCAGCAGCACCTAAATGTACACCTTGTACATAAACATTCATGCCTTGTGCACTATTATTTTGGATTTTCAAGCCAGTTGGTACAACTGAAATATTAGCATCAACATCTAAGTTACCAGTTGTGTTACCTGCACCACGAACCATAACTTTATCTAAGAAGATCTCACCACCACCTGCAGCATCTTTAATACCGAAGTTAGATAATGTTAAACCACCTTGTAAGCTTGAATTTACTTTGATCATTGCGCCTTGTGGAGTCGAACCTAACTGAACATTTGCCGAAATCGCGCCTAAAGACAGGTCTAAACCAGAGATGATTTCAGTTGGAGTAGTTTCAGTAATACCACGTACCGCAGTAGTTGTATTTAAAGTACCAGAAGTACCCACACCAATAGAACCAACACTTACATCAACTGCACCAACATTTGCAGCAACATTTAAAAATGCGCCATTTGTACCTGAAGCACCAACGCTATCAATTTTAAGGTCTAACAAATTAGCAGTTTGATCAACCTGTGTAACAGATACACCGCTTACTACAATCGCACCAGCTGTTGCTGCAGCCCCTGTAATACCGGTAGCAGGATCTAAACCATCGTTGTCATGAATAAATACTTTATCGATAGTAATACCACCAGCGCCTAAAGCGATACCGATGTTAATACCATCTTGACCTGTAGCAGCGCTTAGTGCAGCATCGTCCATGGACTGCATTGCCATTGCATTTGCACTGATAGCTAAAGAAGAAACTAAAGCAAGTTTAGTGAATATTTTCATTGAGCACTCTCCCAAGAGCATTTATTTTTTGACTTTAACCACTCTATTGTCTCAAGTTGCATTTTTCTTTATATGGCAACCGAAACTTCCAATCCTTGAGTAGTTTTGCTTAGCAATTACTAAATTACATCTACGTTACTTTTTGTTCAACTAGTGTTGTGCATTTTTTGCCAACTACCCGACAAACGGTACACTCAATTTATTTCACTTTTAGCCTCCAAATACAACCCAATTCCACACTAAAATTCGACTATTTTTTCAGCGAAAAGTACCTCACTTATAAGTCTCCTCCCTGATGATCCATAAGTTGTAGTAAACTAATATTTCCCTCATTAACTATTTTCTTATTTAAAAATGTCTCAGTTAAAGAAAAAAATCTCATTACATAGTAAAAATGCTGCCGAGATTTTAAAAAATTTACAAGGATTAACTGGGCTCATTTATTTAAATGACAATAACAATCCTATTATTGGCTTTCTTCCTCAACAATACATTCTTATTCAAAATAAAAATGATTTATTTTTTCAGCGTCAAAACTTTAATGAATATAAAAATATATCAAAATCGAATCAGTTATTAGATTTTATTCAACTTAAAGAAAATAATTTTAAAGAAAATAAAGATAGCGACTCGATAACAATTTTTAACGGTGGCTATATCGGTTTTATTAGTTACGATTTTGCTGCACATCAATTTATTAATACTCAAACTCATATACAGCCATCTTTATTCTTAGGCCAATATCGTTCTTTTTTAAAATATATAGATAATGATTGGTATTTTTTTAGTGATGAAGTAGATGCACTAGATCTATTCAAATACATTGAAATGAAATTAGAGAATTTTAATTCTAATAAATCTAGAAATATATTTGAATTAAAAACTTCTATTCAGCCAAGATGGTCCAAAGAAAAATATTTTGAAGCTTTTAATAAAATACAAGAATACATTAAAGCTGGAGATTGTTATCAAATTAATTTAACCCAAGAATTTAAAGCCGATTTTAAAGGATCCTTATTAAATAAAGCAGAAGATTTATGGAATCTTACTAATGCACCATATGCAGGTTATTTAAAATTAGATCAATTTGAATTATTAAGTTGTTCTCCTGAGCTTTTCATTGAATTCAATCAAAATAAACAAATTAAGACCAGACCTATTAAGGGAACCATGCCTCGATATGAGGATAGTGAAAAAGATTTTATTTCTAAACAAACTTTAAAAAACTCGAAAAAAGATCAGGCAGAGAATGTCATGATTGTTGATTTATTACGTAATGATTTGAGCATTTATGCCAATACCGGGTCGGTAAAAACAACGCAATTATTCGAGATTGAAAGTTTTAATCAAGTACATCACATGGTAAGTGAGATCGTTGCGACTCTTAAAGATGATATTAACCCTATGCAAATGTTGCTCTCTGCTTTACCAGGGGGATCAATTACAGGAGCCCCAAAAATTCGGGCAATGCAAATTATTGAAGAATTAGAAGAAGAAGCAAGAGGTGCATATTGCGGGACATTAGGTTACTTCAATTTTGATGGAACGGGTCGCTGGAATATTCTTATCCGTAGCTTTCAACAATATCAGAATCAGCTTTCTTTGTGGGCCGGCGGTGGTATTACGATTGCCTCAAATGCAGAAGCAGAATATCAAGAAAGCCTTGATAAAATCTCTGCCATGCTGAACTTGATGAACAGCACAGCAGAATAAAACTTAAAGAATATCTTGTTTTAACGTTTGCACTAAACGCATATTCTGCTCATCAGTACCCACTGTAATACGCAAAAACTGATTAATACGAGACTTATTGAAATAACGCACAATAATACCTTGTTCACGTAATTTCTGGGCGAGTTTGCCTGCATCATGGACTGAGTGTGAAGCAAAAATAAAGTTCGCTTTAGATGGCAAAACTTTAAAACCCAAGGCAGTTAATTCATCTACTAACTTTTCACGACTAGAAATAACTTTCTGTAGTTGTTCTTCAAAATAAGTCTGATCTTCAAAAGAAGCTACCGCAGCCGCAATTGCAAAACGGTCAATAGGATATGAATTAAAACTATTTTTTACAGCTTCAAGCGCCGCAATTAAATGTGGCTGAGCGATTGCAAAACCAACGCGCAAACCAGCTAATGAACGAGATTTTGAGGTTGTTTGACACACAACCAGATTCTCATAACGATTTACTAAACTCACCGCAGACTCGGCACCAAAATCAACATAAGCCTCATCTATTACCACCACCCGATCTGGATTTGCTTTTAAAATTTGCTCTATATCTGGCAAATTCATTGCAATACTGGTTGGTGCATTAGGGTTTGTAATAACAATCCCACCATTTGGTTGTATATAGTCCTTAGCTTCTATCTCGAAATTCTCATTAAGTGGAATTTCTTTAGTTTTTGTTCCAAAGAACTGACTATAAACTGGATAAAAACTATAAGTAATGTCTGGATAAAGAATCGGTTCGTCTTGAAGAAAAAAAGCTTTAAAAATATGAGCAAGTACTTCGTCTGAGCCGTTACCAACAAAAACCTGAGAAATCTCAATATTCTGTTGCTTAGCAATCGCTTGTTTTAAAGCTGTTGCATCTGGGTCTGGATATAAACGCAATGCATCAGCTTGATGGGTTAAAACAGCTTGAACTGCTTCAACTACTTTTGGTGATGGCGGATATGGGTTTTCATTCGTATTAAGTTTCAATAAATTCTGAATTTTAGGCTGTTCACCAGGAACATAAGGCTCTAATTCACGAACTTCTGGACTCCAAAAGCGCATTTGTGCTGTAGATAAAGTCATGGTCTTATCTCAAAAAAGGGCTGAAAATCAGCCCTGAGTAATAATTAAAAAACTACAAGGTTTAAAGCTTATTGATAACGATAGCGAGCTGAGCGTGCATGGGCATCTAAGTTCTCTTGAACTGCCAATATGTCGGCTGTTTTAGCTAAGGTTTTAACCCCATCTTTCGAACACATAATTAGGCTCGAGCGTTTTTGAAAGTCATAAACGCCTAATGGAGAAGAAAAACGAGCAGTTCCAGATGTCGGCAATACATGATTTGGGCCCGCACAATAGTCACCGATTGCTTCAGGTGTATAACGCCCCATGAAAATTGCTCCAGCATGACGAATATCTTCGCTCATCGCTTCGGCATCATCTAGGCATAGTTCCAAATGCTCTGGTGCAACCTGATTAATCAGCTCAATTGCTTCTGCACGGTCTTTGACTAATACCAATGCACCACGGTTTTCAATTGAAGTTCGCGCAATATCTGCCTTTGGCAATTCATTTAAATGCTTTTCAATTGCCAACTCTACTGCATTGAGCAAAGCTTCATCTGGAGTTATGAAAATAGCTTGAGCAACTGTGTCATGTTCAGCTTGGGATAAAACATCCATCGCTAACCAATCTGCATTATTCTCACCTTCTGCATATACTAAAATTTCAGAAGGTCCAGCAATCATATCGATGCCGACTTGACCAAATACAGCACGTTTAGCAGCTGCTACAAAACGATTCCCTGGCCCAGTAATTTTATCTACAGCCGGAATTGTCTGTGTACCATAAGCTAAAGCTGCTACAGCCTGCGCACCACCAATGGTAAAAACTCGGCTGACTCCAGCAAGGTAAGCTGCCGCAAGAACTAATGGGTTTAATTCACCATTTGGTGTAGGCACAACCATAATAATTTCGGGTACACCCGCAACATGAGCAGGGACAGCATTCATTAGAACTGACGATGGATAAGAAGCCAAACCACCAGGCACATAAATACCGACACGGTCTAGAGGTGTAACTTTTTGCCCTAATGTATTGCCCAAGTCATCTATATAAGTCCAGCTATCTTGTTTCTGAGCTTCATGAAATGTACGAATACGCTTTGCGGCTAACTCTAGAGCATCACGAATTTCTGGGCTTAAACTGTCAAAAGCAGTTTTAAGTTGTTCTTGAGATAATTCTAAATCTGAAAATTGATGTGCAGGATGTCGATCGAACTGTTGAGTAAGCTTTAAAACATGATCATCACCATGCTGACGAACATCAGCAATAATTTGATCTACTGTTTGCACTAAATTAAGATCATTCACAGTTTCGAATGCTAAAAGCTCAGCAAAAACCTGTTTGAAGTTCTGATCTTGAGTCGATAAACGTCGCATCAATTTACCCACAAGGCGAAAAAGAAAAAGTAAGTTTACTCTTTTTCTAAGCGCTTGTGGGCATCATCTAGCTTAACTATTGCAAAAGCATGATGGGAAATTGCTTTTAACGCGATTGAACAGCTTGTTCAAGCTGCGAAATGATTGGATTTAACAAAGTTTGTTTACGTTTAAAACTGGCTTTATTTACAATTAATCGAGAAGATACTTTGCAAATCTCCTCTAATGGCTCAAGACCATTCGCTCTTAAAGTATTGCCAGTATCGACCACATCTACAATGTAATCACCCAACCCAACTAAAGGTGCTAGCTCCATAGAACCATAGAGCTTAATAACATCGACTTGTTCACCTAAGCTTGCATAATACTGACGTGTAAGATTGACATATTTCGTGGCAATTTTTAAACGACCCTTTGGATGCTCCATGCCTACTTTACCAGCTGTCATTAACTTACATTTAGCAATTTGCAAGTCAAGCAACTCATATACATGCTGAGCTCCATGCTCCATCAATACATCTTTACCTGCTACACCTATATCTGCCGCACCATTTTCTACATAGGTTGGTACATCAGATGCACGTAAAATCAAAATACGTACTTGCTTATGCGTAGTAGGAAAAATGAGTTTACGAGACTTTTCCGGATCTTCGAGCAAATTAATACCCGCTGTAGCCAATAAAGGTAACGTCTCTTTTAAAATACGCCCTTTACTTAATGCCAAGGTCAAACCATGATCAAAATTACCCATCACATCAAAATTAGGATCATCGTTTCTTACATCATTCATTAACTTACTCGCTTAATTTTGGCACCTAAACCTTGAAGTTTCTCTTCGACATGTTCATAACCACGGTCAATATGGTAGATACGATCAATTAAGGTATCACCCTCTGCAACTAAAGCAGCCAGAACTAAAGAGAATGAAGCACGTAAATCTGTTGCCATAACAGGCGCTGCCTGTAAAGTTTCAACTCCGGTTACGACAGCATCGTGACCTTCTACCTGAATATTAGCACCCATGCGTGACAATTCAGGAACATGCATAAAACGATTTTCAAAGATCGTTTCAGAGATTGTCGCGAATCCACGGCCAATAACATTTACTGCCATCAGTTGTGCTTGCATATCAGTTGGAAATTCTGGATGTGGCAAAGTTCTAAAACTTACAGCTTTAGGGCGTTTGCCCAACATATCAAGTTCAATCCAGTCATCACCACGAGTGACTTCAGCACCCATTTCTTCAAACTTATCCAGAACAGACTCAAGTAATGCTGGATCAGTATGAGTTGTTTTTATACGGCCACCCGTAATTGCAGCAGCTGCTAAATAAGAACCTGTTTCAATGCGATCAGCAACAACAGCATATTCACAGCCATGCAAACTTTCTACGCCAGTTACAATAAGAGTATCTGTATCAAGGCCTTCAATCTTAGCACCCATTTTAATTAACATTTGAGCAAGGTCAGTGATTTCAGGTTCACGAGCTGCATTACGAATAGTCGTAACACCGTCTGCTAATGCTGCTGCCATTAAGATATTTTCAGTACCGCCAACAGTAACCATATCAAAAACAACTTCACCACCTTTTAAGCGACCATCAACTGAAGCATGGACATAACCATTTTCAACTTCAATATGTGCACCTAAAGCTTCTAAAGCTTTTAAATGCTGGTCCACAGGTCTTGAACCAATCGCACAACCACCTGGTAAAGAAACTTTAGCATTACCATAACGTGCTAATAATGGTCCTAAGACCAAAATTGAGGCACGCATCGTTTTTACCAATTCATAAGGTGCAAACTGATTATCTAAAGTAGAGGTATCTGCTTTTACTGTGTCATTTTCATAGCCAATCGTTACCCCTAATCCACCAATTAGCTTTACCAACGTATTAACATCTTTAAGATTTGGGACATTGGTTATTGTAATTGGAGAGTCTGCAAGAATAGTTGCAGCAAGTAAGGGTAAAGCCGCATTTTTAGCACCAGAAATGCGCACTTCACCTTCGAGCTTAACACCACCCGTAATTAAAAATTTATCCATTAAAATTTAAGCTCCGAAAAGGCTTGCTTTACGCCATTCATCTTTGGTCATTGCACGAATTGTTACTGCGTGAACTTCCCCACTTGCAATATAAGTATTTAATGGTGCATAAACTAATTGTTGACGAGCCACTGTACGCTTACCTTCAAATTGATCATCCACAATACGGAGGTCAAATTTTCCAGCCTGTCCGCTCACCGCTACTTCCGCTACTGGGAAAGCTTCTTTTAAAATTTGAGTGAGCTGTTCACTATTCATTGCAAAGACCTCTGACACACCTAAGGGGTAAAACGGAGTATTTTACTATAACTTTTTCCAAGAATTCAGTACGTGTTTCTATTTTATCAATAAAAAAGAGGCTATCTTTCAAGCCTCTCTTAGTTTCACAAAACTTATTAAACAGAAACAGTAACTTGCGAATAAGTACATTGCATTTTACGATATCTTAATAATTGTTTTTTTAATTTTTCAGTCAATTTTTTAATTGAAGTATACATATCATCAGCGGTTGCCTGAGCAAACAACTCAACCCCAGGCAATCTTACGATAGCCTCTGCAACATGATTTGAACTGCCCTTATGAGAGCGCTTATCAATTTGATGATCTTTCGTTAATTTAATCTGCATACTGTTCACCTGATCTAGGTGTTTCGTTAATTGATTAAATTTTGATTTAATATTTTCTTCTATAGCTGGTGTAATTGCTAAATGATGTCCACGAATCGTTATTTGCATAATTCTATCCCTCACCTTTTTTAGGTTATTTAAAGAAGAACCAAAACGATTTAATGCTATCAAAAAGAAACTTAGAACAATTAAACCATTTTAGCGACTCCTCTTGGTGAAATTAAAATTTCATTATTTCGTAATAATGAATCTCTAGAATAGCCATACTTCAAAATTCAGATCAAGACTTTTCTTTCAGACGATGAAGGAATATGTAACGATTCTCGATATTTTGCGACTGTTCTTCTTGCTACTTCAATTCCCTCATCTTTTAATAATGTAGCAATTACATTATCTGACAAAGGTTTACGCGGATTTTCACTTGCTACCAGCTTTTTAATCATTGCACGAATAGCAGTGGAAGAAGCCTCTCCTCCAGAGGTAGTACCTACATGACTAGAGAAAAAATATTTCAACTCAAAAAGGCCACGTGGGGTAAGCATATACTTATTTGTGGTTACGCGAGAAACTGTAGACTCATGCAATTCCACTTCTTCAGCAACATCTCGAAGAACCAGCGGTTTCATTGCTTCAGCACCTATTTCCAAAAAAGATTTTTGATGCTCAACAATACAGGACGCCACTTTTAATAGCGTTTTATGTCTTTCATCAATACTTTTAATAAAGTTTTTTGCTTCAAGCATCTGATTACGTAAATATAAATTGTCTTCACTTTGATCTGCTCTACGAATCATACTAGAGTAAAAAGTATTAATTCTTAGTTTAGGTAATATATCTGGGTTTAGTTGAACCTGCCAATGCAAATCTTTTTTAGAAACCACCACATCGGGAATTTGATAATTTGATTCTTGTTTATCAAATTCCATCCCCGGATACGGTTTCAATGTTTTTAAAAGATTGATTGCAAACTTCAATTGATCTTTCGTTAGACCTGTCTGCTTGAGTAATTTATTTAGATCATTTGCTATTAAAAGTTCATAATGTTGCAATAGGCTTTTTGCCTCGTTGAGATATTCAACGTCTTTCGATAAAAATTCGAGCTGTATTTTTAAACATTCTGCTAAATTACGTGAACCGATTCCTAATGGATCAAGTCTTTGAATATGCTTTAAAACAACCAAAACTTCATCTTCTTCTATCTCTTCTCCAATATCCATTTCATCCAATAATTGCTGTGATGCTAAAATGATTTCCTCTAATTCAGCATCCAAGAATCCTTTATCATCTAATGCATCAACAATACAGTAAGCAATTAATTGATCTATTTTAGAAAAGTGTAAGAGATTAACTTGTTCTAAAATATGTTCTTTTAAAGATAATTGAACTTGGCGATTATCCTCTCGCTCTTCAAACTCTGGAGTTGCCAAAGCGGTTGATTGATGAGTATAAATATCATCCCACTCAGTATCGACTGGTAAATCATCAGGCAAATGATTTGCATTTAATTCAGTTGTTAAGTCATCTGATTCTTTACTTTCTAATGTAGACAGACTTTCTATTAATGTTTCTTCTTCTATTTTTTCAAGTAAGGGATTACTATCTAGTTGGATCTGAATTTCCTGTTCAAGCTCTAAACTAGAGAGTTGTAACAAACGAATCGCCTGCTGCAATTGAGGTGTTAACGATAGAGAATTCGCAACTTTCAACCCAACAGATAATTTCATATATTTCAGATTCCATTAAACAAGCAAAAATCATGCCTATTCAACATTTATAACATATAGTTTCTATTTATCATATAGATCAGTTTGAAATTTTCAGAAGAAAAAATAGCTTTTTAAATTAAAATGCCTTATCACAGAATAGTGTTATTAAATTAATTTTAAAAAATATGTCCTCAAACAATTATAAATTTCTTTTTATTGGTGTTTATTTA
>NZ_JANBOB010000021.1:0-2156 GCF_035615195.1 Acinetobacter sp. IK31 | reverse complement strand
GTCGTAGCACCCTGACGGCTGTTATTGAGTACAGCCCCTTCAGCCAGTACATCAAACTGTTTATAAATATTATGGGATATCCCATTTTTAGGCGTTTGAATATTCACTACAGGAACGACTGTACCTGCCGAGTTCTTACCAGCAGCAATGACGGCTCTATTCGCAGCATTTGCAGCACTATCCGCCACAATACCCGCATAGACAGGTGCTAAAGGCATCCACAGACTCATACTGGCAACCAGTGCTTTCACTTGCCAGAGCTGATGAAATGCCTGAGATTCAACGTTATCAATATTGTTCTGGGTACTTGCTTCACTTTGGCCTGATGCCTTGGTTTGGCTTCGTACATTTTCAGCCACGGCCACAAACATTTGACGTGCTTTGCTATAAATAATGCGATAACTATTCTTGTTCATGAATGAAGTCTTTTCTAAAGTAAATTAATAAGAAAGGTTGATACTAAAACCGGTAACCCAGTCTTTTTTTATGCTGTCAGGTGCAATCAGTCCCCGACCTGTAAAGGCATCCAGATAAAAACTATTTTGATAGGTGCGTAGACCCAAAACACTACCGAGTAAATAACGCTGACCCGGTATGCTATTACGCCCATTGACCCAGCCCTGATCGACTGCCATATAGAACTGGGTATTTGGAATTGGTGCATTCAAGCTGATTTCTTGCTGTACATACTGCCCGTTATCTCCAGAAAGCATGAGCTCACCATCAAAACCACGCACGCTATAGCGCCCGCCAATATAAAAGCGGTCATTCGGTACTAAAATTTTAGGTGCATATTGTCCACGCCAGTTAAGGCGGTATTGAGCTGGTTTTTCAAGCAAAAGGAATGGCGTGCTAAAACGTAAATCGGCACTTAAAAGTGGAGCACGGGAGTAACCTTCAACGGGAAGATAATTTCCCTTATTATTATTATCAGTAATATTTTCTTCTGGTGCAGTTCGGGCACCTACCCCCATCCCACGACGATAATCGATGCTGCCGTCTAATACCGCATTTCCTAAATATTGACGGTGCTGAAATCCTAAATTCCAGCCTGAAGTTTTACGGTGTAATACTTCAACTTCAATATCATTCATAAAGCTTTGGCTTTCTTTATGATAAATCTTCCCGTAAATGCTAGTTTTATGCTGCCCACTACGGCTAATCACACGAGATAGGTTTAGGTTGGCTTGCTGACTGTTACCATCATAAATAACGGGATAGCCAGATTTAGGTGCCACCGTTCCCTGTCTATAATAATAATCATTATAGCTAAGGCCTAAATCATAGTAGCCAACAGGTAGCTGATAACTAATGAAGTAACTCCGATTTAAACCTTCATGAAAGTCATCTAATGAATGGCCCACGTTTAATGATAAAATATCATTTAAATGAAACGGGTTATTGACGCCTACCCCGATATTTCCCATATAGGTACCGGTGTCCTGATTACCTGAATCATCTACACTTAAATTGAAATTAACTTTTTGTAGTGGTTGAAGTTTGAGTATTAAATCGCTATAGCCCGTTAATTCTTTATCTTGAGCAGTTGCGGGAGTAATTTGCATATCTACCGCATAGACACGCTTTAGGTTTTCCAGACCCTGATCTAGTCTTTTTAGATTCAAAATATCGCCCACTTTAAATGGCAACCCAGTCTTAAGCTGTAATGAGGAAATTTTCCCTTCTTGAATGATGATCTTATTCAGGCGACCAATTTGCACACTCAGGGTTAAATTACCCTGATTTAAGTCTTGCGGACTCACGACAATTTGACTGGTAATAAAACCCTTTTTTAGAAGTTCGTTTTGAGCGAAATTCACAATGTTATGTAAGCTTTGGGTGCCAATACACTTTCCTAAAACACTCTGCGGATGCTTTTTTATAGCTTTAACCACAAAGTTAAATTGCTGCAAATCAGACTCAGACTGACCACTTAAGGGTACAAGACTAATTTTTTTAACGGCTACACATGGACTTTCTTTAACAACCAGATGCTTAAAGTCCTGTAAGGGTTTTGTGTTTTGATAAGGTGTTTGCTGAGCAAGCTGGTCTTGTAATTGTTGATTGAGCTCTTTTAAACGTTGATCTTGAAGCACCTGACTCGGTAAAGAAACGTCTTCGATGGCATAGACATATTGGTTAAAACCCGCAAAAAC
>NZ_JANBOB010000020.1:0-35315 GCF_035615195.1 Acinetobacter sp. IK31 | reverse complement strand
GAATCATTGTCATCGGAACCACAACCACTTAATGCTATGAAAATCAAAGCAATACTGCTTCCTTTTACTATATTATTCATCACATGAGCCCTTTTTTTATAAAAATGTGAAAATTTAACATTTTTAAAATAGATCAATTATAATGCAGTTGTAAAGATCAAATTTGAAAAAAGGTTCAACATGGCAGCTTATAATCAAATTGAAATATTCCAACAAAGCCAAAAATGGTTTGACCAGTTGCCACTTGAATGGAAAAAATGGCTTGAAGAAAATATAGAAAAAGGGTGTGCGATCGAGCAATTAGTCGATGTATTAAAAGCAAATGGTTTTGGGCTAACTTTTCAAACGAGTGAGCCGAATTTCCTAAGCTTATCTGACCAAGACCAAGAATGGATCATCGAACAAATTTTGAATGAGGTACCATCTGCGGAAATAGTGAAAAGATTAGTAGAGCAGGGGCTTCATCGGCAAAAAGTAGAAGAATATTTAGGTAATTTAGGAAATAATCAGTTATATAAAATTCTTAAGAAAAAGCATCACCAACTTAAAAAACGTGAATGGTTAATAGAAACTTTAGATCAATTAGCTCAGTTAGATTCTCATTACTGTAAAGAAATACCTTCAATCCCTGCGCCAATATTCTCAGATTTTATTAAAGATTATTACAGTCAGCATCGTCCTGTGATTTTGAAAAAAGGAGTAGATCACTGGCCAGCTCTACATAAATGGTCACCTGAATATTTTGCAACTCAATTTGGCCAGCATTTAGTTGAAGTTCAAATGAATAGAAATAAAGATGAGCAATTTGAAAGGCATTCACCTTTGTTAAAGCAGACTATGAAAATGTCGGAGTTTGTATCAAAAATTATGTCTGTCGAAGCAAGCAACGATTTCTATATGACTGCAAATAATGCGACCAATAGCCATCAAATGCTTCAGGAATTATTTTTAGATATAGGCGATTTTGCAGAAGGTTATTGTAACTTGGACCTAAAAGATGAACGTAGTTTTTTATGGTTTGGCCCCAAAGGAACCTTTACGCCTTTGCATCATGATTTAACCAATAATATGTTAGTTCAAATTTATGGACGCAAAAAAGTAACTTTGATTCCAGCCTTGCAAGTACCTCATCTATATAACGATCATTGGGTGTTTAGTGAGTTGAGCGATGCCAATAAAATAGATTTAAAAAAATATCCTTTAGCAAAGTCGATTACCCCATTAGAGTGCATTTTGAATGCTGGGGAGGCTTTATTTATCCCTATTGGTTGGTGGCATAGTGTAGAAAGTCTGGATGTTTCAATAAGTATTTCTTTTACCCATTTTAATGCCCCAAACCATTTTGTTCATCGGTTTCCAAAGGAGGCCTGATAATGGAAATTGCATCTTAAACCGTTCAGTGTGACAATTGCTCGGCTCATACTGCTTTTCAAAGATGAAGGAAAATTATTGCCCTATGTCCACACTCCAAACGAATAATGTAGAACTTAACCAAAAGCAGGTATTGCTGTTAATGGAATATCTGACTCAGTGGTTAATTCGTTCGGGAGTAGGATATAACGATTTTGTCACGGCATTAAAACCGGTTTTTTATCAAGAAGCTTTAGCCGAATTGGAACGTATAGAACAAAAGCCTACGGACTCGGCAGTAAGTTTACTTTCAGGACTACACCGTAAAGATGTAAATGCATTTAAAAAAGCGGCACAAACTGGACAGCCTTTAACTGAAGCAAACGTTGCAGAACCAGTAAGTGTTCCGGCTCGGGTGATTGGTTTATGGCTTGCAGAAGGTTTATCAGAAAAAATTCCTTTTGTTAGCAATGAGCAAATTAGCTTTGAAAATCTTGTAAAAAAAGTCTCAACTGAAAAGCATCCGCGGTCGATTTTGAATGAACTTGAGCGTTTAAATATTGTGAAAGAAGAAAATGGCATTGTGTCGTTACAGCAACGCAGTTTTATGCCGGATGTAGAGCAATTCGAGGTTCGAAAATTATTAACGAATAATTTAGAGGCACATTTAGCTGCTGGAGTTCATAATTTATTTCAGCCAGAAAAAGAACCATATTTAGAACAAGCAATTTTTGCTGATGAATTAACAGATGAATCGATTACTTTACTCAAAGAAGCAAGTTTACGTTTATGGGAAGATATATCACTACAAATACTCAAGTTAGCCATTGAACGTTGTGCACTCGATGAAGGAAAAGAGGGTGCAACCAAAACTTTCCGTTTCGGAGCTTATCAATATGACTAAAACAACTTATAAAAAATTAATAATATCTATGAGCTTTATTTTGATAGGTGGTCTTTTGACTGCTTGTGGTGAGGATTTATTCGCAGGCGGTGCCAGTTTAGGTGGATCAGGATATCCAACTAAACCCGGTAAACCAGGCGATTACGAGACACCAGCCGATGGAAATAAAGGTGACTCAAAAGATAATGAAATTTGGTTACCTGCACCAAGTGAAGATGACTGTAATGGCTTGCATCGTAAATTAGAATTTCTTAATAATGTAACAAGAGAACCAATTGAAAAAGAAACAGTTTTTAAATATGCACAGCAGTTAACTTTGAACGGTACTCTTGCTTTACAGATTACTCAAATGAATATGGGCTTAGAAAAAATACAAGAACGACAACCCGCTTGTTATGTACCTTTAGAACTCTATTTATTTGGAAATACTAAACGTTCTTATCCGGAAAATGAGTGTAAAGAGACTCAAACATATGAATATCAACCAGGTGAAACAAAAACTTTTATTGTCAATTATCCCGCATTTGAAGTCATGAATGGTACTTGGAAATATGGCCTAGAAAGTGCCTATTTGAAAAACAATGAAGAAGTAAAGCAATGTGAGCCTTTAACTATTCAATTTAAAATAAGTGCGCCACCTGAACCGATTAAAATCAATTAAGTTGAGTCACCTTTAATAGAAGAAAAAAGCTTAATCGATAATATTCAATAAAATTTTAAAGAGAGTATGAGTTAAGCTTGCTCTAGCATTTTTTCGTCATAGACGATTTGTGCTGCTAAAACCTGTTCAATATTGGTTTCAGCCCACTCTTTTAGCTGATAAGCCATTGCAGATACATTGTGTCCTAAAGGCGTAAGTGAGTAATCAACGCGAATTGGGGATGTATTCTGGATTTTACGTTCAATAAAGCCATCTCTTTCCAGCATCTTTAATTTTTGTGATAAGACCTTTGGGGAAATGCCTTGAATATTCTTTTTAAGCAAATTGAAGTGCTGAGTTTCTTCTTCAAGAACATTTAAAATCAATAAAACCCATTTATCTGCAATCTTTTCAAAAAATAAACGAGCAGGGCAATGTTGTTGAAAAATATTATATTTTAGACATTCATTCATACCATTCACCTATAATTTTTTGAAAAATTGCACTAGTTACCGACTAGTAACTAATTGACACCTAGTTTCTAAAATATATCATAAAGTGGAATTTAATAAAATAAAGGTTTTCTCCCATGTCTAACTCTAATATCGCGGTTGTATATTTCTCTGGTTACGGCCACACAAAAGTTGTTGCTGAAACGTTTGCAAACGAGATTAATGCTCAGCTCATCCAGATTGATCAGGAAGGTAATATTACTGATCAAGATTGGCAGACATTAAATGATGCGAAGGGGATTGTTTTTGGTGCTCCAACTTATATGGGTACAGCGCCATGGCAGTTTAAAAAGTTTGCTGATGCAACTTCAAAAGTGTGGTTTACACGTGGCTGGCAAGATAAAGTATTTGCCGGGTTTACAAACAGCGCAAGCTTGAATGGGGATAAGCAAGTAACTCTTATTCAACTACAAACTTTAGCATCACAGCATGGTGGGATTTGGGTGAGCCTTGGTTTATTACCAGCAAATACAAAAAACGCAACACGTGAAGATGTAAATAACTTAGGTGGTTCAGTGGGGCTTTTAGTTCAATCGCCTTCTGATGCAAGTGCGGAAGAGGTTCCGACAGGTGATCTTGAAACAACAAAACTTTATGCTCAACGTGTACAAAGCATTGTGAATAAAATTTACGGTTAATTTGACCATAAAAAAGGCGCTTTAAGCGCCTTTTTTATTACTCATGCTCGTTATGTTGCGGAGCATTATATTTGAAGCCTTTGGTTTTATAGGCAAGATAACCTACACCAATAACGGCCCAAGCTAAGCCAATTTGTAAGGCAAGCTTATCAATCTCTAACCACATCATAAATACACTGGCAAAACCAAGCGTTGGTATAACAATATAATTGATGATGTCTTTAAGCGTTTTATTCTTGCCATCTCTTAATGCATAGCGAGAAATCACAGAGAAGTTAACAAAACTAAAAGCAGTTAAGGCACCAAAACTAATCAAGTTAACAATATGCTCAAGGTCTAAAAAACCAGCAGATAAAGCAACTACACCAACAATAAGAATGTTGTAAGTTGGAGTATGCAATTTTGGACTGATATGACCAAATAATTTCTTGTTGATGACTCCATCGCGCCCCATCACATACATTAAACGTGATACGCCCGCATGTGCAGAAATACCTGATGCCATCACAGCGACTACAGCAAAATATAAAACCAAAGTTTTAAACATCAGACTACCAATCGCAGCGACCATCACAGGTTGTGATTCATCTAAAGGATTAAAGTAAGTGTTTGGATTACTTGGGAAATATAGTTGGATGAAGTAAGTACTTACAATGAAAATAATACCTGCAAGTAATGCTGTAGAAAAAATAGCCTTTGGTAGCGTTTTTTCTGCATCTTTTGTTTCTTCAGCAAGAGAAGATAAAGCATCAAAACCGGTAAAAGAGAAGCATAGTACGGTCGCGCCAGCAATTAAAGAACTGACAGACGTCATATCATTCCAAAAAGGAGTTAATGACCACAATGCCGCTTTATCTGGATTTAAAGTTCCATCTGCATATACACCTTGAGTAAGTAAAATATATACCTGATAAACAAAATAAAAAATTACGCCAAGCTGAATAATAACGATCGTGCTGTTAAAACGTGCAACAAACCGTGCACCAAATAAATTAATAACAGTCATGAGAGTTGTTAAACCAATCACCCATAACCAGTTATTTACTTCTGGAAAAAGAGCTCTTAGGTAAATATCTGCCAAGATAATATTAACAAGCGGTGACAGTAAATAGTCTAACCAAGAAGACCAACCCACCATAAAGCCAACATTAGGGTGAATTGATTTTTGAGCATACGTATAGGCCGACCCAGAAGAAGGGTAGCGCTTAATCATATGTCCATAACTGATCGATGTTAATAAAATTGCGACTAATGCAAAAATGTAGGAAGTTGGTACATGACCGCCACTTCGTTCTGACACTAAACCAAAAGTATCAAACAAAGTTAATGGCTGAATGTAAGCTAAACCAATAATAATAATATGCCAAAGCACAAGATTCTTTTGAAGCTTAGCTGTTGGTTTAGTCCCAGATAAATTTGTCAACGGCGTTATCCTCATAATCGTTGATCAAGGATCAGCTTGGTGTTAAGGATCGTTTGAGACGAACGATCCCCCCTACAGAAACAGATAAAGTGCGCCAATCTATCCTAAATTGATATAAATTGTCATTACTTTCATCTATTTTTTAGCAAATTTTTTGCCATGTATTTTAAATAAAATAATGAATAAAAATTCTTAGTCATAAAAAAGGTCTGATTTAATATATAAATCAGACCTTTATGAGTTTTTTGGAGTTTAACTTATCGAATTACCAAGCTTTTTCTAAGATATCTCGGATATCTTTTAAGCTTGCTTCTTTCGGGTTGTAAATAATTGAGCCATCATTTAGTGCTTTTTCTGCAACTTCATCAAGCTGTGCTTCAGTTACTTTACCTGTTTCACGTAAAGTGCGGGGTAACTTTGTTAAAGTAAACAGGCGATCACGCATTGCTAAGATAGTCGTAATTGCCCTATCTGCGCGCTGGCTTGCTGGAGTTTGTGCATAAATATCTGCACCAGCGAGTGGTAATAATAACTCGCCAATTTTCTGACCATTTACTTGCTTGTTATATTCAAGCACGTAAGGTAAGAATAAATTCATGCATAAACCGTGGGGCAGGTGAGCAACAGCGCCTAAAGCATGTCCTAAAGAATGGACTAAGCCGACCATTGAGTTAGAAAATGCAATACCCGCCATTGTTGAAGCTTGCGCTAGCTCCAAACGGCCTTGTGAGTCATTTGGGTTTTCTAATACATTGAACAGATTTTCACTAATTTTTTTAATGCCGGCACTTGCATAAGCATCGCTCAGTGGGTTAGCCGCCAGACATGTATAGGCTTCAACACAATGCGTTAAAGCATCCATGCCAGTCATTGCAGTTAAATGGGGGGGCAATGTAAGTGTCATGCGTGGATCTAAAATCGCTGCATGTGGCATTAAATAATAAGAAGCAAATGCTAACTTAACATTCTTTTGAGTATCTGAAACCACAGCAACCATAGTCACTTCCGAACCAGTGCCAGAAGTTGTTGGAATTACAAAAAATGGTTTTAATGGTTTCGGTAGGTTGTGAGCCCCTGCATATTGCAATAAGTCATTTCCACCTTCAGATACTAAAATGTTAGTTGCTTTAGAAGTGTCTATGACTGAACCACCACCTACAGCAATAATCGCATCACATTTGTTTGTGCGATAAGCTTCTGCTGCAAGACGAACGACTTCTAAACTCGAATCGGGTGGTACATCATCAAAAACATGACCAATAACAGCATCAGTCGTACTAAATGCAGCTTCAATCGGATTTAATAAGCCATTTGCGCGAACACCCTTATCTGTAATGATAAGAGGACGTTTTGCACCCAAAGTTGCAAGCTCAAACGGAATATGTTCTAGCGCAGCATTACCAGCAATGACTTTTACAGGACAAAAGAATTCGTAATATGGTTTGGCCATGTTATGCGCTCCGCTTGAAATAGGACTTGGCTACTTTTAAGTAAATGTTTGCAGCCTCGTTGAATTTTTCTTTTAGGGTAAGTTCAGTTGGGTATTCTTTGACTGCTAGTGAAGCAACCAATTTAGGTAAAATAAGAGATTCCATTTTATTTAGGCAGCGTACCAAGCGGATAGCAGCCGATACATCACCATCGGCAATCATTCGGTCATTGGCAAATGCTTGAGCAGTACTTTCTTGAAAAGAAAACACTAAAAAGGCATGAGTGACATGTTTGAATGTAATCGTTAAATCTGGTTTTTTTTCAGCTCTTTGAAGTAGCTCTAACTGTTTGTCTTCTGTCACTCGAGCAAAAAATGCTGGTCCATTCGGAAAAACATTCATTGAAAGTACAAAGTGAACAGGAAATTTAGATACTTCCTCTTGTATTTCAGTGTCCACTTGACTTGCCATGACTAAGCCACGACCAATAACATCCATCATGAGCTTAACGTAGGCAAGTTGCAGAGTCGGCTTTACCGCTTTTGTCGAAATCACTCGCGTATCCCTTGTTAAAATTATGCGAAAGCAAATTTAGAGTAATTACTCTAATCCATTTTTATTTCATCGCAAAGCGATTTATTCATATTTGACTTTAGGGTCATTAAAGTACCCAGTGCTATTAATATACTTAATAAAGTCCTGACAAAGTTGATCAAATGATGGACACGGAGTCACTAAATCTTGTATACGCACCATTTCTAAACCCGCATAACCGCAAGGATTGATGGTCTGGAATCCATTTAGGGCGCAGTCCAGATTTAGTGCTAATCCATGGTAACTACGGCCACGACGAATTTTAAACCCTAAGGAACCGATTTTACGACCATCTACATATACCCCAGGGGCATCGGGTTTGGCGTAAGCTTCAATTCCATATTTTTTTAAAATATCTATCATAAATTGTTCAGCAAAACTGACCAATGTACGTACATTCCATTTTAGCCGATTAAGATCAAACATAAAGTAAGCAACCAATTGACCTGGTCCATGCCAAGTCACTTGGCCACCACGGTCGGTTTGTACTACCGGAATGTCTGATGAAATTAGAATGTGTTCAGGTTTGCCTGCTTGACCTTGTGTTAAGACATTATGATGTTGAAGCAACCATAACTCATCAGGCGTATCTTGGTCACGCTCGTTTGTTAAGAGTTTCATGGTTTCAAATTTGCTTTGATAATCTTGTAAATCGTTCCATTGTCGAATGATCAAGTTGGGTTTATCAAAGCTCATCACAATATATTCCTATGAGTTAATTCAGGCGGTGCCCAGTTAATATCTATAAGATAGAAGCCGAAAACCTTGTAATTTTAAAGGATTTTATAAGAGGAATTCTAAATATTTGTATGATTTTTTCGAGGGTAATTGGCTTAAAAATTTCCAAAAAAAATACCACAGTAAGAATTTCTGACTGTGGTATTGATTTAAGAACTTAAAGTTAAAGCGCAGTTCGAATCTGCGGACAAGCAGCCAAGTCAGCATAAAGTGCATGAACTTGTTCTAATTCTTCAAAGCGCAATTGTGCTGTTAAAGAGTGATACTTGCCGGTGCGAGATTCTTGAACTTTTAGTGATGAGTGATCAAAATCTGGAAAATGTTTTACCAAAATATCGACTACAGCAACACGTAATTCTTCACCCGCATCACCAATAAGTTTAATTGGATAATCCATCGGAAATACCCAAAGATGTTCTTGTAGTTCGCGAGATGGAGTGCGGTCTAACATAAGTTACCTCATGATTTGAAACGCCTGCATCATCGCAGGCGTTTATAGCTCTTTCTATTAAATGGGGCTTGCTTTTGAAATTTCAAGCTTTCAAAACTTAGTCATTTTCCAAGAAAGAACGTAAGTGTTCAGAACGAGAAGGGTGGCGCAATTTACGCAACGCTTTCGCTTCAATCTGACGGATACGCTCACGTGTTACGTCAAACTGCTTACCCACTTCTTCTAGTGTGTGATCGGTTGGCATATCAATACCAAAACGCATTTTCAATACTTTTGCTTCACGTTCAGTTAAGTTTTCAAGTACTTCACGTGTTGCTTCTTTTAAGCCTTCTGAAGTCGCAGCATCAATTGGAGAAGTGATGTTTTGGTCTTCAATGAAATCACCAAGATGCGAATCTTCATCATCACCAATAGGCGTTTCCATTGAAATCGGTTCTTTGGCAATTTTAAGTACTTTACGAACCTTAACTTCGTCCATCTCTAAACGTTCACCTAGTTCTTCAGGTGTCGGTTCACGGCCCATTTCTTGTAACAATTGACGAGATACACGGTTGATCTTGTTAATCGTTTCAATCATATGCACAGGAATACGAATTGTACGAGCCTGATCGGCAATTGAACGGGTAATCGCCTGACGAATCCACCAAGTTGCATAAGTCGAGAATTTATATCCACGACGATATTCAAACTTGTCTACAGCTTTCATCAAACCAATGTTCCCTTCTTGAATCAAGTCAAGGAACTGTAAACCACGGTTGGTATATTTCTTCGCAATCGAAATCACCAAACGAAGGTTGGCTTCTACCATTTCTTTCTTAGCACGGCGTGCTTTTGCTTCGCCAATCGCCATACGCTTAGAAATATCTTTAATTTCAGCAACACTTAAATTAAGTTCTTTCTCAATATCTGCAATCTTTTGCTGGAATGCTAAAATATCCGGACGAACCTTTTCTAAATGCGCCCTGATCTCAGCAGGGGCTTTGGCAATCTGTTCATCTAACCAAGCTGGATTAGATTCTTGCTTAGGGAAAGATGTACGGAATTGAGTGCGATCCATACGGCCACGACGTACTGCGTAACGCATAACTTCACGTTCGTTGGCACGAATTTGCTCATGTGTACCACGAATCATTTCAGAAATGATGTCAAATAAACGCGGTGTAAACTTAAACATCATAAATACAGTAGCTAAAGCTTCTAAAGCTTCATCTGCTTCTGGGCTGTTACGACCATGTTTCTCAATAATAGCTTTTGTTTTAGTCCATGCAGCTTCAAGTTCATTAAAACGAACCTTTGCAACTTCAGGGTCTGGACCAGATTCACCTTCAGAGTCATCATCGCTTTCTGACTCTTCATCTTCTTCATCGTCGTCAAGCTTAACTTCTTTTACTGGTGTAGCTGGCGCTGCTTCTTCCTCAAGCTCTGTTTCTTCTTCTAGAACTTCAGGAATTTCTGCGTCAGTTTCCGGATCAAGATAGCCAGATAAAATATCGGCAAGGCGACGTTCGCCAGTCAAGAAATCATTATATTCTTTTAATACAACTTCAACAGCATTTGGCCAATACGCAATTGAATTAAGGACATCACGAATCCCTTCCTCAATACGTTTTGCAATGCTGATTTCACCTTCACGGGTTAACAGTTCAACTGTACCCATTTCACGCATGTACATACGTACAGGGTCTGTCGTACGCCCAGGCTCATTTTCAACCGATGCAAGTACGGCAGCAGCTTCTTCTTCAGCAACTTCATCGGCTGTGTCAGTTGACTCACCGAACATGGTATCGTCAGATTCAGGTGCACGCTCGTGTACAGGAATACCAACGTCTTGAAGCATTTGAATAATGTCTTCAATCTGTTCGCTTTCAGTAATCGAGTCCGGCAGATGATCGTTAACCTCAGCGTAAGTTAAGTAACCTTGTTCTTTGCCTCGGCTAATCAGAGCCGCTACTTGAGAAGTAGGGGAATGCATATCGCTCATCTTTGCTTACTCTTCGTTGAATCTGTGGCAGTGAAAAACCGTGCATGATAGCACAATTTGCTTGAAATATTTTGGATTTGATCGGTAACCGTTAAATAAAAAATATCTTTGAATTCACGTCTGTTTTTTGGATATTGGGTTAAATTCATTTTTTTCAAGCTTAGATTATGGAAAAGATCATAGAATTTTTTCTTGGTCATAAAAATAGTTCAGTTTTATAAATACACAATTTTTTGGGTGAAAAAAAGTACAAATATGCAGTTTAATGAAAAAAATATAAATAAAACTTGACATGATTCTGTAAGAGAGATAAATAGCGGCTAGACCCATTCACATTTTTTCATTAGAGGTAGTTTTAGTGTCTTCTACAGATTTTGAACTAGATGATAGCTACGGTGATGATGATGATGTCGGTTTTGATGAGTCATCAGGCAAAATCACTGCGAAAGAATCATTAGAAAAACGTAGATTAATTGATGATCTATTAGCTCAACGCCGTTTAGAGCGTGAGTTGAAGGATTTTGATTATGATTTAGACGATGATGATCTTGATGATGAAGACTAATCAAATCTGAATAGGGCATCGTCAGCTTAAATGCTATGCTATCGTAGATTTCTTTTTTATAGTCAGGTAACACAATGAGTGCGTTAGATTTAGACCAATTAAGTGAATATCTAGATGGAGACCACAATGAGTATGGTCTAGATTTCGCTGCAACTCATGGTTTTCTGAGTGCAATTGCAGTAGGCCCTCAGTTTGACCGTTGGTTAGATGAGCTGTTTGATAATAACCATAAAAAGGTGCCTGCTGAAATTATTCAGCAAATCAAGGCGTGGTTAGAGTCAATTCGACAAGATTTAGCAAATGAAAATGGAATTGCATTTCCATTTGAAGTTGAAGAAGCTGATGTTGAATCTAGCTTAGGCGACTGGAGTGTGGGATTTGTTGATGCAATGTTCTTAAATGAAGAGGCATGGTTTGCCCCTGAATATGAAGAACAATTAATTGATTTAACTTTACCAATGATGGTATTTAGTGGAATTGATGAAGAAGATCCGCAGATGGAATCTTTCCGTCGTAATGGACAGCTAATGGATGAACTGGCAGAAGAAATTCCAGATAATTTGAATGAATTATACTTGATGTATCATACGCCAAATTAAACTTTAAAAATTATGTAAATAACGTCCTTTCTAGGGCGTTTTTTATTTGGAAAAATTTAATTATATAAAGTTAAAAAGGCACTTAGAAATCTAAATGCCTTCTGAACAATAGTTCTAGTGATTTATAAGCGTTTACGTTTTGCAGCTGCAATTTGTGACTGGCGCATACGGAAACCAGCTTTTTGCTTTTCAGTTGTCTTGTCGATGCAATACACGCAAGAAACACCATGTTCATAGCTTGGTAAAGCAGACTCTTCTGGAGTTAATGGCCAACCACAAGCATGACATTTAATATTTACGCCTTCTTCAACACCATGAGTTACGGCAGTACGTCCGTCAAATACGAAACATTCGCCTTCCCATAAGCTTTCATCAGCAGGGGTTTCTTCTAAATATTTAAGAATACCGCCTTTAAGGTGGTAAACCTCTGTAAATCCTTCTTGGAGAAGTAAAGAAGTTGATTTTTCACAGCGAATACCGCCTGTACAGAACATCGCAATTTTTTTATCTTTATGTTGCTCTAGCTCTTTTTTAACATATTCTGGAAACTCGCGGAATGTCTCAGTTTTAGGGTCGATTGCACCTTTGAAAGTACCCGCCTTATATTCATAATCATTACGCGTATCGACTAAAATTACATCATCGCGTGCAATTAAATCATTCCATTCTTTTGGATCAAGATAGTGGCCCACTAAGTCGCGGGGTTTAACTTCAACACCTAAAGTCACAATTTCTTCTTTAAGTTTAATTTTCATTTTACGGAAAGGTTTGTCGGAGCTAAAAGACTCCTTGTATTCCATAGAGGCAAAACCTTCATTGAGCAAAAATTGATAAAGACTATCAATTGCTACACGGTCGCCCGCCACAGTACCATTAATTCCTTCACCTGCTACAATCAGAGTTCCACACAGATTAATTGTTTTCACTAAGTTTAATAGACGTTGCTGAAGATCCGTAGGATCTTGAACTTCTTTAAATTGATATAGTGCGGCAACAACCCAATCTGCGGTCGCTTGCTGTTCTACAGGTGCAAGCTGTTCTACAGTAGCGTTCATGGAAAACTCCAAATGTATTAAGATAGAAATTTAAGGCGCACATTTTAGCGCGAAAATTTGTAATAAGCGAGAAAACCATAAAAAGTATATGGTTTATTTAAGGAGTCTGTTTTGAGTAGTGATCATCGAACGCTCTCTCTCACCCCATGTGCAGGGCGTTGTTCAACAGTTTTTGGTGATCAGGTTTGCCGTGGTTGTCGTCGTTTTAACCATGAAGTGATTCAATGGAATACTTATACAGCAGAGCAACGTTTGGCTGTATGGAAGCGTTTAGATGATCAATTGAATCAAATTCTAGTACCCATGTTACCTCATGCAAACTTGCAGCATGTAGAAGGATTTATTTTAAGTAAACGTGTTCGGCTGATGGAAGGGGCGAGCAAAGGTCGTAAGCTCTATCACGCTTTAAAAATATGTGAAAAAAATAAGCAACTGGCAACAGAAAGTGGTTTGGGTATTTCAGAGTCTCAAGTCAAAACAATATGGGTTGAATTCGAAAGGCGCGTTTTAGCTTTAGCTAAAGCGAGTTATGAGTTAGCTTGGTTGAGAGCTGATGGAATTAGTCATCACTTATTAAGTGTGTTTGATGAAGAATAAGTTTGTAGATTGAATTGAAGATAACTCAATAAAAAAAGCTGCCAAAAGGCAGCTTTTTTATCACTAATTTTCTTTCGAATATTAACGTTTGATATCGCGTTGAGTCGGGCCAGTATAAAGCTGACGAGGACG
Organism: Acinetobacter sp. IK31; assembly: GCF_035615195.1. Classification (NCBI taxonomy): domain Bacteria; kingdom Pseudomonadati; phylum Pseudomonadota; class Gammaproteobacteria; order Moraxellales; family Moraxellaceae; genus Acinetobacter; species Acinetobacter sp. IK31. Next base: position 21,706 of record NZ_JANBOB010000020.1, on the reverse strand, counting down.
ACCGATTTTGTATGGTGCGCTGTGCATTTCTAACCAGTGGCTGATCCAACCTACTGTACGTGCAAGTGCAAAGATTACCGTAAACATTTCTGTTGGGATACCAATCGCTTTAAGGATGATACCTGAGTAGAAATCTACGTTAGGGTAAAGTTTACGTTCAACGAAGTACGGGTCGTTCAATGCAATACGCTCAAGTTCCATAGCAAGCGCTAATTGAGGATCATTGATATTTAATGCTTCAAGAACTTCGTCACAAGTTTGTTTCATGACTTTTGCACGTGGGTCGAAGTTTTTGTACACACGGTGACCGAAGCCCATGAGTTTAACTTCTTTACGTTTTACTTTTTCCATGAACTCGGCAACGTTTTCTACACTACCGATTTCATCAAGCATTTTAAGTACAGCTTCGTTTGCACCACCGTGAGCAGGTCCCCAAAGCGCAGAAATACCTGAAGAGATACATGCATAAGGGTTTGCACCAGTAGAGCCGGCAAGACGTACTGTAGATGTCGAAGCATTTTGTTCGTGATCAGCATGAAGCGTGAAGATACGATCCATCGCGCGAGCAAGAACAGGATTTACTTTGTAATCACGGTCAGCAGGGGTAGCAAACATCATGTGTAAGAAGTTTTCCGCGTAATTTAAGTCATTACGTGGATAGATGAATGGTTGACCTACTGTATATTTGTAACTCCAAGCAGCAAGTGTTGGAATTTTTGCAATGAGACGAATCGCAGTGATTTCACGGTGATTGATGTCTTCAATGTCAAGGTTGTTGTGATAGAACGCAGATAATGCACCAACAACACCAACCATGATTGCCATTGGGTGAGCATCACGACGGAAACCATTGAAGAAGCGGCTAACTTGATCGTGAACCATAGTGTGAGCACGAACTTTAGCATCAAATTCTGTTTTTTGTTCAGCAGTTGGAAGCTCGCCATTTAGTAGCAAGTAGCAAGTTTCAAGGTAGTCTGCTTGAGTTGCTAATTGATCAATTGGGTAACCGCGGTGTAATAAAATACCTTTGTCACCATCAATGAACGTAATTTTAGACTCGCATGCAGCTGTCGCCATAAAACCAGGATCGAAAGTAAAATGACCTTCTTTCAATATGCTGCTGACATCAATTACATCTGGACCTAAAGTGCCACTGTAGATTGGTAATCCAATTTCTTTGCCATCAAGATGTAATACGGCTTTTTTGCCATTTGCTTCAGACATTCAATAGATCTCCTGTCCTGGTGAATGTTGATCTGACCCGAAATCCTAATGTTCTCATGTGCGAATCAGACGCTGTCAAAATTTGCTATAAGATTAGTGAGTACTGAAATTTTGTCAATTATACTTATGGATAAAAAATGACGATCCCACAGAGAGTTAGTCATCAAGACCCGAGCAAAAAAAGTCAGTAAAATCACTGCATCGGGATCGTATAATAAGTCAATTCAACAAGAACGTGCAGAAAAAAAATGAAGTATGAGTACAATTGTAAGCAAATCTTTAAATTAAAATTAGAAATGACAAGTCGGTAGAAAATGCCAATCCAATTAAAAAAATCATAAAACTCATGGTGTAATTTCAAATTGCTAATCAAAAAAAACTCTATTTTTATTGAGTTGTAACAAAGAATATTGATGTTTTTTTAAGTTTAATTGTATAAAAAATAGCTAATTGAACTGCATTAGAATAATAAAAACTCTTGTTTCCAATAAAAATTGCTTTCTCAAACATGTTTTAGATTGGCTGATTTGGGTCCAATGTAAGTACGTTCGCTTATTTGAATTGTAGCTTTATATTGAAAATATGAGGTGTTACTAACATTTTTCTATTTATATGATGAATTTATAACTTTATCTTTAGTCTAAAACTCACTTATTTAAAAGAAATTTCAGAAAAAATGAAATTAAATAAAAAGTTATTTTAAACAACAACATGATAGAGCTATGTATACCTTTTTTGTAGGGTTAATAGGGTGATATCATTGTGAATGATTCTTATTTAATTGTTTTTTACTTAAATGGGAAAGTGGATTGTTTGTATTTTGATACTTCGCGTTTTATAATTCAGTGTCGTTTATAGGTTAGGCATGAGCTGTGCTTGCCTAACAATGCCAGCTTTCCTTGGAATTAATTCAACAAACTCCGGTCGGAGTTTCTACCTACAGGATGCCCGCTGTGAAAAGCAACAGACCTGTCAATTTGTCCATGGGTCAGGTGTTAGCGGTAAATTTACGCTCACCCGTGGCTATTGCATCAATTTTACACCGTTTATCAGGTGTCATCGTTTTCTTATTAGTACCAGTTCTCTTATGGATTCTAGATAAATCATTATCTTCACCAGAAGGATTTGACTACGTTAAAAATGTCGTGTTTGGAAATATCCTTGTACGTTTTATCGTTTGGGTATTTGTAGCCGGCTTGTTATTCCATTTTATTTCTGGAGTTAAGCACTTACTTGCAGACTTGGGTTTTGCTGAAGAACTGCAAAGTGGTCGTATTGCAGCGACAATTTCATTGATCTTGTCTGTGGTAGCTATTATCGCAGCCTTTGTATGGATTATGTTCTAATGAAAAGTGCTACAGGTTTAACTGGTTCGGGTTCTCGTGATTGGTTTATCCAGCGTGTAAGTGCGGTTGTATTAGCAGCTTATACTGTTGTTCTTTTAGGTTGGATTCTCTGCAAAGGCGGGTTTGACTATCAACAGTGGGCTGGTTTTATGATGACATTACCAATGAAGATTTTTTCTTTGTTGGCAATTTTATCGCTTATCGCACACGCATGGATTGGTATGTGGCAAGTTTTTACTGACTATGTCACTACTCGTCAAATGGGTCCTTCAGCGAAAGGTTTACGCCTTGTACTGACGACGGCTGTCATTATTGCAGTGTTTGTGTACGCAATCTGGGGTATCCAGATTTTCTGGGCGAATTGATAGGAAGACATCATGGGCGCGATAACCCCTAAAGAAGATTATTCAAATATTCAAAACCTCACTTTCGATGCAGTTATCGTTGGTGGTGGTGGTTCTGGTATGCGTGCATCTTACCAACTTGCTCAAGCAGGTTTGAAGGTTGCAGTACTCACTAAAGTTTTCCCGACACGTTCGCACACTGTAGCTGCTCAAGGTGGTATCGGTGCGTCGTTAGGTAATATGCAAGAAGATAACTGGCATTTCCATTTTTACGATACAGTAAAAGGTTCTGACTGGTTGGGTGACCAAGACGCAATTGAATTTATGTGTCGTGAAGCGCCAAAAGTTGTGTATGAACTTGAACACATGGGTATGCCGTTTGACCGTAACGCTGATGGTACAATTTACCAACGCCCGTTCGGTGGTCACTCTGCTAACTATGGTGATAAACCAGTTCCACGTGCTTGTGCAGCTGCGGACCGTACAGGTCATGCATTATTGCACACGCTTTATCAAAGCAACGTGAAAATGGGTACTCAGTTCTTCGTTGAGTGGATCGCTCTTGATTTGATCCGTAACGAAGCTGGTGATGTTCTTGGTGTAACAGCGATTGACCAAGAAACTGGTAACATTTCAGTATTCCAAGCAAAAGCGACATTATTTGCTACTGGTGGTGCTGGTCGTGTTTATCGTGCATCAACGAATGCTTATATCAACACTGGTGACGGTCTTGGTATGGCTGCTCGTGCTGGTATTCCATTGCAAGATATGGAGTTCTGGCAGTTCCACCCAACGGGTGTTGCGGGCGCTGGTGTATTGCTGACTGAAGGTTGTCGTGGTGAGGGTGCAATCCTTCGTAATAAAGACGGCGAACCGTTCATGGAACGTTATGCACCGACTTTAAAAGACTTGGCTCCACGTGACTTCGTTTCACGTTCTATGGACCAAGAAATTAAAGAAGGTCGTGGTTGTGGTCCAAAAGGTGATTATATCTTACTTGATATGACTCACTTGGGCGCTGAAACAATCATGAAGCGTTTACCATCTGTATTTGAGATTGGTAAAAAATTCGCAAACGTTGATATTACAAAAGAAGCAATTCCTGTAGTACCAACAATCCATTATCAAATGGGTGGTATTCCTACGAATATGCATGGTCAGGTATGTTTGCCTGAAGTGGGTACAGATAACTACACTAAACCTGTAAAAGGTTTCTATGCAATTGGTGAATGTTCTTGTGTATCTGTACATGGTGCAAACCGTTTAGGTACTAACTCACTTCTTGACTTGGTTGTATTTGGTAAAGCTGCTGGTGAGCACATTATCGATTACGTAACTAAGCATCATGGTGATGAATATGCACCACTTCCAACAGACGTATTAGGGCAAACACTAGCTCGTGTACGTAAGTTGGATGACTCAACTGCTGGTGAGAATGCTCAAGAAGTTGCTGATGCAATTCGTGATATCGTTCAAGATCACGCTGGTGTATTCCGTACCCAAGCTTTGCTTGATAAAGGTGTAAAAGAGATTCTTGCTCTTGAGCCACGTGTGCGTAATATCCACTTGAAAGATAAATCTAGAGTATTTAATACTGCGCGTGTTGAAGCACTTGAAGTTGAAAACTTGTATGAAGTTGCAAAAGCAACTCTGATTTCAGCTGCTGCGCGTAAAGAGTGTCGTGGTGCGCATACTGTAGTTGATTATGAATTACCAGCTGATCACCCAACTTATTCATACGGCCGCCGTGATGATGAGTGGATGAAACATACGTTATGGTATTCATCAGATAACCGTTTGGAATATAAGCCAGTGCGCTTCAAACCGTTGACTGTTGATGCAATTCCGCCAGCACCACGTACATTCTAATCGGGAGTATAAAGATGAGTAGAGGTACTCGTACATTCGAAATCTACCGCTATGATCCTGATAAGGATAAAGCGCCGTACATGCAAACTTTTAAGCTTGAATTGACTGATAAGCACCGTATGTTGCTTGATGCATTGCTTGCATTGAAAGTTCAAGACGAAACGTTAACATTCCGTCGCTCTTGCCGTGAAGGTATTTGTGGTTCGGATGGTGTGAATATCAATGGTAAAAATGGTTTGGCTTGTTTAGAAAACCTAAATGATTTACCAGAGAAAATCGTAATTCGTCCATTACCAGGTTTGCCGGTAGTTAAAGATTTGGTTGTTGATATGAACCAATTCTATGATCAATATGACAAGATTCAGCCATTCTTGATCAATAACCAACCAGCTCCACCTAAAGAGCGTTTACAATCTCCAGAAGAGCGTGAACACTTAAACGGTTTGTATGAATGTATTCTTTGTGCATGTTGTTCAACTTCATGTCCATCATTCTGGTGGAACCCTGACAAGTTCTTGGGTCCTTCAGCATTGTTGAATGCATACCGTTTTATTATTGATTCTCGTGATACTGCTACTGCAGACCGTTTGTCTCGTCTTGACGATCCATTCAGTTTGTTCCGTTGTAAGGGTATCATGAACTGTGTGTCAGTATGTCCTAAAGGTCTAAATCCTACAAAAGCAATCGGTCACATCCGTAATATGCTATTAGATCAAGCGGGTTAATTCTGCACAAATAGAGAGCGCACATCCTTGATGTGCGTTTTTTTTTAACTTTATAATGTAAACTTTAGACTTTGGTCGAAAAAGATGAGGTTTTTATATATTGCACCATATATTAAAAGATAAAATCGCCTATGTATTTCGCCAATTTATAGGTGGTATGTGTCAAAAAAATCAATCGTTCGTTAAGAACATGATACGATTTGCCACAAAGTTATAGGTGAAAAAAGCGTATACTAGTGGAATTAATTTAAGTAGCACGATCTTAGATCTGTGCTTAATTTTTATGGTTAAAGTCATTTTAGAAAAGTTAATTTTAAAGTTAATTTTTCTAAAAAGATTTGCAAAAAATTGCTCGGTTTTAATCGAGTATAAGGTGAGTGATGATGCCATTGAGGGTGTTGTGATTCATTAATTACCTATGGAGTTTCCTCTCTAGGTAGTATGACGCCCCATGGTCGTAAAGACCTGTTGGGTAAGTAATGCCTTTTTTACCAATTCGGCATTATGCATCATGGGTGTGCTTAAAAGGCAGCCTGTAATATTTTTTGCAATAGGAAATGGGTCCACAAATGCAAGAAGTTGCTGACGCATTGCGTCTTGACACTGAACTTTCCGCTGATAGTGCAGCGTATATTGAAGAACTTTACGAGCAGTACCTGTCTTCCCCAACCTCTGTAGCTGAGGACTGGCGCCAATATTTCGATAAATATCCAAAGGGTGACCAACCACACGGCGCTGTGCGTGAGCAATTCCTATTACTAGGACGTAATGCTAATCGTGTTCAACCTGTTGTACAAAGTACGGTAAGTACTGAGCATGAACGTCGTCAAATTGGCGTTTTACAACTTATTGCTGCTTATCGTAATCGCGGACATCAAAAAGCTAAATTAGATCCATTAGGTCTTGCTAAGCGTGAAGATATTCCTGATTTAGAACTTTCAGCACATGGTTTAACCAAATCAGATTTAGACACAGTATTCAACACAGGCAATCTTGAGATTGGCAAAAGCGAAGCAACGCTTGGTGAAATGATTGAAGCAATGGAAGCAATCTATTGTGGTTCAATCGGTGTTGAATATATGCATATCGTGGACACAAAAGAAAAGCGTTGGATTCAGCAACGTCTTGAAAGTGTTCGTGGTCAGCTTAATTTTACAAATGATCAAAAGAAAGGGTTCTTGGAGCGTTTAACCGCTGCAGAAGGGCTTGAAAAATACCTAGGTAATAAATACGTTGGTGCTAAACGCTTTGGTGTGGAAGGTGGTGAATCTTTTATTCCTATGGTGAATGAAATCATTCAACGTGCTGGTACTGTTGGTTGTAAAGAAGTTGTTATTGGTATGCCACACCGTGGCCGTTTAAACCTTCTTGTTAATATTATGGGTAAAAACCCTGCAGACTTGTTTGGCGAGTTTGAAGGTAAAGCTATTCATAAGAAAGGTTCTGGCGACGTTAAATACCATCAAGGTTTCTCAAGTAATGTAATGACTCCTGGTGGCGAAGTTCACTTGGCATTAGCATTTAACCCATCTCACTTGGAAATCGTTGGTCCTGTAGTTGAAGGTTCTGTACGTGCACGTCAAGTGCGTCGTAGAGACATCGGCGGTGATGATGTATTGCCAGTAATTGTTCATGGTGATGCTGCATTTGCAGGTCAAGGTGTGAACATGGAAACCTTCCAGATGTCACAAACTCGTGGCTATACGGTTGGTGGTACTGTACACATTATCGTGAACAACCAAGTTGGTTTTACAACTTCTGATCCACGTGATGCGCGTTCTACTGAATATTGTACTGACGTTGCAAAAATGATTCAGACGCCAATCTTCCATGTGAATGGCGATGATCCTGAAGCAGTAATCTTTGCTACTCAATTAGCACATGATTTCCGTCACGAATTCCGTAAAGATGTTGTGCTTGACTTGTTCTGTTACCGTCGTCGTGGTCATAACGAAGCAGATGAGCCATCTGGTACACAACCATTGATGTACCAAGTGATTGCTAAAAAAGCAACAACTCGTACACTCTATGCAGATCAGCTTGTTCAAAACAAAGTAATTGATCGTGCTGAAGCAGACCAAATGGTTGAAGATTACCGTGCAGATTTAGAAGCCGGAAACCATGTTGCAAACGCTTTAGTACTTGAACCAAATACAAAAATGTTTGTTGATTGGACGCCTTATTTGGGCCATGACTATACAGACGATTGGGATACTTCATTTGACTTGAATCGCTTAAAAGAATTAGGCGAGGGCATGAGCAAACTTCCGGAAGGATTTGTTATGCAGCGTCAAGTGCAAAAAGTTATTGAAGATCGTGTGAAAATGCAAACTGGTGAAACTGCATTGAACTGGGGTGCTGCTGAAACTTTAGCTTACGCAACCTTGATTGATGAAGATTACCTTGTTCGTATTACTGGTGAAGACGTTGGGCGTGGTACATTCTCACACCGTCATGCAAAATTGCATAACCAAGTAGATGGATCAACGTATATTCCACTTTGCAATGTCAAAGAAAACCAGTCTCGTTTTGCAATTTATGATTCTTTATTATCTGAAGAAGCTGTTCTTGCATTTGAATATGGTTATGCAACTACAATTCCTAAGAGCTTAATCATTTGGGAAGCGCAATTTGGCGACTTTGTAAACTGTGCTCAGGTTGTAATTGACCAGTTTATTGCTTCTGGCGAGACTAAGTGGGAACGAGTTTGTGGTTTAACAATGTTGTTACCACACGGTTTCGAAGGTCAAGGTCCAGAGCACTCATCAGCTCGTTTAGAACGTTTCTTACAGTTATGTGCTGAAGATAACATGCAAGTGATCACTCCAACGACACCTGCACAGATTTTCCATGCATTACGTCGTCAAGCTGTACGCCCAATTCGTAAGCCATTGATTGTAATGTCACCAAAATCTTTACTTCGTCATAAACTTGCTACTTCTACTTTAGAAGAGCTTGCAAATGGTTCATTCCAGACTGTAATTGATGAAGTTGATCAAATTAACAAGTCAGATGTAACTCGTCTTGTACTTTGTGGTGGTAAAGTTTATTACGACTTACTTGAAAAACGTCGTGAACAAAACTTAACTAACGTTGCAATCGTACGTATTGAACAGTTATATCCATATCCAGAACAACGTCTTGCGGAAATCTTGGCTGCATATCCAAACGTGAAAGAACTTGTTTGGACCCAAGAAGAGCCGAAGAACCAAGGCGCTTGGTTATTTATCGCACCGCGTTTATACGACGATATTTTAAAATCTGGCAAACAAATCCGTATCAGTTTTGCAGGTCGTGAAGCTTCTGCTGCACCAGCTTGTGGCTCACCGTACTTGCATGCAAAACAACAAGCTCAGCTAATTAATGATGCATTGGCACTCGAAGCTGAACAATCAGGAGATTCTCAATAATGGCAACCGAAATTAAAGCACCGGTATTCCCAGAGTCAGTTGCAGATGGAACCATCGCAACTTGGCACAAAAAGGTGGGTGAACCTGTATCACGTGATGAAGTGATCTGTGATATTGAAACCGACAAAGTTGTTTTAGAAGTGGTTGCTCCTGCAGATGGTAGCTTAGTTGCAATCATTAAAGGTGAAGGCGATACAGTTCTTTCTGACGAAGTAATTGCTCAGTTTGAAGCTGGTGCTGGTGCAGCGGCTGCTCCTGCAGTAGAGCAAGCAGTTGCTCAAACTCAAGCTGGTGCAGCTCCTGTTGTTGAGCGCACTGAAGCTGTATCTGGTCAAGCTCCTGCAGTTCGTAAAGCTTTGTCTGAAACTGGTATTGCTGCTGCTGACGTACAAGGTACTGGTCGTGGTGGTCGTATCACGAAAGAAGATGTGACAAACCATCAAGCTAAACCAGCTGCTAACGTTACTCCGTTAAGCGTAGCTGTTGGTGAGCGTATCGAAAAACGCGTTCCAATGACTCGTTTACGTAAGCGTGTAGCTGAGCGCCTTCTTTCTGCAACTCAAGAAACTGCAATGTTAACTACATTTAACGAAGTTAACATGAAGCCAATCATGGAATTGCGTAAGCAATATAAAGATGCGTTTGAAAAGCGCCATGGTGCTCGTTTAGGCTTCATGTCATTCTTTGTTAAAGCTGTAACTGAAGCACTTAAGCGCTATCCTGCGGTAAATGCTTCAATTGATGGCGATGATATTGTTTATCATGGTTACTATGACATCGGTGTTGCAGTATCTTCTGATCGTGGTCTTGTTGTTCCAGTATTACGTGATACTGATCGTATGAGCTATGCAGAAGTTGAAGCAGGTATTGGTGCTTATGCTGCTAAAGCACGTGATGGTAAGTTATCTATCGAAGAAATGACTGGTGGTACTTTCACTATCACTAACGGTGGTACTTTCGGTTCATTACTTTCAACTCCAATTTTGAATCAGCCACAAACTGGTATCTTGGGTATGCACAAAATCCAAGAGCGTCCTATGGCAGTAAATGGTCAAGTTGAAATCTTGCCAATGATGTATTTAGCGCTTTCTTATGACCACCGTATGATCGATGGTAAAGAAGCAGTAGGTTTCTTGGTAGCAATCAAAGAATTGTTAGAAGAACCAGCTAAACTCATCCTTGATCTTTAATTTCTTCGAATAATATTACCGAGATAGAGTGATCCTCTATCTCGGACCATGGAGATAAACAATGTCTCAACAATTTGATCTTGTTGTTATTGGCGGTGGTCCTGGTGGTTATGAAGCTGCGATTCGCGCTGCTCAACTAGGTTTTAAAGTCGCTTGTATCGAAAAACGTATTCATAACGGTAAGCCATCTTTAGGTGGTACATGCTTAAACGTAGGTTGTATTCCTTCTAAAGCATTACTTGACTCTTCACATCGTTATGAAGATACAGTGCATCATTTAGCTGATCACGGTATTACTACAGGTGAAGTGAATTTTGATCTTGCTAAGCTTCTTGCTCGTAAAGACAAAATTGTTGACCAATTAACTGGTGGTATCGATCAATTGCTTAAAGGCAATGGTATTGAGTGGTTAAAAGGTACTGGTAAATTACTTGCTGGTAAAAAAGTTGAGTTTGTTTCACATGAAGGTGAAACTCAAGTTTTAGAACCTAAATATGTGATTCTTGCATCTGGCTCTGTACCTGTAAATATTCCAGTAGCTCCTGTAGATCAAGATATTATTGTTGATTCAACTGGCGCATTAAACTTCCCAGAAGTACCTAAACGTTTAGGTGTTATTGGTGCTGGTGTAATCGGTTTAGAGCTTGGTTCCGTTTGGCGTCGTCTTGGTTCTGAAGTTGTTGTATTTGAAGCAATGGATGCATTTTTACCAATGGCTGATAAAGCTTTGGCAAAAGACTACCAAAAACTTTTAACTAAGCAAGGTCTTGATATTCGTATTGGTGCTAAAGTTGCTGGTACTGAAGTTAATGGTCGTGAAGTGACTGTTAAATACACTCAAGGTGGCGAAGAAAAAACTCAGACTTTTGACAAATTAATCGTTTGTGTAGGCCGTAAAGCTTATGCAGAAGGTTTATTGGCAGATGATTCAGGCATTAAATTGACTGAACGTGGTCTAGTTGAAGTTAATGATTACTGTGCAACTTCTGTAGAAGGTGTATATGCAATTGGTGACTTGGTTCGTGGTCCAATGCTTGCTCATAAAGCAATGGAAGAAGGTGTAATGGCTGTTGAGCGTATCCACGGTCATGCAGCTCAAGTGAACTATGACACAATCATTTCTGTTATCTATACACATCCGGAAGCGGCATGGGTTGGTTTAACTGAAGAACAAGCTAAAGAAAAAGGTCATGAAGTTAAAACTGGTCAATTCGGTTTTGCGGTAAATGGTCGTGCTTTAGCTGCGGGTGAAGGTGCAGGTTTCGTTAAGTTTGTTGCTGATGCAAAAACTGACCGTTTATTAGGTATGCATGTCATTGGACCTGCTGCATCTGATATCGTACATCAAGGTATGATCGCACTTGAATTTGTATCTTCTGTTGAAGACCTTCAGTTAATGACATTTGGTCATCCAACATTCTCTGAAGTTGTTCATGAAGCTGCACTTGCTGTAGATGGTCGTGCAATTCACGCGATTCAACGTAAGCGTAAATAAAATAAAGAGCGGTTCTCCGCTCTTTTTCACATTTGATGGTGTGATTAAAAAAACATCAAGGTGATAGAGGTAGACAGCAATTTGCATATACAACATGAGAATGTTGCGCAAATTGAAGACAACAAACAAAGTTAAGTAGGTAACTAAATGAACTTACATGAGTATCAAGCTAAAGCGTTATTGAAAGAATATGGTATGCCGGTACAAGAAGGTATCTTGGCAACCAATGCAGACGAAGCAGTTGCTGCATTCGAACAGCTTGGTGGTAAATTCGCGGTAATGAAAGCGCAAGTTCATGCTGGTGGTCGCGGTAAGGCTGGTGGCGTTAAAGTTGCAAAATCTAAAGAAGATGTTATCGAATTTGCAAACAACATTATTGGTACTCGTCTTGTAACGTATCAAACTGATGCAAATGGTCAACCTGTAAACAGCATTATTGTTGCTGAAGACGTATACCCAGTTGAGCGCGAGCTTTACTTGGGTGCGGTTGTAGACCGTTCTAGCCGTCGTATTACTTTCATGGCTTCTACAGAAGGTGGTGTAGAAATCGAGAAAGTTGCAGAAGAAACTCCAGAAAAAATTATCAAAGTTGAAGTTGATCCATTAGTTGGCTTACAACCATTCCAAGCGCGTGAAGTTGCGTTTGCATTAGGTTTGAAAGACAAGCAAATCAGCCAGTTTGTTAAAATTATGGCTGCTGCTTACCAAGCATTTGTTGAAAATGACTTTGCATTATTCGAAATTAACCCACTTTCAGTTCGTGAAAATGGCGATATTTTATGTGTAGATGCAAAAGTTGGTATCGACTCTAACGCGCTTTACCGTTTACCTAAAGTTGCTGCTTTACGTGACAAGTCTCAAGAGAATGAGCGTGAATTAAAAGCATCTGAATTTGATCTTAACTATGTTGCTTTAGAAGGTAACATTGGTTGTATGGTTAACGGTGCTGGTCTCGCAATGGCAACTATGGACATCATTAAACTTTATGGTGGTCAACCTGCAAACTTCCTTGACGTTGGTGGCGGCGCGACTAAAGAACGTGTAATCGAAGCGTTCAAAATCATCCTTGCTGATACATCTGTACAAGGTGTTTTAATTAACATCTTTGGTGGTATCGTACGTTGTGACATGATTGCTGAAGCGATTATTGCAGCGGTTCAAGAAGTAAACGTAACTGTTCCAGTTGTTGTTCGTTTAGAAGGTAACAACGCTGAATTAGGTGCTAAATTACTTGATGAATCTGGTTTGAAATTAATTTCTGCGAACGGCTTGTCTGATGCCGCAGAAAAAGTTGTAGCTGCAGTTAAAGCGTAAGGGGAGTATCAATCATGAGCGTATTAATTAATAAAGACACTAAAGTATTGGTACAAGGTTTTACTGGTAAAAACGGTACATTCCACTCTGCACAAGCTTTAGACTACGGTACAAAAGTTGTTGGTGGTGTTACTCCAGGTAAAGGTGGTACAACTCACCTTGACTTGCCAGTATTCAACACAATGAAAGAAGCTGTACGTGAAACAAATGCAGATGCATCTGTTATCTATGTTCCAGCTCCATTCGTTTTAGACTCTATCGTTGAAGCGGTTGATTCAGGTGTTGGTCTAATCGTTGTGATCACTGAAGGTGTTCCAACAATTGACATGCTTAAAGCAAAACGCTACTTAGAAACTAACGGTAACGGTACTCGTTTAGTTGGCCCTAACTGCCCAGGCGTGATCACTCCGGGTGAATGTAAGATTGGTATTATGCCTGGTCACATTCATCAACCAGGTCGTATTGGTATCATCTCACGTTCAGGTACATTGACTTATGAAGCTGTTGCTCAAACAACTAAGCTTGGTTTAGGTCAGTCTACTTGTATCGGTATTGGTGGTGACCCAATCCCAGGTATGAACCAAATCGAAGCTCTTCAATTGTTCCAAGACGATCCAGATACTGATGCTATCATCATGATCGGTGAGATCGGTGGTACAGCGGAAGAAGAAGCTGCTGAATTCATCAAATCTAACGTGACTAAGCCTGTAGTAGGTTACATTGCTGGTGTAACTGCACCTAAAGGTAAGCGTATGGGTCACGCTGGTGCGATCATTTCTGGTGGTCAAGGTACTGCTGAAGAGAAATTCGCTGCATTTGAACGTGCGGGAATGGCTTACACTCGTAGCCCTGCTGAACTTGGTTCAACAATGTTGCAAGTTTTAAAAGAGAAAGGTTTAGCTTAATCGCTTTATTCTGAATCTTAAAAAGCACCGCATTTGAAAATGATGCGGTGTTTTTTTATCTATTGAATTAAAAATAAAGAATCAAGAAGATAATATCTCTAAAGAAGACAAAATATTTAAGCAAAAAAATACGCAATGATTGGGGTGATCATTGCGTAGAACAACGAATCTGTAAAAACAGTTTCGGTTTAAGGAGAAATGTCGTGAGGTTCATACGAAATAACCTACATAGTGAATAATAGAGATAGTTAAGAAATTCTTCATCGCTATTAGCGTTAATAAGTGTTACTTCACGTTAATAGGGTAAAAGCATGTGAATGACAGTGGATACATTAGTAATTCTAAAAAAGTGAGCCTTATAAGCCAAAAAAAGCCCCGAAGGGCTTTAAGTTTTTAAGAGAATTAGAATTTAAATAATCCTAAACCGTCTTTAACTTCATCTAAAGTTTGTTGAGTAATGAGACGACATTTATCTGTACCTTGGCGTAAAACATCCATAATGTAGTCAGGATCTTTAGCAAGTTCTTCACGACGTTCGCGGATAGGGCTGATCAATTCTTTCAAAACACCTTCAAGGCGTTTTTTAACAGTTCCATCGCCTAGACCACCGCGACGATAATGCGCTTTTAATTCTTCAACTTCTTCTTTATTTGGATCAAATGCGTCTAAATAAGTAAATACAATGTTTCCTTCAACCTGACCTGGATCTTCAATACGAAGATGATTTGGGTCGGTATACATTGCGTTTACAGCTTTTTTAATGTCTTTATCAGAAGCATTTAAAACAATGGTATTACCTAATGATTTAGACATTTTTGCCTTACCATCAAAACCAGGTAAACGTGCCATATTTGAAAGTAAAGCTTTACATTCTGGTAAAAGATCTTGGCCAATTTGACGATTTATCCGACGTACAATTTCATTGGTTTGTTCAATCATTGGAATCTGATCTTCACCCACTGGAACAACAGTTGCTTTAAAAGCAGTAATGTCAGCAGCTTGTGCAACAGGGTAGCAGAGGAAACCAGCAGGAATGTCACGCTCGAAACCGCGCATTTGAATTTCAGACTTAATGGTCGGGTTACGTTCTAAGCGTGCAACCGTTACGAAGTTAAGATAGAGCATGGTGAGCTCATTCAGTGCTGGCAAGCATGATTGTACGCAAATCGTGGTTTTTGTTGGATCAATGCCTACAGCTAAATAATCTAGAGCAACTTCCAAAATATTGCGACGGACTTTATCTGGATTATCTGCATTGTCTGTTAATGCTTGTGCATCTGCTAATAAGAGATGTTGATGATGGCTATCCTGTAAACCTACACGAGAACGCAAAGAACCGACAAAATGCCCGAGATGAAGTTGTCCGGTTGGGCGGTCGCCTGTCAAAATAATTGGACGCTGATCAACATTACTCATTATTTATTCCACTGTCTTATTGGCTTAATCAGGGGTAGTAAGCCCTGCAATATAAAAGATTGGCATTATTGTACGGGAAATAAAAAAATTTCGTCAGCGATTGGATAAACTTTTCTTAAAATAATATTGTGAATTTATTCAGTAAAATTACAGAAATTAAAAAAAATCATCTTACAATAGTCTCAATAAATACAAACTTGGATAAGAAATGGCAAGTGGCTTACTTTTACTATTAGATGATATTGCAACGATTTTAGATGATGTTGCTTTAATGAGTAAAATGGCAGCAAAGAAAACTGCCGGAGTTTTAGGTGATGATTTAGCCTTGAATGCTCAGCAAGTTACAGGTGTCCGCTCAGACCGAGAATTACCTATCGTTTGGAAGGTAGCGAAGGGTTCATTTGTTAACAAACTCATTTTAGTACCTTTAGCACTATTAATTAGTGTGATTGCGCCTTGGCTCATTAACCCCTTGTTAATGCTAGGTGGTTTGTTTTTATGTTATGAAGGTGTGGAAAAAGTTATTCATACTTTTATGCATAAAAAGTCCTCAACTCCTGAGGAGGCCAAAGCAGAGCTTGAAAACGAAGAATTAGACTTAGCAACATTTGAAAAAGATAAAATTAAAGGTGCTGTTCGGACAGACTTTATTTTATCTGCAGAAATTGTCGTAATTACCCTCGGTACAGTTGCTACAGCTACTTTAATGACTAAGGTAAGCGTCCTAAGTGTTATTGCAATTATGATGACGATTGGTGTTTATGGCTTGGTTGCCATGATTGTTAAGATTGATGATCTGGGATTATATTTAACAAATCAAACGGCTTCTTTTAAGCAGACTTTAGGCCGTGGCTTGCTTGCATTTGCACCTATTTTGATGAAATTACTTTCGATCGTGGGCACTATTGCGATGTTTTTGGTAGGGGGAGGGATCATTAACCATACCATTCCATTACTTCATCATCTGACTGAAAGTACAGTGGATCATGTAGAAACTATACCAGCGGTAGGAAATATCATTGGTGCTTTAACACCAACATTGATTAACTTTGGAATAGGATTGGTTGCTGGTGCAATTGTTCTATTAATCGTAAGCTTAATACAAAAAATGTGGCCTAAAAAAGCATCGGGTTCATGATGCCATTCTAAAAAGAAGAGGGAAATTATGCGCTGGAAAGGTCGTCGAATTAGTACCAATGTTGAAGATCGCCGAGGTGGTGGCGGTGCTAGAGCAGGTGGTATCAGTATTATTGGTTTGGTTGTTGCATTTGTTGCGTGGAAGTTTTTTGGGGTGGATCCCCAACAAGCTTATCAGGCAACTCAGCAGGTCACTGCATCACAGCAGTCAAATGCAACTGCACCGGAAAGTTTAACAGCCGAGCAAAAAGAAGCCTCTGATTTTGTTGGAACGGTTTTGGCTGATACAGAGGATACGTGGACTCCTATATTTAAACAGTTAGGTAAAATCTATACGCCGCCAAGATTAGTGTTGTTTAGTGGAATGATTCAGTCTGGGTGTGGTACTGCTCAATCTGCCATGGGACCATTTTATTGCCCGGCAGACCAGAAGGTTTATATCGATACAGAATTTTTCAAAGATATGCGTCAGCAAATGGGAATTTCTGGTGAGCAAAATCAAAGTGAACTATCTAGGCAAGATCAAGCTGGGGATTTTGCCCAAGCTTATGTTGTCGCACATGAGGTAGGACACCATGTTCAAACCTTGCTTGGTATTTCTTCACAAGTACAACAAGCCCGTGCGCAAGCAAGTCAAACAGAAGGTAACCAATTATCTGTTCGTCAAGAATTACAAGCTGACTGTTTAGCGGGAATTTGGGCGAGTCATAATCAACAGCGAACTCAATTTTTAGAGCAAGGCGATATTGAAGAAGCGATGGATGCTGCTCAAAAAATTGGAGATGATTATTTACAGAAGCGCTCTACTGGTCAGGTTGTTCCAGATAGCTTTACTCATGGTAGTAGTGAACAGCGAATGCGCTGGTTTCAGGTTGGTTTAAAAACTGGTGATATTAACCAATGCGATACTTTTAATAATCCAGTTTAATCTTTTATAGGATGAGTCTTGTTAAACATATTTAAGAAGCTCATCCATTTTTCTTTAACTTATAACTATAAATAATGTTAAGAAATTTAACAGAGTGATAGATTGTTCATTCAATTCGTTAAACTTGTGTCCTAATTTCTGTTTTTATGATTATGGCATTCTTCATGCCAGTTTTTTTATTAAGTTTGGTCGATCTAACAAAGTTTCTCTTATTTGGTCGTTGACCCAGAAGAAGGGTATTCATGGGTAATTTTTTTCTACTACAAGCATTCACAGTGGTTTTTGCATTATCAATAGCAACCACGATCTTTAATAAGCGCATTTTAGGCTTTCCACAGGCTATTGGTGTACCGCTGGTCTCAGCAATTTTTGTCTTCATCTTGCAATGGGGTGCAAGCCTATTAAACGGTAACCAGTTTATTACTATCAATATTCATAATATTGAAGAAGCAGTACGGCATATCGATTTTTATGATTTTTTAATTAATGGTGTCATCTGTTTTATTCTAACTTCCTCTGCACTTAAATTTAAAATTTCTGATTTAAGAAGCTACTGGAAGCAAATTAGTATTTTGGCCACCATTGCATTAGTCATTTGCGCCGTTTTATTTGGTGGATTGCTCTACGGATTCCAGCTATTGGTTGGATACCATGTGCCGATTTTGGTGCTTTTACTTTTAGGTGCAGCTTTAGGGGCAACAGACCCAATTGGAATTAAAGGTGTGCTTAGTTCGATACGTGCACCACATCATTTGATTGTTAAGCTAGAAGGTGAGTCACTATTTAATGATGCGATGTGTATTGCATTATTTATGACTTTACTCAACGTTTTACAGGGTGAACATTTCTCGTTAGTGGCAACATTAGAGGCTTTACTCTATGAAATTGTTGTCGCTGTCGGGATTGGTTGGGCATTTGGGGTAGGGGTGTTACGTCTATTACGTGGTAAACACGAAATGGAGTCCCTAATTTTAACAACAGCTTTGCTCGCGAGTGGAGCATATTTGGTTGCTTTGTTTGCGCATGCATCAGCACCAATTGCTTGTGTAATCGGTGGTTTAATTGTTGGAAACAAATGGAAAGAAATACGAGAAGAGCGCGAGATTCAAGAAGTTAATCATTTTTGGCATACCGTAGAAGGAATCATCAACTCATTCCTGTTTACTTTAATTGGCTTAGAGTTATTTATTCTTGATTTAAACTTCAGCCTAATTTTAGGCGGTATTGTTGCGTTCTTTATTCTACATATCTCTCGTTTTGCGGCCAACTTCATGGCTTTTGCCTTTTTCCCGAACATGCGGAAAATGAAAAGTTATAATGGTAGTTTAACCATTTTATCTTGGGGTGGAGTACGAGGGGGGATTTCACTTGCATTGATTTTGGCAGTTGCCAATATTCCCGCATTAAGTCCATATAGCAGTATCTTGATTGGCTATACTTTTATTAGTGTATTGCTATCGGGCATTGTGTGCGGTCTGGGTTTGCCAGCTGTGATGAATGCTTTTTATTACAATCCCAATGAAGAAACCGAAGGCTTAAAAGGTCTATATCAAAGATTGTGTCATAAGATGAATCGGAGAGGCTTTCAATATATTGTTGGAGAGGATGCGCTGGGTAGAGAAACAATTACCGTTTTTAATCCAGATATTCTGGTAGACCAAAAAACTGAAGATGGAATTGCAACAATGCATGACCCAAATAAGTTACAAGAAGTAAAACGATTTGAGAGTCCTGATAATTTCTAAATATTTGCAGTTTTAAATTTTATAAGATATTTAAAAATTAGGTTTTAGTGTAATAGTAAAATATTACCTAAAGCCTTTTTTTTCTATATGTATCATTAATAATATATTTTATTTTATTAAGATATTAATAATTGTTATATGAGTATTTTAATTAAATGACATTTCAATAAATGGTAAATAATAAAATAAGAAATTTGTTTTATATATAAAACATTTAAGGTGGTTTTTCCTTAAATTAACACAAGATAAACTTAAAAAAGACTTATATATAATTTGTATTAATTAAAATTTTTTCTGTAGGTACTTTAGTATTTGTTTTTTTTATTTTAAAGTGGTTAATGTAAAAATGATCACATTACTTAATGTTTTTAAGTTGTAGGTCAAAAACTTGAAAACATTAAGTAAAAAGAATTATACATAAAATCATTTAAATCAATAATATAAAAGGAATACAGATATGCCTGAAATACAAATAATTGCCAAGGATAGTCACGACACCTTGTCAACCATCAAGGGAACTTCTGCTTCGCTTACAGAAGCGTCGGTCGTATTGGTAAAAGTTGCTGCCAGTGATGTATTGGTAGTAAATAGAGAGGGAACCAATGCAGTCATTCGCCTGAAAAATGGTGAGACTATTGTTATTGAAGGCTTTTTTAGTGGAACAGCTGAGCCTAAAGATAACAGCCTTGTTTTTCAAGACGAAAATGGACAGCTAATCTGGGCAAAATTCAAAGATGCTGAAAATGATGCAGACGCGGATGCGGATGCCGATGCGGATGCCGACAGTGATGTTGACCCACAAGCACTCGTAGCCGAAGATTTACCAGCGGCTTTACCTGCAGAGGCACCACAAGAGTTGGTGTCTGATGTTATTTATCAGCCTATTTCTTCAATTGAACCATTGCTTTACCACGATGCGGGCATAAACCCATGGTTATGGGCTATCCCATTAGTTGCGGGTGGTATCATTGCAGCAGCATCAAACAGTGATAGCGATGATGACGGCTCTTCAACACCTACCGACACAACACCACCAAATACAGATGGGGTAACTTTTTCGGTTAATCCAGTTACATCTGATAATGTAATCAACTCATCAGAAGCAGCTGGTAACGTTACGATTACTGGTGTTCTTAAAAATATTCCAACAGATGCGGCGAATACAGCCGTTACAGTTCTTATTAATGGGGTGACCTATACCGCAACTGTAGACAAGGTTGCAGGTACATGGACAGTAAGTGTACCGGGCAGTGGCTTAACGGCAGATACAGATAAAACGATTGATGCTACTGTGACGTTTACAGATGCAGCAGGTAATAGCAGCACTGTTAACGATACGCAAACATATACGATTGATACTGCTGCCCCTAATACAGATCAAGTTGATTTTGAAGTTAATTCCGTAACAGCTGACAATGTTATTAATGCAACAGAAGTGGCTAGTGATGTCACGATTACTGGTGTTCTGAAAAATATTCCCTCAGATGCGATCAATACTGTAGTAACAGTTGTAGTGAATGGGGTGACTTATACTGCAACTGTAGATAGTGCAGCAGGGACGTGGACAGTAAATGTGCCTGGCAGTGGCTTAGAGGCAGATGCAGATAAAACAATTGATGCGACTGTAACGTTTACAGATGCAGCAGGTAATAGCAGCACCGTTAATGACACACAAACTTATACACTTGATACGTCAGTACCGACAGTAGCACTTGAAGATCTGTCGACTAATGACAGCACTCCTGCATTAACGGGTACTGTAAGTGACCCAACAGCGACTGTTGTAGTCACTATTGATGGTGTTGACTATCCGGCAGTAAACAATGGGAACGGTACATGGACGCTTGCAGACAATACACTGCCTGTATTAACCGATGGTCCACATAACATTACTGTGACTGCTACTGATGCAGCTGGTAATAAAGGTACTGATACAGCTGTAGTGACAGTTGATACTACTGCACCAAATACAGGATCAGTAAATTTTGCAATCGACTCTGTAACCACAGATAACGTTATTAATGCTTCAGAAGCAGCAGGTAATGTCACCGTTACAGGTGTTTTGAAAAACGTTCCAGCAGATGCAACCAATACTGTAGTAACAGTTGTTGTGAATGGTCAGACTTACACTGCAACTGTAGACAGTGCATCTGGCACATGGACGGTAAGCGTACTGGGCAGTGGTTTAGTTGCTGATACAGATAAAACAATTGATGCGACTGTAACGTTTACAGATGCATCAGGTAATAGCAGTACTGTTAACGATACGCAAATTTATACATTGGATATTGATGCTCCAGCAGCACCAGTGATCAACCCGGTTAACGGGACAGACCCGATTACAGGTACAGCAGAACCTGGTTCAACAGTGACTGTAACTTATCCTAATGGTAATACAGCAACAGTTGTTGCAGGACCAGATGGTAACTGGAGTGTGACGAACCCGGGCCTAAATGATGGCGATCAAGTTGAAGCGATTGCTACAGATCCGGCAGGCAACCCATCATTACCTGGAACAGCTGTGGTTGATGCATTGGCACCAACAGTAGCCCTGAATGATCTATTAACCAATGACAGCACACCAGCACTCACCGGTACAGTCAATGATCCAACAGCAACTGTGGTTGTGAATGTGGATGGTGTTGATTACCCGGCGAC
>NZ_JANBOB010000019.1:0-26731 GCF_035615195.1 Acinetobacter sp. IK31 | reverse complement strand
AAATTATGGTGGCAGAACGAAAGAGGGTTGACGAACTGGTCACACGAGGCCAGCACACCCGAAGGTGTCCCCCTTCCGTCCTACCGCTACGAGAGGGAGACGAAGAGCTGCACAAAACTATCCCTCAGAAGGAATAATTCTGATACTCGTGTGAAAACGGTTCGTCAAAACCGACTGGCAATGTGGCCAGCAGGCAAAGGATAGTGTTCAACCCTTTTGCAGTCAAGCACACAAAATGACATTTGTTTTAAAATAGATCATTAAAAAGTAAGGATAAATAATGAGTGAGTTATTGTTAAATTGGGGTTTATAAACCAGCCAAGTGCAGATAAGTCTTGAGCTGAATATACACAGATATTGTGTATTATCGATTTGGACCAAGAAAAGAATTTACTCTTAAATTTATTTTTTCATAGGTAGTAGTAAAACAGGGTCTTCAACATCATAACCAGTTTCTTCTGAAACCCCCAGATATTTAACGACAACTAACCTCTTATTTTGTTTAGGCACTCTATAATTTTGGGAAATTTTTATTGCTTTGGTGTAATGAACTGCAATATGGGTCTTACTTTGTAAAGACGGCGATTTTACAACATATTCTGTTTTATATTGTGTCATCTTTTCTGAAGGATCAAACCAAGCTGATATTTGATTCTGATGACTTTTTAATCTTTGAATTTTTACAGTCTTACTATTACTTACGATCAAAGGGGTTAAATTCTTTTTAATTTTTTTTATAGCCTTATTAAATCCACTACTATCTTGATCATAATCAATTTTATGGGTTTTTGGATTGATATATAGAGATCCAACTTCAATAAGTTTATCGGGTGATTTACTATTTAATAGATAATAATAGAGTTGTGGTAGACGTCCTCGACCATCTTCATAATGTCTTAATACATAAAGTTTCTTCTCTTTTTCCTGATAACCCAATACTTCAATTTTTTGTCCACCACCCACTGTCGCATAAGTATGTGCGGATAACGTAAAAATAGCACTAAAACTTAGAATTTTTAGAAACTTCATTAGCTGATATCCTTATGATTTTTTAGCTATCTTATATAAATATTAACCCGATTAAAATTACACTTCAGTAAGTGATGCTTGCTGTTTTTTCTATTCTTTTGTACAAAAGCATCCTCACTTACTGACTACTTATTGGTCTTATATTCCAATGCTGTACTCGATAGTTGTGCAATAGCCTATTTACCACACTCTTTGGGGAAACCTGCTTTTAGAATTGTTAAAGATACCTAGAGTGAAATATAAAAAAGTCCTCATTAGGGGACTTTTATTTATAAATTATCATTTTTTAGATGGAAAATTAATTAATGAATATAGAGTGGATCTTCTTCAACAAAAAACACTTCACCTGATGAAGGTAGAATCCATTGATAAGTTCCTTCTATTTTCTGCATTTTTTCTTTTAAAATATTATATATCGCTACAAGATCGTGTTTTTCATCATATTCCCCCATATAGCCAAGCGCCTTTTCTTCATGAAAATCTCATGTATTGAAATCGACTTATTAAAATCCGTTAAACACTATCTTGTTTAATCTGATAATTTGAAGAACTAAAGTCTTTGTAGGTCAGGCGGTCATCCAACTCTGAGCTTAAAGGCTGAACTTCTTGCATTGAGTTTAAGCAGCGCTGTGCAAGCTCAATGTACTCTTGCGTGCCTCTAGTTTTCCACTTTTTTTCTTGTTCTGATAACTCACGCGCAACCTTGGCAGGACTACCCATTGCCAATACATTTGCCGGAATAATATCTTTGGTTTTGACCAGACTATTCGCACCAATAATAGCGTTTTCGCCAATCTCGGCATAGTCCAAAATTACGCTGTTCATACCGACCAAAACATTTTTTCCAATGCGGCAGCCATGCAAAATTGTCCCATGTCCAATGTGCCCCATTTCCTCAACTAAAGTCACGCTTTGCGGGAAGCCATGAATGGTACAGTTGTCTTGTATATTGGCATTTTGCTTAATATGAATACGTCCAAAATCAGCACGCAATGAAGCAAATGGTCCTACATATACACCCGCTTCAATAATCACATCACCAATTAAAACAGCGGTCGGGTGTACAAAAGCCTCTGGGCTGACTACTGGAATAACACCGTCAATACTATAACAAGGCATGATTTACCCTCTCATTTGTCGCAACCAAACCTCCGAAACGGCGCCAATAATGCGCTGAGGCATTTGGCATTGGTCCTTCTGCTGTTGCAGCAACAGACAAGAAGTATTCATCCGCAGGTTCAAATACTTTTTTATAAATATTCATTGATAAAGTTCGTGCACTAATCGCTGGCCAGTCAGTTGGCAACAATTCAAGCGGTAATGCAGGGTCTTTTAATAAAATCCGTCGATAATAATGAATCAGCAAAGTTCGAATTTGAAAGGCCTGAACTGGTTCTAGTTGTTCGTTTTCTTGCATCAACAACACCCCAATTTCTCTAAAAATATCGAGAAACTGTAAATATCTTTGACGTAATTCATCGATTGGCCAGTTGGTTCTGAGCATACGCCCAATGGTATCAACCGAGTTATTAAAGAGCTGCAAGGTTTCGGCTTTAAACACCACCACTTGTTCACTCATATTTAAGTCAACCAATAAGCGTTGCAGTTCAATACGGTTACAACCTGGATAAGCCATTAAGTTTGTCGAAATATTGGCAAATCCTAACCATTCGAGTTCTTTTTTTAACAACGCTTTATTTTCAGTGTCGAGGCTAGACATGAGAATAAGATCCCAATAATGATCCCACTCTTTCATCTGGTCGTTATAAATGCGTTGCTCGGCCTGCAAATAGGTCGAACGGCTTGAATCGGTAATTCGATAAAAACTGGTTCTGCCGATTTTGTCTGAACATAACCAATCATTTTTAACTAAACGAAAAACAGAAGTTCTTACAGCACGGTCATTAAAACCAAACAGCTCTAATAACTGAATCAGGCTTGCAAGACTAATGTTCCCGCCCCGATGAAGTACTGAATCTCCAAAAATTGTCGAAATAAGCGAAGTTCCACTTAAGGTCTCATTCTTTACAACAGAATCAATTATTTGCTGTATTTTTGCACTCATACTCATGTCTTGGCGGCTAGTTTCAGGGTATAGATTCTATACCCTGAATGATCTTGATGTTAAGCAATCTGACGCATATCGATTACCCGCTTTGCCTTACCTTCCGAACGAGGTAAGGTCGCTTCTGTAACAACCTCTACAGTAACGCTAATCCCAATCATGGTTTTAATACGTTTCATCAACTCCTGAGCAAGCTGATTGGCCTGTATAGTACAGTTATGACACATCTCTGTACGAATATGCAAAGTATCCATATGTCCTTTTTTAGTCACCAAAATTTCATAATTTGGAACTAAATTCGGAACTTGCAAAATCTGCTCTTCAATTTGGGTTGGAAAAACGTTCACGCCGCGAATAATCAGCATGTCGTCACTACGGCCCACAATTTTATCCATTTTACGCATTGCCAGATTTTCTCCCGCCAGTAAACGGGTCAAATCACGGGTACGGTAACGAATAATCGGCAGGCCTTCTTTGGTAATGGTCGTAAAGACTAATTCGCCAAGTTCACCATCTTTACAGACTTCACCCGTTTCAGGGTTAATAATTTCTGGGTAGAAATGATCTTCCCAAATGGTTAATCCCTCGCCCTCACCTAGACATTGCATGGCAACACCCGGACCCATCACCTCAGACAAACCATAAATATCGAGTGCTTTAATATTTAAGCGTTCTTCAATTTCACGGCGCAGTTCGTTGGTCCACGGCTCGGCACCAAAAATACCGACTTTTAAAGACGTATTACGTGCAGTACCAAATTGCTGTTCCAGCTTTTCGATAATACTCACGCAATACGATGGCGTAACCATAATTGCAGTAGGTTTAAAGTCTTGAATGAGCTGGACTTGCTTTTCAGTTTGTCCGCCAGACATTGGAATAACCGTCGCACCTAAGCGTTCAGCGCCATAATGTGCACCTAGACCACCTGTAAAGAGTCCATAACCATAAGCAACCTGAATCATATCTTTGGCACTTAAACCTGCCATGCGTAAGCAACGTGCAACAATATCGGCCCAAGTGTTAATGTCTTTTTGGGTATAACCCACCACGGTTGGTTTACCCGTTGTGCCCGATGATGCATGTAAACGCACAATTTGCTCTTGCGGTACGGCAAACATTCCAAACGGATAGTTGTCTCTTAAATCTTGTTTGGTTGTAAATGGAAACTTCGCCAGATCGTCTAAAGTTACGAAGTCATCAGGATGTACACCTGCTTCATCGAACTTTTTCTTATACACCGGACTATTTTCATACACAAAAGTCAGGGTTTGTTTTAACCGTTTAGTTTGCAGCTCTCTAAGCTCTGCAAGTGTTAATTGCTCAACATTATCCGTTGTAAGGCTGTCCATCGCCTCTCTCCTCATTATGTAATTTTAAAAACCGTCTGAATTAATTTAAATTTTCCAAAATCAGTGCAACGCCTTGTCCAACACCTACACACATTGTGCAAAGTGCATAGCGTCCACCTCGTTTTTTTAGCTCACGTGTTGCAGTAATGACTAAACGTGTACCACTCATACCTAACGGGTGTCCGAGCGCAATCGCACCACCATTTGGGTTAACGCGTTTATCGTCATCTTTTAAACCTAATTCACGCATACAAGCTAAAGATTGGGCTGCAAATGCCTCATTCAGCTCAATCACATCCATCTGATCTAGCGCTAAACCTGTTTGCTTTAAAATTTTCTGTACAGCAGGTACAGGGCCTATACCCATATATTTGGGTTCAACACCTGCACTTGCAATGCCAATCACACGTGCTAAAGGTTTTAAACCATGTGCATCTGCAAATTCACGGTTGGTAATTAATACACATGCTGCACCATCATTTACACCAGAGGCATTGCCGGCAGTCACCGAGCCACCCTCTTTTTTAAAAGGTGCTTTTAGCTTCGCGAGTGCTTCTAGTGTCGTTTCACGCGGATGTTCATCTTGGTTAACAACATTCACGTTTTTCTTACGATCTACAATCTCGACAGGCAAAATCTCGTCGTTAAAGAAACCGTTTTGTTGTGCAGCAGCCGTTTTTTGTTGACTACGCAATGCAAAAGCATCTTGGTCTTCACGACTAATCTGATATTTTTCAGCTACATTTTCGGCTGTTTCCGGCATGCTGTCGGTGCCGTATTGCGCTTTAAGTTGCTTATTTACAAAGCGCCAGCCAATGGTGGTGTCATAAATTTCAGGGGTTCGGCTAAACGCTTCAGTCGGCTTAGCTTGTACAAATGGTGCACGGCTCATTGACTCAACACCACCAGCCAAAACGAACTGTGCTTCACCTGCTTTAATTGAGCGTGCCGCAAGTCCTACAGCATCCAAGCCCGATGCACACAAGCGATTTACGGTCATGGCTGGTACTGCATCAGGGAGTCCTGCCAACAATGTCGCCATACGTGCAACATTACGGTTGTCTTCACCAGCCTGATTGGCACATCCTAAAAATACTTCGTCTACAGTATTCCAAGGTAGGTTCGGGTATTTATCTTTTAAATATTTGATGGGCAATGCAGCTAAATCATCTGCACGTACTGCACTTAGGGCACCTGCATATCGTCCAATTGGGGTACGAATAAAACCGCAAATTAAAACGTCTTCCATGTTGACTCCTGATTATGCAAATTCGGTCATATCGCGTGAATATTGAGTAGCAATGTTTTGAGTTTTCGCCACATATTGTTTGAGGTAGATACTCGCGCGATATTTTTCCTCTCCATACAGTGCATATAAGTTATTTAAGGTTTGGAGCACATAAGCACCGCCCATTTGTGTCAACCACTGGTAAGGGCCTTTAGGATAGTTCACTCCATATTTCATGGCATTATCAATATCTTCCAGACTCGCAACACCATGTAAACTTGCTTCGCAGGCTTCATTAATGAGTAAAGCGATTGTGCGTAAGGTTAACAGTGCTGGATGGTCCTTAATCCACATCACGCTTATACCAAACTGTGCAAAGTAAGCCTCAACTTTAGCCAGATCACTTGCTTCACAAAGCTCGTTATGGCTGAGTACTAAAGCTTGCGCTTGCTCAAAATCATGGTGCCAATCCATCAAAACCACTTTACGGCTCAGATAATGAATATTGGCTGATTCACCTTGGCTTAAACGTAAGTCGATATCATCAATTTGAAGAATATTGTCATCGTTCACAGATCCGCTTTTTAAATCTAAACGCGTTAAAAAAGTAGGTAGCTGAGACCAAGCACCTTTTAGCTGAATACGTGCATCAACTGGCTTAGCAACTACTGCTTGAGGCTGAAATGTCTCGTACTGATTTTTTTCGTTATAGCGATAAAAGCCTTGTTTTGACTTACGGCCCCAAGCGCCAGCATCAACCAATTCTTTTTGAATCAGGCTTGGACGGTAGCGTGGCTCGTAAAAAAACTCTTGATAAACGCTTTGTGTCACCGAAAAGTTAACATCTTGCCCAATGAGGTCTGTAAGTTCACACGGCCCCATCGCGAAACCGCCACATTGCTTTAAAGCATAGTCTAGCTGATCGTAGCTGGTGACTTGTTCTTGCAGTGCTCTAAAACCTTCTGCATAAAAC
This sequence comes from Acinetobacter sp. IK31, assembly GCF_035615195.1. Taxonomy (NCBI): domain Bacteria; kingdom Pseudomonadati; phylum Pseudomonadota; class Gammaproteobacteria; order Moraxellales; family Moraxellaceae; genus Acinetobacter; species Acinetobacter sp. IK31. Next base: position 20,087 of record NZ_JANBOB010000019.1, on the reverse strand, counting down.
GGACGTGCAATTCGGTTGACAATAAAACCGGGAGTCGACTTGGTTAATACTGGAATTTTTTTCCAGCTCAACATCAAGTTTTTTAAAGCCAAACATAGGCTATTTGGTGTTTTTAAACCTTGTACAATTTCGACCAGTTTCATGACTGGCGCAGGGTTAAAAAAGTGTAAACCTACCACGCGCTCAGGGTGAGCAATGCCAGCCGAAATTGCAGTCACTGAGATTGAAGATGTGTTACTTGCAAAAATGGTTTGCGCACTACAAATTTCAGCAAGCTGCTTAAATAAAGACTGTTTAACTTCTTTTTTCTCAACGACTGCTTCAATAACCAAGTCGGCATCACGTAGCGCTTCAACTTGATTCACCACAGTTAAACGCGCTAAGGCTTCATCAGCTTGCTGTTGTGTGAGCTTGCTCTTTTCGACCAGCTTTTTAAAAGTCTGCCCCAAGCCCTCAACAGCTTGTTGCGCTTTTTGAGCGTCCAGATCATATAAAATGGTCGAGTGCCCGTTGACGATGGCTAACTGGGCAATTCCAATGCCCATGGTGCCAGAACCAATGACGGCAATTCGGGCACGAGATAAGTCTAAATCTGTCATGCTTAGCGCCCTTTAAAGTTTGGTTCACGTTTATTCATAAAGGCTTGTACACCTTCACGATAATCTTCCGAGCGCCCAGCAATACGTTGTAAATCTCGCTCTAACAACACTTGCTCATCAAAGGTGTTATTACTTGATTGATGAATCGCTTTTTTAATAAGAGATAGACCAAATGTAGGTTGTTTCGCTAAACGTTCTGCGAGCTCAGTGACTTTTGTTTTAAGCTCAGCGTCTTCAACAACATCCCAAATCATGCCCCATTCTTTTGCGGTTTCTGCTGGCAACTTGTCGCCTAATAAGGTCAAACCCATAGCGCGAGCATGGCCTACAGCACGTGGTAAAAACCATGTACCAGCCGAGTCTGGAACCAAACCTAAGCGACAAAATGCTTGTACAAAGTTTGCCGATTTGGCTGCAATCACCAAATCACATGCCAGTGCAATATTTGCTCCTGCACCCGCTGCCACACCATTTACGGCGCAAATGACAGGCTTTGACATATTTACAATCGTTTTAATGAGCGGGTTATAGTAAGTTTCAATGGAATATCCTAAATCTGGAGCTTCAGCATTTGGGTCTACTACACGATCACCTAAATCTTGACCTGCACAAAAGCCACGGCCTTCGCCACTAATCACGACGCAGCGAACATCTGGATTTTTACTCCACAGGTTTAAGACCTCAGCAACTTCACGGTGCATATCAACGTTAAAGCTATTCAGTGCTTTTGGGCGATTAAATGTCAGGTAGCCAACACCATTTTTTTCTTCAGCAATAATATTTTGATAGTCCATCACTCACCTCTAAACACTGGTTTTCTTTTCTCAAAGAAAGCGTTAATCCCTTCGTTTCGATCTTTTGTAGCCGCCAGCCAGACAAAGTTTTGACGTTCAAACTTGAGTCCCTGACTTAACGTTGTTTCATGAATACTTTTAATTGATTGTTTAATCACGCGAATCGCTAAAGGCGCTTGCTTCGCAATTTTGGCTGCAAGTTGAATGGCATATTCAACGGTTAATTCAGTCGGTACAACCTGACTGCAAATACCATGTTGCTCTGCCTGTTTTACCGAAATCATCTCACCTGTCATTGCCCAGCGCATTGTGAGTTGCTGACCCACCAAGCGTGCTAAACGCTGTGTTCCGCCTGCACCCGGCAACATACCAAGGCCAATTTCAGGTAAAGCAAAACGGGCATTTTCACCGCAAATCACCATATCCGAATGCAAAACCAACTCAAACCCAGCGCCTAAGGCATAACCATTTACTGCGGTAATGAGCGGCTTACTAAAAGCATCAATTTTTTGCCAAAGCTTCGGGCGAATATCGAGTTGCAAAGTGACAGAGTCCATAGCAGCCAACTCTGTAAGATCTGCCCCAGCTGCAAAACATTGAGCGTTACCCGTTAAAACCACCGCTTTAACTTGTGAATTATGTTCAGCTTCTTCGAGCAATTCGCATAAACACTGCAATGTTGCATTGTTTAAAGCATTTCTTTTCTCTGGACGGTTTAGTGTTAATAACAAAACACCTTCTGCCGCTGTGTTGGCTTTAATCAACTCTTGCATGAGAAGCCTCTATTCATCAAAACTCAAACGAACATTTGGGCCTTTTGGCAAGGTCTGGCAGCTAAGTACATAGCCCTTTTCGACTTCATCTTTTTCAAGACTATAGTTAAGGAACATATCGACTTCACCAGAAACAACCTTACAACGGCATGTTGCACACACCCCACCTTTACAGGCATACGGTAAGTCAGCACCTGCACGTAAAGCAGCATCAAGAATACTTTCATCATCCTGAGCCACAGAAACAATCAGCTCACGACCATCTAAAATGATGTTTACTTTTTCCTCTTTACGGTTTGCATCAGCTTCAGCACTACGTTTACGGGCTTGTCCTGTATGGAAACGTTCAGTGTGAATTTTCTCTGCTGCAATCCCATAATTTGGTAGCGTGCTTTCTACAGCATTCATCATTTCGTCTGGACCACAGGCAAAAACATGGTCAAAACTCGTTTCAAGTACATCAAAATCAAAAAGCTGTTTAAGCTTTTCTTGGTCAATGCGACCATTCATCAATTCACTGTCGTTGAACTCACGAGAAAAAATATTGATGAGTTGAAAACGTTCTTTAAACTGATCTTTCAAATCCATAATTTGCTCGGCAAACATGGTTTGTTTCCATGAACGATTGCCATAAAGCAAAGTAAAGTTGGCTTCAGGCTGTTCAAACAACACCTGCTTAACAATCGATAAAATTGGGGTAATGCCACTGCCCGCGGCAACGCCTAAAAAGTTTTGTCCGCCCATCTTGGCTGCTTTTTGGAAAAACACGCCTTGTGGTGGCATCACTTCAAGCACATCACCTACTTTTAAATGATCATTTGCCCAATGTGAAAATTGCCCCTGATCAATTTTTTTAACAGCAATACTGATGTCTTCTTTTGCAGCGTAGCTACAAATTGAATAACAACGGCGGATTTCACCAGCTTCGGTTAAATGGCGAATTGTTAAATGTTGACCCGGTTGAAATTGAAATTGTTCTTGTTGCTCAGGTACAACGTCAAATGCAATACAAATTGCCTGATCGGTTTGAGGCGTAATACTTTTTACTTTTAATGGTACAAATTGGCTCATGGCTGATTTCCTTATCTAAAGACTTAAATACATTTGAAGTAATCAAAAGGCTCAAGACAGTCCTGACATTTATAAAGTGCTTTACAGGCGGTAGAACTAAACTCTGTTAACAGTCGGGTATGTCGGCTTTTGCAACGTGGACACTCGACACCATCAATCAAATGAACATGCGTACCACACTGATGTGCCAACCCTTCTGGCGGTGCAATGCCATAAACTTGCAATTTCTTTTTACCCGCCTCAGACATCCAGTCCGTGGTCCATGCTTCTGATAAATCGACCATCACTTTGACTGGGGTCAACGCTTCTGCGGTAAATGCCTCAACAATTTGTGCTTTCAACATATCTGTTGCTGGGCAACCGCTATATGTTGGCGTTAGACGAACCACAATTTCTTGTTGATCGTTAATGTCTACACCCCGAATCATGCCTAAATCCACAATAGATAAAACCGGAATTTCAGGATCACTTACCGTTTGTAAAACATCCCAACATTGGTCGATGCAATGACGAATCATGTGCATGGCTCACCTCCTTGTCTTACCAGGTCATTCCCGGATAAGTTCTTTGAATACTTTGCATTTCAGCCAACAAAAATCCTAAATGCTCGGTATGCAATCCTTGTTTCGCACCACGGCGATAAGCGCCATTAACAGCAACATTTAATTCAAAGCGCTTAAGCTCATCTGCAATGGTTTTATCCCATTGTTCTTTTTCATTTGAAAAATCTGGAATCACGCCTTGAGCGACTAATGCTTGTTCGTCTGCATTAAGTTCAAATAACTCAGCGGTAAAGCGCCATAAATTATTTAATCCGTCTTGTACACGTTGATGCGCTTCATCTGTGCTTAAACTTAAACGCTCCATCCAGCTTGTCGAAAAACGGATGTGATACTTCACTTCTTTTAAAGATTTGACGGCAAGCGCACTTAATTCAGGAAGTGAGCTCTGGGTTAACGCAGTAAATAAATGAAGATGGTAATGATCCATTAGCCATTGGCGTACAATCGTTTGCGCAAAATCACCGTTCGGTTGTTCGCATAACAATAAGTTTAGAAACTCACGCTCTGTACGAAAATAAGCGAGCTGATCTTCATCACGTTGGTTTTCATCATATTGACCTGCCAAAGTCAGAAAGTTTCTCGCCTGACCTAACAAGTCCAAACCGATATTTGCTAAAGCAATATCAACTTCAAGCTCAGGTGCATGTCCACACCACTCAGCTAAACGCTGTGATAAGACCAGTTGGCTATCGCCAATATGTAATAAGAATTTAGATAAAACTGAATGATTCATTCTCCCGCCCCCTTACATATGCTCAATGCCGTCTGGAATATGGTAAAAAGTCGGATGACGATAAACCTTATCTAGAGCAGGTTCGAAAAATTCAGCTTTTTCATCTGGCTGTGAAGACTTAATGAGTTCAGAACGAACCACCCAAATGCTAATTCCTTCATTGCGGCGAGTGTAAACATCGCGCGCATGTTGTAGTGCGATTTCATCATCTGGTGCTCTTAAGCTGCCTACATGACGGTGGCTTAAGCCTTGTTTGCTACGGACAAATACCTCGTAGAGTGACCAGTTTTTTTTATCTTCCATTTTGATTTCCTCAAATTTTTCCATAAATCTCGTTAAGCCACTTTGTTCGCTTCAAGCTGCTGTTTTCTAGCATAGACCACTGCTGCATCACGAACCCATTTGCCGTTTTCCCATGCTTTACGGCGTGCTTCTATACGCTCGTGATTACATGGTCCACGTCCGGCAATCACTTCATTAAATTCGTGCCAGTCGATCTCGCCAAACTCATAGTGGCCTGTTTCTTCATTGAACTTTAAATCTGGATCCGGTACTTTTAGACCAAGCTGCAAAATTTGCGGAACCGTGTTATCGACAAACTTTTGACGTAATTCATCGTTACTGAAACGTTTGATTTTCCACGCCATGCTTTGTGCGCTATTTGGAGAATGCTCATCACTTGGGCCAAACATCATCAGTGCAGGCCACCAATAACGATTTACCGCATCTTGTGCCATTTGTTTTTGTTCTGGTGCACCGTTTGCCAAAGCCATCATGGCTTCAAAGCCTTGGCGTTGGTGGAAACTTTCTTCTTTACAAATGCGCACCATTGCACGTGCATATGGCCCATAAGAGGTACGGCAAAGCGCAACCTGATTTACAATCGCTGCCCCATCTACAAGCCAGCCAATTGCAGCTACATCTGCCCATGTCAGCGTTGGATAGTTAAAGATTGATGAGTATTTCATTTTCCCATCAATCAACTTTTCCATCATGTCATCACGGTCAGCACCTAAGGTTTCTGCCGAACTGTACAGATACAAACCATGACCAGCTTCATCTTGTACTTTCGCCAACAAAACAGCTTTACGTTTTAAAGTTGGCGCACGAGTAATCCAATTGCCTTCAGGCAACATACCTACAATTTCAGAATGGCCATGTTGCCCGATTTGACGAATCAATGTTTTACGATAGGCATCGGGCATTTCATCCTTAGCTTCGATCGTAATGTCATTGGCAATATTTTGTTCAAATTTCTGGTAGTTATTTTCCATTCTTCAATTCCCTGTAGGTATCACCCTTAAATCTATTTTTCGATACACAAAAAACAAAGTCAACTTATTTTTTAGTATCAAATTAAATTCACCCAACAAAAACAAAACAAACTATTGAAAATAATAAAAATTAATCAATTGTAAAAAACTTTTTTACTTTTAAAAATCAAAATAAAGTTGACTTTTAGATAAATTAATCTGAAATTATGAATCATATTTTTGCAATTTTTATAATTGATGTATCACATAAAAAGGAGTTTGGTCATGCTTGAACAAGCACACCTAGAAGGAACCTCAACTGACACAGATTTTCAGCAGTCTGAGCATCAACTGCCTCACCTTGCTTCTTATGTCTATGGAACATGGCATTCGACCAGTGAAGAATTACGTCCTGTTTTGCATGCCATTACAGGTGAATCGATTTATGCCGTAAGTAGTCATGGCATTGATATGAAACGTGCTGTTCAATATGCCAAGCAAAATGGTTCAGAACTGGCAAACTGGACGTTTCACCAACGTGCCAATGCTTTAAAACAAATTGCTCAGCATTTACTTGAGCACAAAGAAGAGTTCTACAAACTTGCCTATGCAACAGGGGCAACGCGTAAAGATGCATGGATTGATATTGAAGGTGGCATCCAGACATTATTTGCGTATTCGAGTCTGGTTCGTCGTGAACTCAATGACGAAAAAATTATTACCGAAGACAGTTGGATTCAATTATCTAAAAATGGCACTTTCGGCGCTAAACACATTTTAAGTCCTAAAGCGGGTGTTGCCGTTCACATTAACGCTTTTAACTTCCCAATTTGGGGAATGCTTGAAAAGATTGCACCAACTTTACTTGCGGGTGTGCCATGTATTGTTAAACCTGCAACCGATGGCTCTCAATTAACTCAAGCTGTCGTAAAAGCTATTGAAGAAGCACATGTGTTACCAAAAGGCTCACTACAACTAATTTGCGGTCAAACATATGACCTGTTAGAGCATCTAGGCCCACAAGATTGCGTCACGTTTACGGGTTCTGCCTACACAGGCCAAAAATTACGTAACCATCCTCACCTCAATAAATATTCAATTCCATTTAGCATGGAAGCAGACTCGGTAAACAGCGCAATTTTAAGTCCTGAAGCAAATGAAGAAACGATTGATTTATTTGTACGTGAAGTCTTCCGTGAAATGACTACAAAAGCAGGCCAGAAATGTACCGCAATTCGTCGTGCTTTCGTTCCTGAAAAATTGTTAGCGACTGTACAAGAAAAGCTGACTGCCAAACTTGCGAAAGTTGTGGTGGGTGATCCTCAAAAAGAAGAAACCACAATGGGGGCATTGGCAAGCATTAAACAAAAACATGACGTTGCAGAAAAAGTTGCCGAACTCAGCAAAGATGCAAAGGTTGTTTTTGGTGACAATGATTCCTTTACATTTAATGCAGACCATCCTGAAAAAGGTGCTTTTTTCGCTCCAACTTTATTGCTCTGCGAACAACCTTTACAAGCGACACATGTTCATACCACAGAAGCTTTCGGTCCAGTCTGTACGCTCATGCCATATAACAACATTGAAGAATTGGCCGACCTTGTTTCACGTGGTGAAGGTAGCTTAGTGGCTTCAGTCGTTAAAAATAATGATGAGAATATTGAGCAGATTATTCAAAAAATTGCACCTTGGCATGGACGTGTACATGTACTAGATGCAGAGTCAGCAAAAGAAAGTACAGGTCATGGTTCACCATTGCCTCATCTTGTCCACGGCGGCCCTGGCCGTGCAGGTGGTGGTGAAGAATTAGGCGGTATTCGTGCGGTTAAACACTACATGCAACGCACCGCAATTCAAGGTTCTCCAAATAGTCTGACGCAAATTACCCACTCGTGGACTGCCGGCTCGAAAGTTAACGAAGACCGTGTACATCCATTTAAAAAGTCTTTTGATGAGCTGGTCATTGGTGAACGTTTATTAACAGCGCGTCGCACCGTAAGCGAAGCAGATATTGTCAATTTTGCTGGTTTAAGTGGCGACTACTTCTACGCGCATACCGACAAAATTGCAGCTGCCGAGTCTTTCTTTGGTGAACGCGTTGCGCATGGCTACTTCATTGTGTCTGCCGCGGCAGGTCTATTTGTAGATGCAGCGCAAGGTCCTGTTATTGCCAATTACGGTATGGACAACTTACGTTTTGTTGAACCAGTTAAAATTGGTGACTCGATTCAGGTTGAATTGACCTGTAAACAGAAAACACCTAAACCACAAAAAGACCCATCTCAACCTGCCCATGGGGTGGTGGTATGGGATATTAAAGTCAAAAACCAGCGCGGTGAACTTGTCGCAACCTACGACATTTTAACTTTAGTAGCACGTGATTTATAAATAGAGTTCAAACTGATGGATATTCAATTTATCCATCAGTTTTTTTACATTAGTCGTTGTCCTTTTAATGGATCGAAAATAACAACTTTAGAGTTACATTGGATCAAAACGTTTAGCCAGTTTCTTCTGCATAATAATAACGAGAATTGGGAATCCTGCTGCGGAAATTGCACATATCATCAGTAACTTATTTACATTTTGTGGTGCCATGCCATGATCAGGTAATAGAAAAGCAGACAGAAAGAATGCGATGGTTGTAACCAGATACATGATTGAGGTCTGTAATGAAGAAAATCCAGCTCGTTGCCTATCATCAGGAAACTGAATCGAAACCACTGAAGATGACACCAAACGACTGTAAGATGCGCCGAGAAATAAAGTAATAAATAACGTTGCATGCTGATAGCCTAAAATTGGTATCAGCAAACTCAATATAAAGACGATGGTAGAACCTGTAGCCAGCATCAAAGCAGAAAAATGAGAGGTTAACGCCCCTGTGATTTTTGTAGACAAATAACCTATCACGCCCCCGCTGAAGAAAAGCCAAGGTAGTAGATCTTGCGAAGCGCCTAGCTGCTGTATCATTAATGGCGCCAGAATAGGAATAACCAGCATAGGACTAAACTGTACAAGCGCATTACTCGAGGCGAACAGTAAAGTATCCATATCGAGAGGCAGCTTAGAAGACGTATCTAAAGAAACTGGGTCTTGGGGTATGATGGATACAATCAATGGCAATGCCAACACACACAATGCACTTATTAGCCACAAAGCTACATGCCAACCATGATGTGTGCACAGAAATAATATCGTGGGCATTCCTACAATGCTTACTATCGAAAATGACGCAATCACCGTCGCCAACATTTTTCCGCGCAAGTTAGGCGGTGCGTTGTTTATCAATATACTTATACCCACACCCATTGTCGTACCACCAACCAGCCCTGCACAGAATCGTAGTGCGAGCAGAAGACTAAAACTGGATGTGAATGTAGTTAAAAGTGTTAATAAGCCTAATAGCGCCATATTAGCGATTAAAAATTTTTTCTTATTGAAATGACCAATCCAGTAAAAGGCAATAACTCCCGAAAGAACGGCACCAAGTGTGTACATGCCAGACACATAACCTGAGAATGATACAGGCACTGCGAAATCTGTTGCCATAAAAACAAAAACAGGATTGAACACCATATATTCCAGTGCATTCGTGAACTGGACAAAAGCAATTACAAAGGCTATCCGCATGAGCGCTTTATGATTAAATGTCTGCATGACTGGGGGCATAGCAAGCAACCTGTGGATGAAAGATATCCAAGTTTAACTGCTATCAATGGTGTTTATTATATGGTAGAAATGGCACTTATTATTATCAAATATGGGATAATTGATGCGTCCGACTCTGGATTTTAATACCCTGAAAGTGTTCATTGCGGTGGTTGAAAGAGAAAGTTTTGTTGGGGCATCGAAAATCCTTGAAATGCCGACATCAAATGTTAGTCGCTGTATTTCTCAGTTAGAAGAAAAACTGGATCTTCAGCTCATTGAGCGTAGCACTCGACATATGAAACTTACTCAGGCGGGGCAGCTACTCTATACCCGAGCAAAGCCATTACTGGAGGCGCTTGAGCAAACTGAGACAGAGTTAACGTTGCGGCAAATGCAACTCAAGGGTCCATTACGTATCTGTATTCCCAATGAAATAGGTCCTGCATTGCTGGGTTCTGTTATTGCCAATTTCGCCTTTCAGTACCCGGACCTAGAGATCAGCTGTGTCACAAATTTATCAGGTTTTGAATCTCTGCGTGATGATCTGGATTTAGCTATCATTATTACCCGCGGTCAGATGGATAACAGTGACTACATCGCCCGTCATTTGGTGACTATCCCTTGCACCATTGTTGCAGCCCCCTCCGTCATTCAGCGTTATGGCACCCCTACTCATATCCAGCAATTTGAAGAATTACCCTGTATTACAACGGTAAATGCACTCAAAGGTGCTCCCTGGCAATTTGTCAATAAAAAGGGGGAATTCGAGACCATCAAGGTTAAAGGACATTATCGAGTAAACAGCGGAGAGATGGCAGGACAAGCTGCGATATCAGGTGTCGGTTTTGCAATTCTATCCAAACAAGCCTGCCAACCATACATTAGCGATGGACGGTTAATCGAGGTTGAGTTTGAACAATCGGCAGCTCCATTGCAATTGTTCGCCCTTTATTCAAATCGCCGTTACTTACCCGCTAAAACAAGAGCGCTTATTGATTTCATACAGCAGAAATTGAGTGATCGTTTGAGCTGATAAGGCCACTTTCTTTTTGCTATTTATTTCCTCGCTCATTTTAGGAATCCTTTTTGTCAATCAGCCTCAATTTGTTAAGATAGCAACCGTGAAAAATTAAGTTAAGTTCTCACACACTGTTAACTCAATATTGACACTAAAAAAGGTACACTAAAAGGTATACTTTTTTCTTAGATTAAGCCAGATTTACACAGAAGTTGTTAGAATTGATTGGACAACCAAACTTTCGAAGTTAACTTATTTATTATTGATTTTTTAAGGGTTTAATACGCATGAATAGCGCTGAAATCATGGCTGACTTATCTACTCATACACCTATGATGCAGCAATATCTCAAAGTCAAAACGGACTATCAACATGCGTTGCTGTTTTACCGTATGGGTGACTTTTATGAACTCTTCTTTGAAGATGCTCATTTAGCAGCCAAACTTTTAGGTATCACCTTAACCCATCGTGGTAAAGCGAGTGGGCGACCGATTCCAATGGCAGGCGTTCCCTATCACGCGGCAGAAGGTTATCTTGCACGTCTTGTCAAAGCTGGACGAACTGTAGCCATTTGCGAACAAGTTGGAGAAGTGACAGGTAAAGGTCCGGTTGATCGTCAAGTTGTTCGTATTCTTACTCCAGGTACTTTAACTGATGATGCATTACTCAGCAGTTATCAATCATCCAATCTAGTTTCATTATGCATACATCAAAATCAGATTGGTTTTGCTTTACTCGACTTAAGTGCAGGCATTTTTAAAGTCCAACAACAAGATTACAAGCCAGAACAATTGCCTATTGAACTTGCACGTTTAATGCCAAGTGAAATTTTGATTGATGAAGACTTGGTCGACACGAATATTATTGAGCAAATAAAAAAACACTTAGAGTGCCCCGTTACCAAACGCCCAAATGTAGACTTCAATCAAAATAATGCACAAAAAACCTTATGTGATCAGTTTACGGTATCAACGCTTTCAGGTTTCGGTTTAGACCCATTACCTCTAGCCAAAGCTGCTGCCGCCGCACTTATTCACTATGCAAAAGAAACTCAAAAAACTGCATTACCACATATTCGCTCAATTCAGCTTGAACAAAGCACGGACTTTATTGCGCTCGACCCAATCACACGTCGAAACTTAGAAATTATTGAACCATTATTTGAACACGGAACATCATTATTCCAACTGGTGAATGATTGCCAAACTGCAATGGGTGGACGTTTACTCAGCCGTACACTGATGCAACCTGTTCGTGATACCGCATTACTCGATGGTCGTTTAGATGCCATTGAGCAATTAATTCAGGGTTATCATGAAAGCCCAGTGCGTTTAGTGCTTAAAGAAATTGGTGATATTGAGCGTGTGCTTAGCCGCGTTGCACTAGGCAGTGCGCGACCACGTGATTTAGTGCAGCTTCGTCATGCATGTGCACAAATTCCAGCTTTAAGAACGGCATTAACCCCAGTCATTCAAGCGAAAAAATCCAAACTATTAGTTCAACTTGATCAAGAACTTGGTGATTTTAAAGCGCTTCATCAACATTTGATGGCTGCCATTGTTGAAAACCCACCTGTATTACTTCGTGATGGCAATGTAATTGCAGAAGGATATGATGCTGATCTTGATGAATTACGCCAAATTCGCGATCACGCAGGTCAATTCCTCATTGATTTAGAAATTAAAGAGCGTGAACGTACCGGCATTAATACCCTTAAAATTGGTTATAACCGTGTAAGTGGTTACTACATCGAACTCACTCGTGCTCAAGCAGAACAAGCTCCAGCCGATTATATCCGTCGCCAGACTTTAAAAAATGCTGAACGCTACATTACCCCTGAACTAAAAAGTTTTGAAGATAAAGTTTTGTCGAGTGAGTCGCGCGCATTAGCACGTGAAAAAGCATTATTCGAAGCTTTACTTGAAAACCTTCGCGAAAATATCGCTCATCTTCAAATGATGAGTTCAGCAATTGCTCAAATTGATGTGGTTGCTAACTTTGCTCATCAAGCACGTTTAAACAATTGGGCGCGTCCTGAATTTACCCCAGAAACTGGCATTAAAATTCAGGCAGGCCGTCACCCTGTAGTTGAAGCATTAAATAAAGCACCATTTACACCAAATGATACTTTTCTTGATGCCCAACACCGCATGGCAATCATTACCGGACCAAACATGGGCGGTAAATCAACATTCATGCGTCAAACAGCATTAATTAGTTTGCTTGCTTACTGTGGCAGTTATGTGCCGGCCAAAGCAGCTAAGCTTGGCCCAATTGATCGAATTTTTACCCGTATTGGCTCAGCCGACGATTTATCTACAGGCAAATCGACCTTTATGGTTGAGATGACAGAAACTTCACAAATTTTGCACCATGCGACCAATCAATCACTTGTATTAATGGATGAAGTTGGCCGTGGAACCAGTACCTATGATGGTTTGTCTTTAGCATGGGCATGCGTGGTTGATTTAACCAAACGCGTAAAATGTTTGTGTCTTTTTGCCACGCATTATTTCGAGTTGACTGAACTTGGTGGTGAAGCAGGAATTGATAACTATCATGTCACGGCACAAGAGCTTAATGGCAATCTGATTTTATTACATAAGGTTCAGCAAGGCCCTGCAAGCCAAAGCCATGGTTTACAAGTCGCAAAATTAGCCGGTATTCCTGCTAATGTCATTAAAGAAGCGCAGAAGCGTTTACGTATTTTGGAAAAACAGCAGCAGCAACATCTACAAACCAGCTTTCAAAATGACTTATTTGCTCCACCAGATGCGAACGCTGGTTCACCAATCATAGAGAAAGTTGTCGAAATAGAAGTTTCATCTCCTGCTCTAGATTTACTTAAGCAAATTGAAGTCGATAACTTATCGCCTCGCCAGGCGCTTGAGCAACTCTATGAACTGAAAGCTGCGCTAAAATCATAATAGACATATCCGAATAAGCAGGCTTAGGTCTGCTTATTTATATCAGAGAATAATATTTATATGGTCTTAAGAACTTTACAAAATTCAGAAATAGATCTTATTTGGCAGCATATTAGTCGCCGTGAATTAATCACTCAAATGTATATTCAAAATCACCAACACTTAGAATTGGTTGATTGTTTTTTTGATGTCCAACATTGGGATTCATATCATTTAGAAAATGACCCACCAAAATTAAAACAGCTCTATGAGCAAAGCGCGTTATTTATCGGTGCATTTGATGCTTCTGAAAAACTCGTTGGCGTGAGCGTGGTGTCGAATCAAATCATCTCTGATTATCCTCACGCTAAATTATTGCACTATTTCTATGTCGACGCAGACCAGCAAGGTAAAGGCATTGGTGCCAAACTTATGCAAGCTGCAAAAGAGTCCGCCAAACAACTCGGTGCAAAGCAACTATATATTTCAGCAACCCCAAGTCGGCGCACTGTAGATTTCTATATTAAACATGGAGCACAACCATTAAGCGCTCCAGATCAGCAACTTTGGCAACTCGAACCTGAAGATATCCATTTACTTTGCCCCCTTTAGTTTTACAGATTTAAAGAATTTTCGACAAAAAAACAGAAAATCAAAATTTATAAAAGAAAAAATGAGAAGTTAAGGCATCTAATAAAATAGATGGCTTGACTTAAATGACATCTGAATATTCAAAGGAAATATTTTTTAAGTAATTGTTTTATAAAATATATTATTATTTTAATTTTATAGATTAGTACATCTTAAGGCTGGAAGATCCATTTGATTATCAACGTATTAACTTATCTTCATATGCATGAATAAAGAATATCAATAAAAGCAATTGTTTGTTTACCCCTTTTTTGCCTAAAATAAGCTATTCGAAATGAAACCATATTTTTTAGGTAGCTGTCGCCATGACCTTTGTTGTCACTGAAAATTGTATTAAATGTAAATACCAAGATTGCGTAGAAGTTTGTCCTGTAGACTGTTTTTACGAAGGTCCGAATTTCCTAGTGATTAATCCGGATGAATGTATTGACTGTGCATTATGTGAACCAGAGTGTCCGGCAAATGCAATTTTCTCTGAAGATGAGTTACCAGAAGGTCAGGAGGTGTTTATTGAATTAAATGCCGACCTTTCTCAAAAATGGCCTAACATTACTCAAATTGGTGATCAACCAGCTGACCGTGAAGAGTGGAACGGCAAACCTGACAAATTACAATATCTTGAAAAGTAATTTCAAAAAAAGATCAGCAACCGCTGATCTTTTTTATACCCTATTAAAACATTTCATTGCAAATTCCTCGTAATTTGTGCACTGTTTTGCATTAAAATAGCTGCAATATTTATAAATGCTTAATTTTCTTATGCGGAAGTTTTTGCAGAGTATGGTGCCCTTATGCATAATCCAAGCGGTTATGGTAGGTTGTGTCAGCTCTCCCCAACACACAACAACAGGCAAAACCTCTCCAAGTGGTAAACGAATTTTCATTCCACAAGAGCGCGTTATTATTGAGCGCCCGATTCCCCCTAAAGTTGAGCCTACATCTTATCGAAATTGGTTAAGTTCTGGTGAAAATTACGGACGTGTTCGTGAATACGAAAAATTCTTAACCAAAAACAATGTAGCAGGCATTGTGCCGAGTTTTGAACTATTACGTTCAGCACGAGATTGGCAAAAATGTGGCCGTTCAGAATATGCCGTACCAAATCGTGAACTTTGGGGAAATTCTTTATCGACCCTACGCGTATTTAAATATTTAGTTGCGTCAAAAGTTTTAACCGACTTTGAAGTAACCTCAGTTTACCGAGATTTACCTTTAAATGAATGTGCTGGTGGCGCAAGCTCTTCTAAACATTTATTTAACTCTGCAATTGATTTCCGTATTGGTCCTGAGTTCCCTCAAGCTCAAGATTATGCTTTTATCGAAAATACTAAGTTTAAACTCTGTCAATTTTGGGCACAGCATGGCCAAAGCTTAAATATGGGTATTGGTTTGTATAGTTCCGGACAGATTCATATCGATACTCAAGGCTATCGTACTTGGGGACCCGATTTAACTCGAAGCAGTTCGATGTGTAATTTCTAAATTAAAAAACTCCTTTCAATTGAAAGGAGTTTTTACTTAAGCCTATTACAAGCGTTTGGCTAAAGAGATAAGTTTTGAACGTGTTTTAAAGCCCTGCTTCTTATAAAAATCTTCAGAAATAGATTCTCTCAATGTATGTAGAACAATGGTTTCTATATTATTTTCTCTACACTTTTCTTCTATATACTTTAAAAGCTTAGAACCAATTCCTTTTCCCTGATATTGGGGATGAATAAAAAAGTCATCTAGATAATAACGAACCCCTTGTATCGTTGGATGAATATGTCCCATCCCAACACCAATTAATTGGTTTTCCCATTTTGCGCAAAAGCCAAAAGAACATGAATATTGAAAATAATGCTCAAAATATTTTCTCACGGGTTCTAAATCATCAAACTGCTCATTCCATGGCTCATTACTAAAAGCTGAACAATAAACCTCAATGCCCTCTTCAAAATCTACACTTGTGAAAGCACACAATGTAATTCTCATTTATACATCCCTAACTACACATTGATAAAAATAAGCAAGAAATGAACCTTTTTATACTTATTTTTTAATTTGGGTGGGCTACTTAAAAAATTAATTTGCTCATTTCCCAATCAACCAAAATTTCTTGAAACGAAGATTTTTGCACTCTATGCATAAATGTTTAAAATACCCTTATCAACATATAGGTAAATTTGATTATGCAGCAGATGTGGACAGACATTGACGAATATATCGATTCACATTTAATTCCCGAAGACCCGCGACTCGAATATGCATTAAAGAATACCGATGAACACGGCTTCTCAAATCATCTTGCAGTGGCTCCTAACCAAGGAATGTTCTTGCAGATGCTTATTCAAATGAATAAATGCAAACGAGTTTTAGAAATTGGAACCTTTGCTGCATACAGTACAATTTGGTTAGGCCGTGCATTACCTGAAGATGGTTATTTACTGACCATAGAAGGCCGTGACACTCACGCAGAAATGGCACAAAAAAATATCGACCATGCGAATCTTCCTGTAAAAGTTGAGCTTAAAACTGGCCGTGCCGCAGATATTCTTTCTGCGATCGAACCTCAATCTATCGAGCCTTTTGATTTTATTTTCATTGATGCTGATAAACAGGGTTATCCGGAATATTTAGAATTGAGCCTGAAATTCTCCAGATCAGGTACGATTATTGTGCTTGATAATGTGATTCGCGCAGGTGATATTTTAAATCCAGATAATAAAAAACCAAGTATTGAAGGCATCCGTGAAATGTTTAAAGCTCTCGAAAATCACCCGCAAATATTGTCTTGTACAGCATTACAAACGGTTGGTTCAAAAGGTCATGATGGCTTCGCAATTGCAATTGTGAAATAACGGTTAAAAAATCGTCTTATTTATTTTTTTATTTATAATCAATAAATTACTTTTATTACTGTTGCTTTTCCATATAGTTATCCACAAGTTTTGCGGATAACTATATGGAAATCTTATTATTTAGCCACAAGCAAGGGTACAGTCGCGTTTCGGAATATGGTTGTTGCAATACTTCCCAAGAAGAATTGATGAATCTTGCTATGACTAAATGCCCCAAGCACAATAATTTGAATACCATGTTCTTGTTGGTACTCTAAAATATTTTGTGCAACATCACCATAGCGATATACGGTCACCACATCAATGCCCGCTTGTTTAAGGTAATGCTCAGGTTCATTTAAAATTTCTGGATGATCGCCTACATAGACCAAATGACATTGTAGTGTTCGCAATAAATCACTTTGCGCAATGCGGCGCATCATTTTTTGACAAGTTGGTGAATATTCATAAGCGAAGATAAATCGCGTTGGTATTTTAAAATTTTCACCAATGGTCAAAACAGTACAGTTGGCTCCGCGAATAAAGTTTTCAACATTACTGCCAATTGGTTTATGTTTTTCGGCAGCTCTTTCCCCGACTCGACCTAAAATCACAATGTCATTTTCATGCAAGAGATTAAAACTTTGCTCTAAAAAATCGCCTTTTTCTTGAATTTTTGAACAAGTTATATCGTGTTTTTCTTTAATAAGATCGGAAATATGACGGAGTAAATTATTGCTATAGTCTAAAGCGAGTTCACTTTGTTTTTGTTCCAGCTCAGCTAACTCTTTTAGCAGCATTGCATTGCTTTCAAAGCCGATTACTCCACTAATTTCACCTAAATGATAACTTGCAGGGTAATAGTCTAGAATTTGTAATAATACAAGTTCTCGTCCGGTTGCTTTAGCAACCCATGCTGCTGCATCGGCAATAGCATTAATACACGGTGATGAGTCAATACACGCAATAACACGGTTCATGTTAGCCTCTCTTCTTCAGGTCTATTGCCTTGGAGATTATTCTTAAAACTTAGCTTTAACTTAGCATAGATAAAAATTCGTATGTTAAGGTTTATGTATAAAAATCAACTTTTTTGTTTAAAGATCAAACATATTATTACATTCTTGAGACTGTATTACTCCCTTAAACGAATAAATTTTGCTGGGTTGCCGCCTACAATATGGTACGGTTCCACATCTTTCGTCACCATACTATTCATGCCAACCACAGCATGCTGACCTATTTTAATACCATCTTTAATACCCACATGTGCACCCAACCAAACGTCCTGCTCAATTTCAATTCCTTTGGAAGTGACAGGTTGCTGGTAAAGTGGACGGTCTAACTGCATACCGTGATCAAACGCATATAAGTGACAATACGCAGCAATACGGACCTGATCATGCAACTTTATGCCGGCTCGTCCCCCGTCTAAAATACAGTGATGATTTATCGCGACCTCATTGCCAATTTCAAGGGGCCCATGCAAACTGCAATCTGCGGCAATAAAACAATTATCGCCAATAATAATTTTTCGTCCCGGTTCAGCAAAAATATGAGCTAAGGGTGAAATAAAACAGTTTTCCCCAATCTCAACTGTTTCCATGTCCATCAAATAAGCTTGATATTCTTTTTGCCATTCTTCAGCCCAAGCGCGATTTTTAGGTTTTAAAGTCCAATATAACCATGGCATGTAGTTTAAGCGGTGCTTATGTTGCTCTCGATATTTGAGTAAGGAATCAGTCATCAGTTAATTCTTCTTCAATTTTTAACTCTTCACGACCACGCGTTACATCTCTGAGTTTTAAGGCAAGTGGCTCAATTTGATGTATTTGTAGTCTTGCTTCGATGTCTACGCCCGTTGCAGTGTAGGCTTCCTGATATTCAATTTGTTGCTGAGTAAGCTCATATTGAAATATAGCCCACTCATTAAAATGGCAGGAAAAATGAATCGTTTTCTTTGCAATGAGTTCAATACGCTCAGCCAATAGTAAACATTGCCCAGCACAACCACCGTATGCTCTTACAAGGCCGCCAGTTCCTAGTTTTATTCCACCATACCAGCGGTTAACCATTACAATAATATTCGTCAGATCATTCCCTTCAATGGTTGCCAAGATTGGACGCCCTGCTGTTCCTGAAGGTTCACCATCATCATTAAAGCGAACGTTATGGCCAATTTTCCATGCCCAGCATTGATGAGTTGTTGAAACATCTTTGTTTTGTTCTAAAAATTCTTTAACTTGTTGTTCGTTTTCTACTGGCGCAGCGATAGCCTGAAATCTACTTTTTTTAATTTCTTCTTCAAACGTAACGGGTAATGCAATCGTAAAAGCCATAAATTAAATAAAGCATAATAAAAATCAAATTATAACGTGAATTTAATAGAATCAAACCCATAAAAAAGCCCCGAATTTCGGGGCTTTTTTTATTATCTTTCTCGTAACGCTTCTTTGGCTTTATTAAATGGTTTAAGCAAGTAATCCAGTACCGTTTTTTGACCAGTACGAATATCTACCGTTGCCACCATACCCGGTGTAATACCGTATGCCTTACCTTGTTTATTATAAAGCTTGTCAGAATCAGTCCGGATATAAACACGATAATAGAATTGGTCTTGTTTAACCTCATCACGAATCGTGTCTGGTGAAATAACCGTTACCTTACCTTTTAAACCACCATAAATTGAGTAGTCATAAGCAGTAATCTTAACCAGCGCTTCTTGTCCCGGACGAATAAATGCAATGTCACGCGGTAAAATACGTGCTTCAATCAGCAACTGCTCATCAATTGGAACAATGGTCATCAACTTACCATTTTGTGGAATAACACCACCATGGGTAGTGACCGCAATTTCTTTTACAACACCACGTACTGGCGCTTTAAAAATAGCACGATCCAAGCTGTCAGTACGACCCAGCACAACTTGTTGTTGCGTTTCAATATCGGTATTGGCTTTTGATAACTCTTCACGAGCCTTAACGAAATATTGATTCTGCGCATCATTCATTTTATTTCTAAGGTCGTTTGCTTCACGACGTAAACGTAAAACTTCAACCTCACTGGCTGCACCTTTAGCAACTAACGGTTCGGTCATTGCCAGTTCTTGTTGTACCAGTTGCAAAGCTTGTTTTAAGCCTGCAATGGTCTGTTCCAAATCTGCACGACGAGACCGATAGAGCGCTGTTTCTTCATGTACAAGTTTTGGTTCTTTCAGCACAATTTCAGGAAAAGCCAATGGTGTTCCATTTAC
>NZ_JANBOB010000018.1:0-91305 GCF_035615195.1 Acinetobacter sp. IK31 | reverse complement strand
CATCTAATCTCATTGGCAACCCCTTTTTTAAATTAATCATATCGCATGGCTATTTTTTAACCTTTTTAGCATATTATCTATATTATTTGATCAATTTTACATTGATAATAGGTTATCAATTTTGTATTAAAACATATCTCCACCCAACTGCACATTAAGTATTAGCCTAGCTGGTGGTTAAGGAATTATATGAATTATTCTAATTTAATTTTATTAAGCGTGTTATCTGTAGGTGTTTGCACCTCTATATATGCTCAAGAAAGCACTATAAGTGAATCTCCTACTGCTAACTCATCAGCAGAAGTTGGATCTCATCATCTTCGATCACAAATTATTAATGATTTAAAAAACATTAAGGTTAAAGATTTAAAAATAAATGCAAATGCAGCACAACCAGATCCTGTAAAAGATCCTTTGCAATCTCTGAACCGTCCAATTTATTCTTTTAATGACATGTTGGACCGAAACTTTTTGCGTCCTGTTGCAGTTCAATATAAAGAAAAAACACCAGAAGACGTACGCGGTTCTTATCGCCAGTTCCGTAAAAACCTAGGAGAACCATGGAATGCTGTTAACCAGCTTATTCAAGGCCGTCCAGCTCGTGCAGCAAAAACTTTAGGTCGATTTACAATTAATACCTTAACTACTCTTGGTTTGGCAGACCCAGCCAGCCGCTTAGGTTTACCAACTGAGGAAGAGAATTTTGGTGTAACTCTTGGTTACTATGGTGTGCCTTCTGGTCCATTCCTTATGCTGCCATTTTTTGGGCCAAGTACTTTACGTGATGGTTTTGGTTTGGCAGTAGATGCTCAAGCTCGTCCACAAAAATATGTTATGGATGATCAGGAGGGTATTTATTGGTCAAGCAATCTGTTACAAGCTGTTGATACCCGTGCTCAATATCTGGACTTGGATCAGACTTTACAGGGTGATCAATACGCTATGATTCGAGATTTATACCTCCAGCGTAAAGCATTCCAGATTGCAGAAAAAAAGGGCGACTCAGCTGATGTGTCTTTCATTGATGATGATTCACAAGATGCACCAGATGAGAATCAAAACCCTTAAGATGAAATAAAGGTATTGCTTGGATTGAGAGTTCGGCAATACCTTGATTTTGGTCATACATACTCTATGATGAATAAAGTGATCATATAAAAGGACTACCATATCTTCTATGTATTTTATTAAACCGACACGCTCTATCCCTTATTTAGAGCAAGCTTTGGATAAACTGCCGGGCTTACAAGTCATTAACATAGATGATTTAGATTTATATGATCCAACCATCATTGCAATTGCAGATGTACAGGATTTCCTGACTTATAAGTGGAATTTACCCACAGTGGTCATTGCTTTTGAGCACGAAGGTACCGCTTTAGCTCATGCATGGGAAGCAGGAGCTCTTGCAGGTTGGGTATGGAATCAGCTACCTAGCGATTTAAATAAAGCACTCTCAAGAATTGATGCTCAATATAAGCGCAATCAAGATAGTCGTGATTTACCTTCAGCTGCTGAACTACAAAAACGATTATTACCCAATCCAATTGATTTATTAAATTATGAAGTCGAAACTTTCTTTCAGCCTTCGGCATATCTTTCTGGAGATTGGTACGACTATTGGAAATTAAATGATAAAGAGGTTTTATTTTATCTTGCCGATGTTTCAGGCCATGGCGTAACCAGTAGTTTGTTAACATCATGGATGGCAGCTTTCCATGGTCGGTCAAAAACACCCAGACAATTAATAAAGAAATTAAACGGAATGTTGGTTCAAGAAAATATTGAAAAGCACATTACGATTGTAGTGGGTATTTTAAATCTTGAAACGCATACTCTGCGCTGGTCAAGTGCTGGGCACTATCCCCCTCCTATCATTTTTGAGCCTAACCAAGCGCCTAAAATTCTAACAACGAGCAGTTTCCCATTAGGTTTAACTGACGAACTCGAAGTTGAAGAGCATATTTGTACATTAAATCGCCATGCGCGCTTCATTGTTTGCTCAGATGGAGCCCTTGAACCCTTTGATGGTGGTTTGAATGATCAGTTCCAACAATTGGTCCATCATTTGCAAAATCAATCATTTCAAGCACCCGATCATGTGGCCGATGATATTGCTATCTTTAGTCTTTGTCGAATGAATTAATTTACGAATCAATTATTTACATAATATACGACCTAAGGACTCTTGAGTCTGAGATGGCACTATGTGATAATTTTTCTATCCTTCTCTGAAAATGGCATTTATATGTCAACAGGTCATGTTGAATATGCAAGTTTAAATGGAACGCATATTTTCAAACTTATTGGTGAAGTGCGAGCCCATTCTTGTATAAGTCTAGACAAACTTTTAAACAGAATTGAACAGCAAGAGAATGTTGTTGGTGCAATCGTTGATTTAACCCAAACAACATTTATTGATAGTACTGTATTAGGCATCCTAGCCAAGCTAGGTTTAAAGCTGAAACAGGCTCATCATATTCAAGCTGTAATGCTATCTACCAATCCAGATATCACAACCTTAGCCAACAGTATGGGGCTAGGGCAGGTTTTTGTCATTTTGAATTATTGTGGTGATCCTAATGTTTGCACGTTAACGTTAACAGATGAACAAATCACTCATAATGCAATGCTAAAAACTGTTCTCGATGCACATAAGACATTGATGAAACTCAATGCAAACAATCAGAATATGTTTGAACCACTTGTGAAGCAGTTACAGAAAGAACAAGATACGCTTGAACAGGTATCGGACAAGCAAAATGCCTGACTTCCACCATTAAGCCGGATTAGAATATGACCCTCGTTTCTGTTGCTCAAATGAACTCCCAAGATGATATTGAGAATAACTTTCAAATCATTGAGTCTTTGATTCAACAGAGCAAGGCGCAAAATGCTAGCTTAATTGTTTTCCCCGAAAACTTTGTATGTTTTGCTGCTGGAAAACAACGTGAAACTGCTGAGCAATTCGAATCTATTCAACAAAGGCTTGAGAAACTAGCACATCAATATCAAATCTGGATTGTGGCTGGTACCTTACCTTGTCCATTCCGTCCAGATGGATCTACGATTCAAGATGGTCGCGTCAGAACTGTTAGCCTCTGTATCAGCCCTGA
Source organism: Acinetobacter sp. IK31 (assembly GCF_035615195.1). NCBI lineage: Bacteria > Pseudomonadati > Pseudomonadota > Gammaproteobacteria > Moraxellales > Moraxellaceae > Acinetobacter > Acinetobacter sp. IK31. The sequence continues at coordinate 88,189 of NZ_JANBOB010000018.1, read as the reverse complement.
GCGTACAGAAGCACGTTATGACAAGATTCATTTATTTGATGTACAAGTTGGTGATGCGGTCGGTGGTTATCAGGAGTCTCGTTTCTTTGAACCAGGAACAGACGTCGTAGTCACATCTACTCCTTTTGGCAATATTGGCTTAATGGTATGTTATGACTTGCGTTTTCCAGAGCTTGCTCTAACGCTAAGACAACAAGGCGCTCATCTTCTTACTGCTCCTGCTGCATTTACCTACACAACAGGACAAATGCACTGGCAACTTTTGCTACAGGCTCGAGCGATGGATAGCCAATGTTATGTTTTAGGTGCAGCACAACAGGGCTGGCATGGTGAAAAACGACAAACCTGGGGACACTCTGGGGCAACAGATAGTCGTGGTCAAATTTTAAGTATGATTGAAAATGAAGGGAATGGTTTAATCACTGTGCCCTTTGATTTAACAGCACAAGATCTCGTCCGCTCTTCAATGCCTCTAATGACACACCGTAAATTAATTCACTATTAAAAGTTTAATTATTCATGTGGAAATACTTATTTAGCTTTTTTTGCTTGGGGGCAAATATTCATTGTTATGCAGAGTCTGGTACAACGAATCATTTCGTTTCACCACCCGCACAGCTCAAATCAGATATTCTTCCCTCTACTCCTAAAGATATTCCTTTGCCTGCATTTGGCCAAAGAATAATTGGATGGGGAACGGGCGCAGAAGGTGCAAGACAACGTTTAGAAAATATTCAACCAGCAGATGTTTCTATGATTAAAAAACAAGGAACAACGCTTGAAATGATCACTGCTTGGCAAGGTTTTTATGAACAAGAGCAACAACGTAGTGTAAATAATCCTACTGCTAAATATCGTGCACGTTTGATGAAAAAAATTGCAGACCTATGGTAGGCACTTTTATCTAAAAGATTTTTATCTTATGGAATAATTGATTTAATTATTCCATTTTTTATGCCCCTTAATTTACTTTATTCATAACCTATTCTTATGAACATTTAAGAAACTGAATAGAACGCGATATACTACAAAAGCAATATTAGTTTCTTTGAGGAAGATATGGACCAAGACTGTAAAAACTTAAAGCTTGAGAATCAACTATGTTTCCTCGTCTATTCAACAAATTTAGCTCTTAATCAGCTCTACCGAAAACTCCTAACGCCTTTGGGTATTACTTATCCTCAATATTTGGTGATGTTGGTTTTATGGGAACAGGATGAAATTACTGTTTCAGAAATTGGTGCCAAGCTTTTTTTAGAATCATCAACTCTCACCCCTATTCTGAAAAAATTAGAAGCCCTACATTTTCTTCATCGCACTCGCTCAACGCAAGATGAACGCCAAGTTATTATTACGCTAAGCGATGAAGGAAAAAAATTAAAAGATCGGGCAATGAATATTCCAGCCGAAGTATTAGATGCAAGTTCATGTGATATGACAACGCTACTGGACCTAAAAGATCAACTTACTAAACTCCGTACAAACCTAGTCAAATAAACAGCAATTTTTTCAAAAAATATACTTGTCAAAATAATTAAGTCGTGTACGATATATTTGTATTCAATTTATTTTAGGAACAAAAACGATGTCATTAGAAAAAGTTGTTTATCGCGCAAAAGCTAAAGCAACCGGTGGTCGTGATGGCCGTGCAACCTCATCAGACGGTGTATTAGATGTACAACTTGGCGTACCTAAAGAAATGGGTGGTGCTGGTGGTGCTGTAACAAATCCTGAGCAATTATTTGCAGCTGGTTATTCAGCATGCTTTTTAGGCGCTTTAAAATTTGTTGCAAACCGCGATAAATTTAATATTAGCAAAGATGCGTATGTAGAAGGCGAAGTAGGTATTGGTCCAATTCCTACAGGTTTCAGTATTGAAGTAACTTTAAATGTTTACTTGGTTGGCATGGATCGTGAAGAAGCTGAAAAGTTAGTTGCAGCAGCTCATATCGTTTGCCCATATTCAAATGCAACTCGCAATAATATTGATGTGAACTTTAATATTGTGACTGAGTAATTTTTCAAGTTTCAAAAATGCCCGAATCTTATCGGGCATTTTTATTGCACGTTACAAATTATGCTTCACTTGCTTCATTGGTTACTCGAAGCACTTCTTCGAGTGTAGTTTTACCTGTAAGCACTTTGCGTAAACCATCATCACGAATAGAGCCAGAGTACTGACGAGCATGATTTTCCAATTCATATTCAGCCGCATTTCCGTGAATCTGACGGCGCATAGAATCATCAACAGGCACGATTTCATAAATAGCCGTACGCCCATTAAAACCTAAATGTGAACAATGATCACACCCTTGAGCCTGTGGTAACTTCAACATAGACTCACTATGAATATGCTGAAATACCTGTCTTTCGAAAGTATCTGCTTCACGCCATGTCATACAATGTTGACATAAGGTACGAACCAAACGTTGAGCAATCACTCCAATTAAAGAGCTCGATAATAAGAATGGTTCAATCCCCATATCTTTAAGTCGGGTGACCGCACCAATAGCGGTATTAGTGTGCAGTGTAGATAAAACCAAATGACCTGTTAGTGATGCCTGTACTGCAATTTCTGCTGTTTCTAAATCACGAATCTCACCAACCATGACCACATCTGGATCTTGACGCAACATTGCCTTTAGAGCACGAGCAAAAGTCATATCCACTTTAGTATTGACTTGTGTCTGCCCAATACCTTCAAGTTGATATTCAATCGGGTCTTCGGCTGTCAAAATGTTACGCGTATTGTCATTTAGATCAGATAAGGCTGCATACAAAGTCGTCGTTTTCCCCGAGCCTGTAGGACCTGTTACTAAAATAATGCCATGGGGACGATGCACGAGTTGGGTTAAACGCTCATAATCATTTGCCATCAGACCCAAATGGATCATATTAAGACGACCAGCTTGTTTATCAAGCAAACGCATTACAACCCTTTCACCATGTGACGATGGTAAAGTCGAAACACGGACATCCACTTCACGTCCTGCAAGACGTAAAGAAATACGCCCATCTTGCGGTACACGCTTTTCTGCAATATCGAGTTTTGCCATGACTTTAATACGCGAAACTAGCAAAGGCGCCAACTCACGGCGTGGCTGTACAATTTCACGTAATTGACCATCTACACGTAATCGTACAGATAATTTCTTTTCAAAAGCCTCGATATGAATATCTGAAGCGCCAACTCGAATTGCTTCAGAAAGAAGTGCATTAATAAGACGGACAATAGGCGCATCATCTTCTTGGTCCATCAAATCTTCTGTTTCTGGCACCTGATCAGCCAAGCTTAATAAATCAGGATGATCTTCTAAACCTGCTGCAACTTCTTGTGACTCCCCTGTATCTCGCGCATAACTTGTACTAAGCAGTGCATTAAATTCTTGTTCAGTGCATAACTGATAGTGTGCTGGTTTTCCTAAAATTCGTCTTGCTTCCTGCAATGCAATTTTTTCAGTATTTTGACGTCTAATAATAAATACTTGATCACCGTCATAACGAAATAAAACACCATGACGCTTGGCAAAACTATATGGAACTTGTATTTGTTTCAATATTTGCATCACAATTTATAATGATGAGTAAGATGATTTTGAGTGTACTCTAAGCAGATTACAGCGTGAAGTCTGTTTAACAACTCGGTAGAGGAATTTTACGTCTTGTTTGAAAATAATGAATATCAGCCTCGCCCCCAGAATTCCTTAAAATGGTGGGGAGAACAGCGCTTTGAAATTAATCAGTCTAAAGCATGGCAATTCGGTTCAATGCTTTTTCGTCTAACGCGCGGTATAAAAGAATGGCGTATCGAATATTATCGCCCATCTCTTCAAGACGATAATGAGCAAGATTGGCACCCAATCGCAGATCCGAATTTTGCCTTTCCGCATACTGTTCAAGTAGAACGCTACATGTTTCGGAAAACTAATCCGGAATTTTTACTTATGCCACGACTGGCAGACCGTTCAGTAGTAATTAAACCCGTTGATCCTATCTACATTCCAGCGGGACAACGTGGAACTCTCTATATTAGTACACCACTATGGATTGCTGGTTTGGTTGAAAGTCAGCATGAGCCTCTGTTTGAGATTCCCCTAATTCAGCCCAAAGATACATGGTTTGGTCCAAATGCCCAGCAAGGTGAAATTTGCTATGCCACTTCAGTAGATGGACGTACCGATTTGAACCTGTTAACACCGCGTGCTTTTCGTGCTGTAACCCCAATTGATTTTCACAATACCAGTAATCATCAATTGCGTTTTGACCGCATGAATGTACCAGTTACCGCCCTGCCTCTTTTCTATAGTGAAAGTACGGGGCGTTTATGGACTTCTCAAATTAAAGTTTATTATGAAGGCTCTGATCGCCCCGCACGCATTCGTATTGAAAACCGCACTCCACCACTTGCAGGTGAAGTGACCTATGTTCATCCGCCACGTTCACCTGGTGGTGCATTATTCAATATGTTTGATTCATTCTTTTAAGAGGTTTATATGGCTGATACAAGTATTCCTAAGGATATCGCTGATAGCCTCACAAGCATATTTACCAATATTAATACCGAACGTATTAGTGAAATTTTAGTCGCTGTTGTGCTCTGTTTTATTGGTTTTGTTCTTGCTCGTATTATTTCAAATACATTCATTAGAACCATTGGCTCACGTTTTAATGCTCATCAACGTTTGGTGTGGCGCCGCGGTATTTTTTATTTTATTTTCTTACTCTTCATTATGACGAGTTTAAAAGAAGCTGGTTTTAAACTCAGTGTATTTCTTGGTGCGGCAGGGATTTTAACCGTAGCACTTGGTTTCGCATCGCAAACGTCTGCCAGTAACTTAATCAGTGGTTTATTTTTGATTGGCGAAGGTTCGTTTGAAGTCGGGGATACGATCCAGATTACCCTGATTCGTGGAAATACGATTGAAGGTGAAGTGATCTCAATTGATTTGCTTTCTGTAAAACTACTTACATTAGACAATGTCTATATTCGTCTGCCAAATGAACAGCTTATTCGTGCTCCCGTACACAACTTATCTAAATACCCAATTCGGCGAATTCCAATTACACTCGCAATTAACTTTCACGAAGACATCATTAAAGTTCGTGAAGTTCTACTTAACGTAGCAGCTCATTATCCGCTTGTATTAGATGACCCAAAGCCTGCTGTTACAGTTACTGCATTCAGAGAATCATCGATTGAACTTTTATTTGCAATGTGGTGTAGACAAGAAAATTCTTTAAAAGTCCGAGATGAGATGCAAGAAAGAATTCGAAATGGATTTTTAGATAATCAGATTGAAATTCCTGTTCCTAAAATGGGTTTGATTGATCGACCACCTACTGTTTTTGCTGAAGATGATATCGATCAATACACTAATCAAAATGAGTTAAAACGAGAGCCTAAAGCTTAGGCTCTTCATTTTTTTGTACAGAGGATGACGGTGGTAATGGTGCAAGATAAGCAATAATTAACATTACCCCACCCGCCCCAATAAATGAAATGACTCGAGTTAATGTCGCACTTTGCGATAGATCAAGCAAAATTAGTTTTAATACGACAATTCCTAAAAGCGCAGCACCCACAAACCACAATTGACGAATCATTCTTCGACTAGAGAATGTGGTTAAAACGAATGCCAAGATGACCCAAAGCAATGTCAAACTTAACTGCACTAGACCATTTGTCCAAATTGCAGCACTCCAGAGTGGCGTCGCCCAATAATGGTGCAAACTTCTAACCACCACACTACTGAATACTAATAATCCCACTAGAATTGTTGTAATTTTAAAAGTCCACTCCAGTGATTTATCTTGATCAAAAGCATGTTGATAAATAATAAAGAGTAGGCCTGCAAATACTACAATTGACAGAAAATCAGTTAAGTTAAGCAAAGGAACAAAATAAAGATATTCCGCAGAATGAATATCGACACTCACCACAAGCAACCAAAGTAAACTTAGACACCACACTGGAATTTGATGTAACAATGTGGTTTTATGGGACTGATAAGCCCAAATCGAATAAACCACTGGAACGAAAGCCAAAGCAACAATTGGCATTTGTGGAAAAATCGCCAAACCAACTGTGGCTAATGCCAACCAGCTTAAACCAGCCCATGCCTTTAAAGACCCAAACTGACCTGACTGCGGTTGAGCCATAATGAATAAAGCACTGAGGAATGTTGCTGCAATGAGGAAAGTACCCTGTTGCAATATGCTCGGCCATTTAAATACGCTGAATATTTGACTGGTAAAGGCCTCACCCAAAATTAACAACAATAAAAGGCTAATTAGACTTAACTGTAAACTCTGCCATTGGACTCTTAGTTTGTAGTGAACGACTACACTAAATATTGATAATAATAATATCGCAACCATCAAATATGGGCTTAAGCCGTGATGTTGCCATGTCATTATTTCTATACCTGCTATAGCACCCGCATACATCCCTAAACATAAGAAAATACCGCTAAACATGCTGGCACTAAAATAGTGTTGCTCTTTACTGTTGTATTGCAACAAATAGAAGGCTGAAATAAATTGGGCGATTGCATAAATGCTTGTGCTCAATGTTGGGAATTGTTCATTTGCCCAAAATTGATAAAACAATGCAATTGAACTTAGTAAAACTAAAATTACACCAATATATCGGCTTAAACGGTAGCGCTCAGTTACACCCCATACAATTAAGGCCGTACCTTGAGCGACCCAACCAATTGCAGTCCAGTGTGCTCCTTTCGCGAGTGGAAAGATTAGAGCAAAAAATGCAACGGCGAGAATGAAAAAGCTTTTTGCCAACACCGAAAGTTGCGGATGAGTTTTTTTAATCCAGAAAGTTAATAGTGCATAAGTTCCCGCTAGTACTGCGGCGCCAATCGTCAACGCTTGGGTAGACTCATGTACTAAATAGGCATGTAGTGTAAAACCTAGTACAGGCACGCTAAAAATAAGGCCCACATCTAACAGTGGAGGTAAATGAATCCCTTCTCGTTTTTCATGTGTTGAAACTCGAGATATATTTTGGCTATAACGCACACTGAGCCAAATAAACAGGGCTATATGCAGCCATAAAATCCAGTCTAATGTGTCAAATTTTGCAGGTTCTGCATAAAAACCTATCGCACTACCACCAATAAACATCGTGGCGAAGAAAGCGATTTGATTTAAGATTTTCCAAGGTTGAATAAAATTAACGGCGGCAACCGCAAGATTAATAACCAAATAGTAGCTAAATAAGAAAACCACATCTGGGCGATATTGCGGAATGACCAGTGGCGCTGCGTAAGCCATCCCAAGTGCTAAAATTGCTAAGTAAATTGCCTGTTGTTTTAAACTTAAAAATACGGTGATTACTAATAAAATAGTAAACAAAATACTAGCTGTTATTAGATTGGCAATTACACCAAAATGATGCGAGAACACGAGTGTTAGAAACACAACCGCTAGCCCTACACCTTGCAAAGCAACAGCAAAAAGTTGATTTTTCTTTTGCAGAGTATAGCCAAATGCAGTTAATACACCTCCAGCAACAGCGATAAACCCAAGTTTCAAAACCAAACTTAGCTGCCAGTGTTCACTTGCGAAACGCAGTAACAACACTACCCCAACCATGAGCACAGCAACAGCAACTCTTAAAATTGGATTGCCATGTACCATCCAATCTATTGCTGGTTGCCACCATGCAGTTTGTACAGGAGCTAGATTTTCTTTTTGGTCTAAAGAGTTCATTTCAGGTAGAGCTGGCTTGATCATATTGTTTGGATCAATTTGCCCCGATACAGGCGTTACAACATCTGTATTTATTGCTTCATTTACATGAACATTTTGTTTTACTGTCTCGAGGTACAATAGTCTTGTATGGAATGCACTAATCGTTTGGACCAAACATAACAATAAAACCAGTAATGCACCGCCAGCAATCCACATCCAGTGATTCATATAAGCAACTAACGCAACCAAGGCAGCCGTATAAATCACTGTTGTTTGCATACGAATAGAATAAAGAGGATTTGCTTGATGAGAAAACTGTTGTTCTAAATGAGTCAGACGCTGATGCAGATTTGATAATAACTGAACCAGTACTACCACGAGTGCAATAGATAAAGCAGCAACAGCACTCTGGAATTTAAAACCAATTGAAATGGCTAAAAACAAAGTCAAAGCGATCAAAACGATGATCATTCCCTGTTTGTCTTTTTTATACATGGGCTTAGCAATATGACACCTTCATTACATGTCATCTTACTTCAAGGCAATACAAGCGTATATTTATACATACAAAATACTGCAAAAATCATAAACCTGCATTCATATCCGTTTTCACGTAAAATACCCGTAATTCAGATTAAGGAATTGTTCAATGCCACCATTTGTCTTGGTTGATGGGTCCTATTTTTTATTTCGTGCATATCATGCATTACCACCATTGACGACCTCTACAGGGTTACATACCAATGCAATACGTGGAGCAATTTCTGCGATTCAAAAACTTATGCGTCGTATGCAACCGACGCATATGGCCGTAATTTTTGACACTCCCGAACCAACCTTCCGTCATAAGCTTTCACCCATTTATAAAGGTGATCGCCCAACAATGCCCGAAGAGTTATCTCAACAAATTCCATATTTACATGCATTGATTAAAGCTCAAGGTATTCCTTTATATAGTCTCCCTGGCGCAGAAGCGGATGACATTATTGGTACACTTGCTAAACGTGCCGTACTCGAAGGCCACCATGTTCTCATCTCGACTGGAGATAAAGACATGGCTCAATTAGTTAATGATCATGTAAAGTTAGAAGATAGTTTTAAAGATCGCGTAATGGACACTGACGGTGTATTTGAGAAGTTTGGAGTTTGGCCAAATCAGATTATCGACTACTTGACTCTGATGGGCGATGCATCCGACGGTATTATGGGTGTTCCAGGCATTGGTGCAAAAACAGCAGCAAAATTACTGACTGAATATGGCACCCTAGAGAATATTATTGCCAATGCAGACCAACTTAAAGGCAAGATTAGTCAGAATATTAAAGATAATTTAGACAATATTAAGCTTGATCATCAGCTAGCAAGTATTGTGTGTGATCTTCCTTTAGAACTCGACTGGCATGAATTAAAGCTTATCGACCCAAATGTTGATGCTTTGCGTAACTTATATACTGAACTTGAGTTTAGAAATCAGTTACAGTCACTTGACCATCCAAATAATCCGAACAGCTCTGCTTATAAACAACAAGTTTCACAAGTCGTAGTACAAGATGAGGTTAAACCAGCTGATTCGATAGAAACCGAAGATCAGGCCAGTTTAACGAGTCAAGATGACCAGCTTGGGACTGCCAATTACCACACTGTTTTAACTCAAGAAGCATGGGATCAACTCTGGCAACGCATGCAAAATGCCGATCATTTTGCGATTGATACAGAAACCACGAGTCTTGATTATCGTATTGCCGAAATGGTTGGTTTTTCAATCGCATTTGATGCACAAGATGCTTACTATGTTCCTTTAGCGCATAACTATGAAAATGCGCCACAGCAACTGAACCGTGAGCAAATTCTGGCTCAAATTGAGCCTGTACTAGAAAATGAAGCGGTTAAAAAAATCGGTCATCATCTTAAATACGATGCACATATTTTTGCTAACCACGGCATTGAGCTAAAAGGCTGGTATTTCGACAGCATGTTGGCGTCTTATGTACTGAATGCAGCAGCAACTCGTCATGGAATGGATGATGTTGCTCGTGTCTACCTAAGTCACTTAACAACGACTTTTGAACAAATTGCTGGCAAAGGTGCAAAACAGAAAACTTTTAATCAAATTGATATTGAAGTCGCTGCACACTATGCAGCAGAAGATGCACATGTGACCTATCGTTTGTATGAAGTTCTTTCAAACAAACTTAAGCCATTTCCTGAGCTAGAAAATATTTTATATAACATCGAAATGCCAGTTGCCCGAATTTTGTCAGGCATGGAAGAGAATGGCATTCGTTTAGATCATGCATTCCTCGATAAATTAAGCGTTGAATTTGCAAAAACTATGGAAGGTCTTGAAAATCAAGCCATGGAAATAGCAGATGAAACTTTTAATATTGCTTCACCTAAACAAGTAGGCGAAATTCTATTTGATAAATTAGGAATCAAAGGCGGGAAAAAAACTGCAACTGGCCAATACAGCACCAGTGAAAGTGTCTTAGAAAAAATTGAGCATCCTTTAGCAGAAATTATTTTAGAACATCGTGGTTTAGCAAAGCTAAAGAGTACCTATACGGACCGTCTGGTTGAACAGTCTCATAACGACACGCATCGTGTACATACGAGCTATCATCAAGCGCTAACAGCGACAGGTCGTCTATCCTCTTCTGATCCTAATTTACAAAATATTCCAATTCGTAGACAAATTGGTCGTCAGATTCGTAAAGCATTCATTGCGCCGGAAGGCCGAGTTCTATTGGCTGCCGATTACTCGCAAATTGAACTACGTTTAATGGCACATTTTTCTCAAGATGATGCTTTAGTACATGCGTTCCAACATGGACAAGATGTTCACCGTAGAACTGCTGCCGAAGTATTAGGTATTGCAATTGAAGACGTAACTAATGACCAGCGTCGTCAAGCCAAGGCTGTAAACTTTGGTCTACTTTATGGTATGTCTGAGTTTGGCTTAATTCGTCAATTAGGCTTCACACGTCAAGAATCGCAAAACTATATCAAGCAATATTTCCAACGTTATCCTGGCATCTATGAATATATGCAACGCACGCGTCAAGTTGCATCAGAGCAAGGCTTTGTTGAAACTATTTTAGGTCGACGTCTTTATACGCCTGATATTGATGCACGAAATGTGATGGTGCGTAAGGCTGCCGAACGTGCTGCGATCAATGCACCTTTACAAGGCAGTGCGGCTGATATTATTAAAATTGCGATGATTGAAGTTGATAAAATCTTGCCAAAAGATCAAGCCAAGTTACTACTTCAAGTACACGATGAATTAGTTTTTGAAGCCGATCAAAACATTGCTGAAGAACTTTCCAAACAAATCGCAAAAGTCATGGAATCAGTTGTAGAAATTTCTGTGCCTTTAGTGGTTGAGGTAGGACAAGGTCTAAACTGGGATGATGCTCATTAATTAACAGAAATAAAAAAAGGGCTATGAAATACAGCCCTTTTTTATTGAGTCAGCTTAAAGTCCTGTTAATAGAACTTTCGCTACTTCATTCATTAAGATCTCGGCAATATAGAGTGCCAAAAATGCCAAAATTGGAGATAAATCAATCATTCCCATATTAGGCAATAAACGACGGAATGGTGCGAGTAATGGTTCAGCTAAATCTTGAATCACCTCAATATAAGGTGAACGCGATTGAGTAAACATTACAACCCAACTCAAAATGATTGTTGCGAAAATTAAATAACGGCAGAAACGAATCAAGTCCTGAATCATAGTTACAAATGTCAGAATCAGTAAATGAATCGGACTATTTGGCATAGAGCCAGAAAGATACATCACACCGAAAATTTTCAGTAAATACAACGTAATTAAAAGAACCAACGCAGCCAAATTAAATCGGCCTTTTGCGACCGTCGGAAAAATTCGGCCAAAAATATCAACAATCTTAGTCGCTTTTACGGTCGATAAAACCACAGGATTATAAGGACTTACTGCCGCTAATTGCATTAAAAAACGGAAAAAGACCAATAAAATCGCGACATTAATTAAAATTCCAAAAATTAGCGCAGAATTTGCACCCATAGTTGTCTTATCCTATTTAAGCTATTTCGCACTGTCACTCAGTTCTTGAGCCAATTCTTGGCTACGCTTCTGAGCAGCAGCCAATGCAGATTGAATATTTTGGGAGATTTGTGCACGGTCAAAAACTTCAAGTGCAGCTTGTGTTGTACCATTTGGCGATGTCACATTCTTACGAAGTTCAGATGGAGTATTTGAACTGGTAATTGCCATTTGAGCTGCACCTAACGCCGTTTGAAGAGTCAACGCGGTTGCAACTTTTTCATCCAGTCCTAAATTCTTACCCGCACGGATCATACTTTCCATCAGATAGAAAAAATATGCAGGACCTGAACCAGAAACTGCTGTTACCGCATCAATTTGAGCTTCGGAGTTTACCCAAATTGTTAAACCTGTGGCTGCTAAAATCTGACTTGTTAATTCACGATCCGAAGTACCCACTACATCATTAGCATAGATACCATGCGCACCTGTTTGAACGAGAGCTGGTGTATTTGGCATAACTCGTACAATTCGATCGCTATCAATTAAATTTGATATTGTTTGAATTTCAGCACCAGCAATAATTGAAATGACTAATTTATCTGATAACAGACCTTTTAAGGGACGTAAAACAGTAGCCAGAACTTGGGGTTTTACCGCCAGTACGACAACATCAGCATTTTGAATTGCAACCACGTTATCTTGTGTGACGTGGACTTCTTTCTCTTGTAATAATTGACGGATCTGTTCAACAGGATCTGAAACAGTAATACGTGTCGGTGGTAAACCTCTTGAAATGAGCCCACCAATTAACGCTTGGGCCATATTACCGCCACCAATAAAACAGATATTACAATTTACTGCACTTGCCATAACCATATTCGCCATTTACCAGATTACAAGAATGAGAAATTAAATCTGGTTGCCATCCTCCTTCCTCACAATACGGAGACTGAGCCAACCAAAATCCTTTCGGTGTAAAAACCCCAAGCATAACATTATCTATGACTAATATTTGAATTGTATGACGAAGCCAAGGCAAAATATGTGCTTCTTGAATTGCTTTTTTTAACGGCCATTGGCCAACACGACCATATAAATGGACTTTTTCTCCACCCTGACGTCGAATTATTCTCAATTTTTTATTTAATAAAGATGAAGCTAAACCGATATTTTTTTGTGTAATCTGAAAATTTCCTGAAGCGTAATGCACTATTTCTCCCATTTGGAAATGATGCTCCGATTCAGCCTCAACAGGACTTAAGGTTTCAGCAAGAAAAACCTGCTTACTCAATCTATAAAGATTCTGTTGATAACGGACATAGTAAAACTGATTCCAGTGTAATGCTGCTTGTGCATCAGACTTTGAATCAATCACTTCATTTTTTAAGCGCTCGACCATTTCAAATGCAGGTCGATATTGCCCATCACTTTTCATCCAGACAGAAAGTAACTGACGCTGACGGGCAGCCGATAAATCTAACAATTTAGTTAAGTCTAAACACTCAGCGGTACCACAATGCTTTAAATCGACTATCAAAACTTCTTCTAAAATTTCAGAAGCATCTTGCATCAAATAACTGGTTCGGCTAAGTGCTTGCTGCATTTTAGGAAATCGATTTTGTAAAAATGGCCAAAGTTCCTCACGTGACCACGCCCTATCATAATGAATGTCATAATTTGTAGGGTCATTTATATATTGAATTTCAAGTTGGGTAGTCCAATCGACAATTTGCTCACGAGTTAAATCTAAAAAAGGACGCCAAATTGTCATATCTACGCGGTAATCAATAGACTGCATAGCAGCAAGGCCATCAACACCTGCACCCGACAACAACCTTAAAATGACTGTTTCAGCCTGATCTTGTTGATGATGAGCAAGTACTAAAATTTCATTCGCTTGTAAATGCTGTCGATAAGCTTGATACCGTGTCTGACGTGCTTGAGCTTCCAAATTACCGTCGGCAACTTGAACCTTTTGAATAATATAAGGAATATCTAAGCAAGTAGCTTGTTTAGCAACGAGTTTACCCCATTCTGCACTTTGTGATTGCAGTTGATGATCAATATAAATCGCTCGAATCTTTTGAGGGAAAATTTGAGATATCAGATGTAGTAGCAGCATTGAATCCATGCCGCCACTACATCCAATAAGAAAAGAACTATTTTCTGAAAACAGTTGAGCCTGCGTTAAGACATTATGCCTAAATTTGCGCTGCCAAACTTCATTAAACGTTGATAACGTGCTTCGCATCGTTCATTTGCATCCATTGGTAGCAATTCATCCAAAGCCTGCTTCAAAACTACTTTTAGATTTTGCATTACATGCTCAGGATCTAAATGTGCCCCTTCACCTTCATCTACTACATATTCAACAATACCTAGAGATTGTAATTTATCTGCTGTCAAACCTAGAGCTTCGCTCGCTTGAGCCGCTTTTTCAGCAGTTTTCCATAAAATAGATGCGCAGCCTTCTGGTGAAATCACAGAATAAATACTATGCGATAACATAATTACTCTGTCAGCAACGCCAATACCTAAAGCACCACCAGAACCACCTTCACCAAGTACTGTTGCAACAACAGGAACCTTCAAACTTGAAAGTTGAGCAAGGCTAGTTGCAATTGCTTCGGCTTGTCCACGTTCTTCAGCACCAACACCAGGGTAAGCACCCATAGTATCAATAAACGTAAAGACCGGAAGATTAAAACGCTCAGCCATATCTAATAGGCGTTGAGATTTACGGTAACCTTCAGGGTTAGCCATACCGAAGTTATGCTTTAATTTTTCACGGGTACTACGACCACGGTGTTGTCCAATGACCATCACAGGTTGACCGTCAAAACGAGCAAGACCACCTACCATCGCACCATCGTCACCAAACAAACGATCACCATGCAAGGCGTCAAATTCTGTAAAGATTTCACCGACATAATCTAGAAATTGCGGACGTTCAGGATGACGTGCAATTTGAACCGTTGTCCACGCTTTGGACTGAGTAGCTTTTTTCATAGGTCGAATATTATCCCTTTAATCGATAAATTTTTCCGACTGAATATTCAATTCAATGTCCCAATGCTTAAACTGATCTTGCTCATCATGCAAGTCCGCAACTAACAATGGCCATTGTTTGGCATCACCAGAAACACTAAGCTGCCATTGTTGATCATTTATGATGGTCAGTTCAATGGCAGGAAGCATCTGATCACTTCGACTATGGTTGAGTAAAACTGCTAGGCGAAGCAATAAACATAAGTAAAGTAATTTATGACCACCAGCCTTCAAAATTTCGTTTTTTACATCATTTCGCAATTTACGACGATGGTGAGCAACTAAATGTGAAAGATGATTTTGATCAATTTGCGAGAAACCCGGAATATCAGAATGCTGTAACAAATAAGCACCATGGCGATGATAACCACCATGACTAATTGCTAAACCAATCTCATGCAAATAAGCTGATCGACGCAGTAAGTCACTGTCTTCACTCGTTAAATTAAGAGATTTCGCGACACCATCAAATAATTGCTGTGCTGTATTGACAACACGTTCTGCTTGTTTAGGGTCAGCATTATAACGACCCATTAGAGCCTGTACACTGCGGTCGCGTATATCCTCATGTTTAAATCGACCTAATAGGTCATACATAACACCTTCGCGTAATGCACCATCAGAATATGCCAAACGATCAATTTCTAGAACTTCAAAAACTGCGTACAAAATTGCCAATCCGGCTGGCAAAACTGCTCGTCGATCTTCTCTTAAACCTTCAAAATCAATTTCAGAAACGTTTTTAAACTTAAGTAATTTATCTTTGAGTTTGTATAAACCTTCTCGAGTGACATTTTCTTGTTCATCACTTAAGCCCATATTAACCATAATTTGGCGACAGGCTTTAATCGTTCCACTCGAACCAACGACAGTATCCCACCCTTCCATTTTATAAGTCGTTGCAATAGCAGAAAGTTCTTTACGAGCAGCAACTACGGCCTTATCAAATGATTTCTGGGTAATTTCCCCATCAGAAAAGTAAGCTGTTGTATAGGCCACACAACCCATTTGTAATGATTCGGTGTAAATAGGTTCAAACTCTTCACCGATAATAAATTCGGTAGAACCACCACCAATATCGACGACCAAGCGACGTCCACCATTGGCCATGGTATGCGATACACCCAAATAGATCAGACGGGCTTCTTCTCGTCCTGCAATAATTTCAATAGGTTTAGGTAAAATTTCTGCAGCTTTTTGAATAAATTCATGACCATTTTTTGCCTGACGCAAGGCATTAGTAGCCACAATTCGTAAACGATTAGGTTGAACAGAACTCAATCTACCAACAAAACGGGCTAGACATGCCAAACCACGTTGCTGAGCTGCTTCTGTTAAATTTTTATTTTCATCTAAACCAGCTGCAAGCTGTACTTTTTCTGACATCGAAGCAACTTTTTTAACTTCACCGTGATCTACCCGTGCAATTGCAAGGTGAAAGCTGTTCGACCCCATATCTATGGCGGCAAGTAATTCTTCATCAATCAGAAAATCAGACATTATTGAACTAAACCCATAACAATTCACGCCTAGAGTAATTCACACGAATGCAATTGAAAAGCCATTTTCATCAACAATTAACTGTCATTTATATTTTTCTATTTATGAGTTGATTGTACAAGTCGATGGTGAATATCGTGAGCATCCATTAGACAAATTTAGTTAAGCCTTGAATAATGGCATCAAACCCTTACATTGAACTAAGTAGCTATGTAATACTGATAGAGATAATTTTCTCCTGTAGTAATAGCACTTTTTTCTAAAAATTGGAGCCGTACCATGTCTGCGACTATTGTAAATACAACTGATGATAACTTCCAAGCAGATGTTCTAGACGCTGAAACACCTGTACTTGTTGACTTCTGGGCAGGTTGGTGTGCACCTTGTAAAGCAATTGCACCTGTTCTTGAAGACTTATCAAGTGAATATGCTGGTAAAGTAAAAATTGTTAAAGTTGATGTGACTTCTTGCGAAGATATTGCGGTGAAATACAATATCCGCAATATTCCTGCTTTATTACTTTTCAAAAATGGTGAAGTCGTAGCTCAACAAATTGGCGCTGTACCTCGCTCTAAACTTGTAAGCTTTATTGATGAAAATGTTTAAGTCAAAATGCTAAGAATGAAAATACGCTATACTTTTATAGCGTATTTTTTTCGGCTATAAATTGACAAATTAACTAAGCTGGCTTATATTGCATGCTCAAGAGGCACTGAAGGGAATCATCTTCGTCCGGCTTCTTAC
This sequence comes from Acinetobacter sp. IK31, assembly GCF_035615195.1. NCBI lineage: Bacteria > Pseudomonadati > Pseudomonadota > Gammaproteobacteria > Moraxellales > Moraxellaceae > Acinetobacter > Acinetobacter sp. IK31. The sequence continues at coordinate 71,160 of NZ_JANBOB010000018.1, read as the reverse complement.
AAGACACAAACATAAAGATCGCCACTCGGCAACAGAAATTGTTTTTTCACATTTTTCTTCGAAACAATCAATCAGACTTCTGAATTGTTATTGTGTAAATACAATTGCGATAATCTTTTTTGTATGCGAGCGATTTTTCTTCTTTTTAAACCACACTCTACTCTTTCCTAATTCTGACCCTTATGAATTTAACTGAACTCAAGAAAAAACCAATTGGTGAATTAATTAAAATTGCTGAATTTATGGGCCTGGAAGGTATGGCTCGTAACCGAAAGCAAGATATTATCTTTGCCATTTTGAAACGCCATGCGATGAATGGCGAAGAAATTTTTGGTGACGGCGTTCTTGAAATTCTCTCTGATGGTTTTGGTTTTTTGCGCTCTGCCGCAGGTTCGTATTTAGCAGGTCCGGATGATATTTATGTGAGTCCCTCACAAATCCGACGCTTTAACTTGCGTACAGGCGATACCATCACAGGTACTATTCGCCCTCCAAAAGAAGGTGAGCGTTATTTTGCGTTGCTCAAAGTTAACCAGATTAACTATGACACGCCAGAAAATTCTCGAAATAAAATTCTATTTGAAAACTTAACACCTCTTTTCCCAACCGAACAATTGGTTATGGAATTAGGTAATGGTACGACAGAAGACTTAACTTCTCGTGTTGTTGACTTAGTTGCGCCGATCGGTAAAGGTCAACGTTCTATTATTGTTGCACCGCCAAAAGCGGGTAAAACAATGTTACTTCAAAATATTGCTCAATCTATTGTTAGAAACAATCCTGAAGTATTCCTGATTGTTCTATTAATTGACGAGCGTCCAGAAGAAGTAACTGAAATGGAACGTACTGTTCGCGGTGAAGTCATTGCTTCAACATTCGATGAAGCTCCTGCTCGCCACGTACAAGTTGCAGAAATGGTGATTGAAAAAGCAAAACGTCTTGTTGAACATAAAAAAGACGTTGTGATTCTGCTTGACTCTATTACCCGTTTAGCGCGTGCATATAACACTGTCATTCCTTCATCAGGTAAAGTATTAACTGGTGGTGTAGATGCTCACGCATTAGAGCGCCCTAAACGCTTCTTCGGTGCTGCACGTAATATTGAAGAAGGTGGATCTCTTACGATCATCTCAACTGCTTTGATTGAAACAGGCAGTAAAATGGATGACGTAATTTATGAAGAATTCAAAGGTACGGGTAACCAAGAAATTACTCTTGATCGCCGTATTGCTGAAAAACGCGTCTTCCCTGCCATGAATATTAAGAAATCTGGTACCCGTCGTGAAGAGCGTTTAATGGATGATGATAACTTACGTAAAGTATGGATCCTCCGTAAGCTTCTTCATCCTATGGATGAGTTGGCGGCAATGGAATTCTTACTTGATCGTATGAAAGAAACTAAAACAAATGATGATTTCTTCGATCAAATGAAGCGTAAAGCTTCAACTTAATCGATTAATTCTCAATAAAAAGCCACTCTTTTGAGTGGCTTTTTATTTGGTTGACAAGCTTTACACAAAAATACATTTTGCAGTTTTTTATGTAAAATTATTTATAAGCTTTTGATAATAATTATTTTTGAATTAAAAAAATTAAGTTTTTTAGTGGCTTACCTCTACCTTTTCCAATGTACTCAGGCTGATTGATTGTTTTTTTCTGTTAAAAAACAGACTGTTTTTCTCTTTTTCATATGTTTTTTCGACAGACGACAGTAGTATTTCAGCATTTGCAGTGATAGCATAGCGGCAGACCAGTTAGACTGCTCCATGCGTTGTTACCTAGCTACGTTTTAGGAATAATAAAAGCAAAACAGTCCAACTTAGGTTTTTTTAATCTCAAATCTTTTTTGTGAGAGTGATGCCATGTTATTCAAAAAATTTGCTGCTGTTGCTGCTGTAGCTGCTACTTTAGCTTTCGTTGGTTGTTCTAAGAAAGAAGAAGCTCCTGCTGCTGCTGCTTCTGAAGCTGTAGCTGCTGCTTCTGAAGCTTCTACTGCTGCTTCTGAAGCTGCTACTGCTGCTTCTACAGCTGTTGATGCTGCTGCTGCTTCTGCTGCTTCTGCACCTGCTGCTGCTTCTGCACCTGCTGCTTCTGCTGCACACTAATCTATATATTAGATTAGAAAAAAGAGGACATTTTGTCCTCTTTTTTTACGCCTAAATTTTATATTTCTAAGACCACTTCGCTTAATATGTCTAGATAAATTGACATAACAGCGTAGTTGAATAAGCTGTCTAAATATAAGTAAAAAAAAGCAGATCAATCGATCTGCTCATTTCCAACGCGTTGTCTAAACTTTTGTCCTGCTCTAAAGGTCACTACACGGCGAGCAGAAATTGGAATTTCTTCGCCTGTCTTCGGATTACGTCCTGGGCGTTCGCGTTTATCTCTTAACTCAAAATTACCGAAACCAGAGAGCTTAACCTGCTCTCCCGCAATAAGTGCTTGGCTAATTTCGTCGAAGAACAACTCGACCATTTGTTTTGCTTCACGGCGATTTAAGCTGGTTAACTCACTTAAATGATCAGCCATGTCTGCTTTAGTTAATGCTGTCATGAGGCCCTCAATGTCGCTTGATAAGTGTTTTCTAACACTTGGATAATATTGTCCATACCAGATTTAATTTCAGCATCTTCAAGCGTACGTGAAGGATGTTGCCACAAAAGCGCAAACGCTAATGAGCGCTTACCATCTTCGACACCCTGCCCCGTATACACATCGAATAACCATGTAGAGTCTAAAAGCTCTCCACCAGTTTGTTCGATTAACTGCTGAATATCTCTAACATTTATATTATCAGAGATTAAAAGCGCAATATCACGTCTAACCGAAGGAAAACGTGATAATTCTGTAAAATTAGATACATAAGATTGCAAAACAGCTGTTTGATCGAGTTCAGCAACCCAAGTCGTGCTTAAATCAAGGTCATTTTCTAGAGATGGATGCAAACGACCTAAGTAACCAATTGATTTACCATCAACCAAAATCTCAGCTGATTGCCCTGGGTGCAACCACGCGCGCTCTGAACGAACATATTCAACATTTACACGTCCAGCAGCTAATATCTCTTCAATCTCACCTTTGAAATCAAAGAAATCCATTGGTTGAGGCTTAGCATGCCATGATTCTGGTTCTTGCGAGCCGACTGCCACCAAAGCCAAGGTAGGGGTCTGCTGTAAGTCTTCAATGCTCTTAGCATTTTGATAATCAAAACGCAGCCCGAATTCGAAGAAACGAACACGACTTTGCTGACGGTTGAGATTATATTGTACGCAAGGAATTAAACTAGAAAGCAACGTACTACGCATTGCAGCCAAATCACTTGAAATTGGATTTGCTAACATCAATGGCTTAACTTCGGGATTTAATTGCTTTTCAAGTTTCGCATCCGCAAAACTAAAACTAATTGCTTCTTGATAACCTAAAGTCACGATCGTTTGACGCAACTCAGTGAGCTCAAAACGATCTTGGTATTTAGCAAATTTAACATCCATGCTTGGTAAGCTAATCTGGATATTGTCATAGCCATCAATACGCGCAACTTCTTCAATTAAATCTTGATAAATAGCCATATCATAACGATGCGATGGCGGCACTACGCTCCACTCACCTTCAGCTTTAACTGTTACCTTACACCCTAGTCGGGTTAAAGCATCTGCAATGAACTCACCTGCGACTTGATATCCCAATAATTGGTCTACCTGAGCTTGTTTCAGTTCAATGGCTTCACGTTTTGGAAGTAAGTCAGTTTTTTCAGCTACAGTAATTGGGCCAAATTCACCACCCGCTAACTCTTGAATAAGCTGAGAAGCACGATTCATCGCAATTAAAGGTAATTCAAAATCTACACCACGTTCATAGCGCTGCGAAGAATCTGTATGTAAACCAAAACGACGAGCACGTCCAGCAATAGCAAGTGGAGCGAAGAAAGCACTTTCTAAGAAGATATCAGTCGTATCATCGGTTACACTTGACGCTAAACCACCCATAATTCCAGCAATTGCCAAAGCTTTTTGGTCGTCAGCAATCACCATAATATCTTCTGGCAACTCAACTTCTTGATCATTCAGAAGTTGTAACTTTTCTTGTTGTGTTGCTTGACGAACATGTACCGTCCCTTCGATTTTAGACAAATCGAATGCATGCATTGGTTGACCCAATTCCATTAGGACATAGTTGGTCACATCAACCAAAATACTATGAGTACGGATTCCTGAACGTGATAAAGCCTGTGCCATCCACTCAGGAGTAGCAGCTTTTATATTAACATTTTTAACTACACGCCCTAAATAACGCGGAGCGCCTTCAGTACTGATAACTACTTTTTTCTCATCAGCAATGGTGGCATCAACCGCGTTAATTACGGGTTCATTCATTTGCAATTGATTAATAACTGCAATTTCACGGGCAATACCACGAATACTAAAACAGTCACCACGGTTTGGCGTAATACTGATATCAATAATATTGTCGTCAAGTTTGAGGTATTCACGGATATTTACTCCGACTGGAGCATCGGCTGGTAATTCAAGTAAACCATCGATTTTATCTTCAAGATCAATCTCAGAAGCACCACAAAGCATTCCTTGTGATTCAATTCCACGAAGTTTACCTTTTTTGATTTTAAAATCGCCAGGTAATACTGCCCCAATGGTTGCAACTGGAGCTTTCATTCCAGCGCGAACGTTCGGTGCGCCACACACAATTTGTAAAGGCTCACCCGAACCAATATTCACTGTTGTAACACGTAAACGGTCTGCATCAGGGTGCTGCTCAACAGTTAACACTTCACCAATTACAACGCCTGTAAATGGTTTAGCCACTGGTGCCAATTCATCAACTTCAAGACCAAGCATCGTCAACTGATCAGATAATGTATCACTATCAATTGCCGGGTTAACCCATGTGCGTAGCCAATTTTCGCTAATCTTCATCTTTATAAACCTTTTTTAATCCTGAAAAACTGTTAGGCAAATTGGCGTAAGAAACGCACATCATTTTGATAGAACATACGCAAGTCATTAATGCCATAACGCAACATCGCAAAGCGCTCTACCCCTAAACCAAAAGCAAAGCCTTTGTATTTATCAGGATCAATACCCGCGGCACTTAATACATTTGGATGTACCATGCCACAGCCTAAAACTTCTAACCAACGGCCACGTTCATCCATAATATCTACTTCTGCGCTTGGCTCAGTAAACGGGAAATATGATGGACGGAAACGTACCTTTAAATCTTTTTCAAAAAACTCATTAAGCAGATTAATCAATAAACCTTTTAACTCAGCAAAGCTGGTGTTCTCGGCAACGTATAGACCTTCGATCTGATGGAACATTGGTGAATGCGTTTGATCTGAGTCACAACGATAAACACGCCCAGGACATACAATACGAATTGGTGGCTCACTTGTTTCCATTGTACGGATCTGTACACCAGAGGTATGCGTACGCAGTAAATGAGTGGCATCAAAATAGAAAGTATCGTGCATAGCACGCGCTGGATGGTGACCAGGAATATTTAATGCTTCAAAATTGTGATAGTCATCTTCAACTTCTGGGCCAGTCGCGACTGTAAAACCAGCTTTAGTGAAGAACTGACAAATTCTTTCTTGTACTTGAGTAACAGGATGAACTGTACCAACACGTTGACCGCGGCCCGGCAAAGTAATATCAATCGTTTCACTTGCTAGCTTTTGCTCAAGTGCTGCCTGTTGTAATGCCGCTTGACGTTCTGTTAAAGCAGTATTAATTGTTTCTCGAACAGCATGAATCGCAGCACCTTGTACTTTGCGTTCTTCAGGGTCCATTTTCCCTAATGCTTTCGATTGTTCTGCAAGCTGGCTTTTTTTCCCTGTAAATTGCACACGTACCTGATCAAGTGCAACAAGGTCTTGAGCTGCTGCAATGGCAGCAAGCGCTTCTGTGGTCAGGGCTTCCAGTGACATATTAACTCTCAAAGCAACAAATTAAAAAAATATAATAAAACACTGCATTCTAACAGTTTTTCATCGAATTGATGAAGTTTATCCATCATGAAAAATGTATTAGGCAACAAAAAGATAAAACGTATAAGATAATAGCATCGTCAATGAGATCAACTATTATGGCGCTCAATCAAATTTGGAAACAACAACTTACGCTTGTGACGTATGGCAATGAATACCTCCGCCAAAACTTAAGCTTTACCCAATGGCGACAACATCATATTTTTGACCACCATAGTTTTCAATTTCGTGACTTAGCTTCTCAGCATTTACTCGCCCAACACTTTCAAGTTTGGCTAGAAGCGCTAAAAAAACAAGGTACCACTCAGCTTAGTTTACATTTATCAAGCCTTCTAAATGAAGAGCAAAATCCAAACAGTAACGTTGAGCTTTTACCTTACACTCATTTTATCGTTAGCCATCAAAATGATAAGAAATTTGCATGGATTTTCGGCCATGAACTTGCTGAATGGTATAATAATGATAATGAGTTTGAAGCCCCTCCTTCACAAACCTGTGAGCTTCATTTAGAAACTTTCTGGCGTTTTGAACTAAATGAAAAGTTATCAAAAAAAATTGAAGCTGATTTAAAAAATCCGCCATGGCAAGAAATTGCTGACTTTATGGATAGTGAATTATTTCGTAGTAAATATGCAGCAGGTTTTGAGAAACCAGAATTTCAAAAAGCTCATTTGGATGGTACAAATATTACGAACCAAGAACCAAAACTTGCTTTAATTCCAGAGAGCTATCCAGCAGATTATGCTCACCAGCTTCTAAATCGTACTCAAGCATTAAGCAATTATTTAGAACAAAAGAAACAACTTGCAAATGATCCGTTAGGAGAAGAGCTAGACCAAGAACAACTCATTAATTTAAGAAATTTTACGCAAAAAACTGATGATCTGTTTGCCAAACTTATTGTTAAGGCTGCTAATCACTATCAAACAGCTCAAATAATTCCAGTCGCTAAAGCCTCTCCATTCGAGCAATCAAGTGAAAGTCCTCAACACTTGAAATCTCACCACCATAAAGGCACTGGTTCAGGCGTTATTAAGCTGATTATTCTAACGATTATTATTTGTGCATTGGCTTATTATTTTGGGCTATAACTTAGATTAGAGTTCCCATTGATAAAGTAACTCTGTTATTTCGAAACCGAACTCAGGTAGTTCGGTTTCACCAATTATTTTGGCTCCCATTTTTTCATAGAAGAAACGGCTTGGATTTTTATTAAAAACGTCTAAACGAATAGAAGCGTAATCTTGATTTAATGCACAGTGATAGAACTTTTGAAATAACTCACGACCTATACCTTGCCTTTGAATTTCTTCCAAAAGATAAAAGGCAAGAATTTCAGCAATATTATTCTTTGGGTTCAGATAACCATCGAGAAAGCCTTTTACCATTCCATTTTCAGTATAGATAAATAACTTATGATCAGGGCTTTTGGTTATTTCTTTCCATAGTAGCTCCTTATCTCGTACTTTAAGCTCATCCAATATTTCTTGCTTAAGCATACCTGTATAAGTTTCTTTCCAACACTGTACATGCACTTCTGCAATAGATAATGCATCCTTAAAGGTGGCTATACGAATTTCTCTTTCATTTAATGATTTCAATTCGTTCCCCTCATGTCACAACTTTAAAGTGAAGCACCAATTTTTTTCATACAAACTTATTGAGCTAAAAGCTGATCTCGAACATGCATTAAAGCAAAGCCCAACAAATTTAAACCTTGCCATTGAGATGGATCTTGAATATGTAAATGATCTTGCGCCATACCAATCCCCCAAATTTTATCTACCGGAGATGCTTCAACTAAAATATGGTCTTTCGTTGCTAATAAGAAATTTTTCAATTCAGGATGCTGAGAGAATTTAGCAAAGTTCGCCTGCACCACGATATCAAAACGTTTTTCTTGCCATATCTTTTCATCATAATTACGCACTTTACGACCGAGCTGTTTTGCTTCATTTGGATGTTTAACTTGCAAGATCTGTGCAAAGATTTCTTCATCATTAAATAATTTTGCTTTTTGCGCCATCATATAATGCTCAGCAGTAAAGTATTCAATACCCTCATCTGTAAATTGCACTGGATACCACTGACTAAAACAACTCTTATCAACAAGATCAGCCTGCTTAGGAGTATGTCCCCAAAAATATAAATATTTAAACTGAACACCTTTTTGCACTTTTTTAATTAAGTCATTTAGAAATTTTTCATCTTTCATCATTTATCTCTGGTTATTATCTTTTTTAAAACAGAACTACTAAAAATAAAAAAGACCGCTAAAAAGCGGCCTTTTTTGAATCTCTAAGCTTATGCAGCTAATGCGCCTTTAGCTTTTTCAGCTAAAGCAGCAAATGCTACTGCATCATGCATAGCGATGTCAGCTAATACGCGACGGTCGATGATCACTTGAGCTTTTTTCAAGCCATCGATCATACGGCTGTAAGACAAACCGTTTTGACGAGCACCAGCATTGATACGCGCAATCCATAAAGCACGGAATTGACGTTTCTTTTGACGGCGGTCACGATAAGCGTATTGACCAGCTTTGATTACCGCTTGGAACGCTACGCGGTAAACGCGTGAACGAGCACCATAGTAACCTTTAGCGCGAGCAAGAATTTTTTTGTGACGACGATGAGCCACTACACCACGTTTTACACGAGCCATTTATAATCTCCTTAGATGTATGGGCACATACGACGAACTGAGTTCACGTCAGAAACATGAACCATTACACAGCCGCGTAATTGACGGATACGTTTAGCAGATTTTTTGGTCAAAATGTGGCGCTTGAATGCTTGTTTGCGCTTAAAACCGTGTGCAGTCGCTTTGAAGCGTTTAGCAGCACCACGGCGAGTTTTCATCTTAGGCATAACAACCTCTTTTGAACACCTGTTCGGAACGTTTGCACCATTGCAAAAACGACCTGCAGGTAAGGGAGCCGACATTCTAAAGCATCCCAACTTAAAACAAAAGTAAAATGCTCATTTTTTGATAGTAAATTGTCTATTTTATATAAATGTTATTTTCCATAATCAATTATCAAATTACGAGAAAATCCATAAAATCATCGCCTATAATAAGTGCAATCTCTTAAATTCAAAAGAATATGAATATACAAAATGATGCTTTCGCTGCATTGCGGTATCGAGATTTCTCTATCGTTACGATCAATCAATTTTGCTTAACACTTGCAATTTTGATTCAAGAAATTATTGTTGCTTACTCATTATATAAAATCACCAAAGATCCACTGACTTTAGGTTTGATTGGACTCGCAGAAGCAATTCCTTTTATTGCTCTTTCTCTTTGGGGAGGCTATTTCGCAGATAGATTTAATAAACAGATTATTATGAAAATATGTTTATTTTTCTCAGTCCCCCTTCCCTTGGTTTTATGGTTACTTTTCCACTTACATGGTTTAGGGCATATCAGTGTTAACTTCCTTTCTTGGGGCATTTATACAGTTATTTTTGGTTTAGGAACAATCCGTGGTTTCTATAATCCCTCTGCAACATCATTAAAACCATTTTTAATTCCACGCGAACTCTATGCCAATGGTGCGACATGGACAACGATAGGCTGGCAAAGTGGCGTCATTATTGGCCCAATGCTAGGTGGTTTTATGCTTGCTTATTTAGGACGGGAAACCAGTCTATTTAGTGTTGCGGCTTTACTCGCTATTTGCTTTATTTTAATTAATTTATTGCATAAACGTAGTTTCCCTAAAATTGAAACTGATAATATTTTAGAAAGTTTAGGAGAGGGTTTCCGTTTTATCTGGAAAACCAAAATTGTACTTTGGGCGATTTCTCTTGATTTAGCTTCTGTTTTATTTGGCGGTGTCATCGCGTTATTGCCAATTTTCGCAGAAGATATATTAAAAGTCGGTCCGGAAGGGCTTGGCTATTTACGGGCGGCTCCATCTATTGGCGCACTTGTCACTATGATTGCTTTGACTCGTTTTCCGCCAACTCAGCATGCATGGCGTAACATGTTATTTGCTGTAGCAGGTTTTGGAATATTCACCATCCTATTCGCCTTCTCGAATAATATGTGGTTATCTCTTTTTGCTCTTGCCATGACAGGTGCATGTGACAGTATTTCTGTTGTTATAAGACAAACCATTTTGCAAATTTTTCCACCAGAAAATATGCGGGGACGCGTTGCTGCTGTAAACGGCATGTTTGTGTCTTCGAGTAATGAACTCGGTGCCTTTGAGTCTGGTTTAGCGGCTAAATATTTAGGCACAATTACCGCTACAATTTTTGGTGGTTGTATGACGCTTGTTGTCGTCACCTTCTGTTGGGTCAAAACGAATGATCTATTTAAGGTAAATATTACAAAAAACTCAGAAGATTAATTTAAACATTTATAAATTAAAGCATCTTCGGATGCTTTTTTATTTTAAATAAAACCCATAACCACCCAGTAAATAAACAAATAACGCCCTGCTTTAGCAATGATGACTATACCAAGGAAGCGCCAAAAATTTTCTTTGAATAGCCCAGCAACTAAAGTAATGGGATCACCAATGATAGGCATCCAACTCAAAAGTAAGGAGTAAAATCCATATTTATGGTAAAAGCTCTGCGCTTGTTGTAATCGCTTTTCAGAAACTGGAAACCACTTACGATGTTTAAATTGTTCTATCTTTAGGCCTAACCACCAATTGACACAAGAACCCAATACATTACCCAAAGTAGCTATACCAATTAAAAGCAAAGCTGAATATTGCCCCTTTAATAATAAGGTTACCAATACCGCTTCAGACTGTAGAGGTAATAATGTCGCAGCGCCAAAAGCACTCATAAAAAGCAAAAAGTAACTCAGCATACTCAATCACACCAAACGACTTTTTGCTTTAAGCATTTACTAAATTTAGGCAAGAAATTAAGCCACTTTAATTGATAGTGCTTTCTGAACTGCTGGGCGTGCTGTTAAGCGAACAATATATTCTTGTACGTATGGATAGTCTTCAATCTGAATACCTTGCCATTCATAACGCAAAATCCAAGGTAAAATTGCCATGTCAGCAATTGAGTATTCACCAGCGACAAACTTCTGACCAATGAGTTGTTTGTTAAGCACGCTATATAAACGTTTAGTCTCATTTACATAGCGCTCTATAGCATAGGGAACTTTTTCAGGGGCAAATTTATTAAAATGATGATTTTGCCCAAGCATAGGACCTAAACCGCCCATTTGCCACATGAGCCATTGTTCAACCTCAACTCGCTCTTGCTCATCAGCTGGGTAAAATAATCCAGTTTTTCTACCTAAATATTGCAAGATAGCACCCGATTCAAATATAGAAATCGGCTCACCACGAGGTCCATCTTGATCAACAATCGCAGGAATTTTATTATTTGGAGAAATTCTCAGGAAGTCTGGCTGGAATTGATCATTTTCTAAAATATTAATTGGATAAAGGGTGTAATCCAGTCCCATTTCTTCTAAGGCAATTGTGATTTTATGTCCATTGGGAGTTCCCCAATAATATAGATCAATCATTCTATTTTCCTACTCATCGTTATCATGACTGCGTCTTGGTTTATATCATGTTTTAAGAGATCTAATGAGATTTACAATACTAAAAATACATAAAACTCAAGAATTGAATTTCTTAAAAAATATACCAATTACCTTAAATAAAACTGAATAGAGAAAAGTGAAGTGATGTTTTTTTATTGATATGTGGGTAAAAAAAAGCACTGCTTTTGCAGTGCTTTTTTTGAGTATTACTTTTTCTTTTTCGGTCCAAGTAACATACCCATTTGACGGCCTTCCATTTTTGGTGCTTGTTCCACAACCCCAAACTCAGCCACATCTACTTCAATTTTTTGCAATTGAGCTAAGCCAAGTTGTTGATGAGCCATTTCACGACCACGGAAACGTAAAGTGATTTTCACTTTGTTTCCTTCTTCAAGGAATTTCAAAATAGCACGAAGCTTAACTTGATAATCACCAACATCAGTTGCAGGGCGCAGTTTGATTTCCTTCACTTGCACTTGATGCTGTTTTTTCTTCGCATCTTTTTGCTTCTGCTTCAGGTCAAACAAGTGCTTGTTGTAATCCATAATTTTACAAACAGGCGGCTCGGCGTTTGCAACGATCTCAACAAGATCAAGTTCAACCTCTTCAGCAGCACGCAGTGCTTCACTTAATGAAACAATTCCTTTTTGCTCACCTTCAGCACCGACGAGGCGTACTTCTTTTGCACGGATCTCATCATTAATTGCTGGACGGTTGCTTTTTGCACCTTGTTGTTGGTTACGGTCAGGCTGTTTAATCTTTCTTACTCCACAATATACCGGCCACGTTCGGCGACGGCAGACTTCACTAAGTCAATGAATGCATCTACTGACATAGTACCTAAATTTTTTCCTGAGCGGGTACGTACATTTACTGTACCTTCTTCAACTTCTCGATCACCAAGAACTAACAAGTAAGGAATACGCTCTATAGTACGCTCACGAATCTTAAATCCGATCTTTTCATTTCTCAAGTCAGAAATAGCACGAAGACCATTTTCTTTGAGTTTTGCTACGACTTTCTCACAAGCTTCAGCTTGAGAATCAGTAATATTCATGACACATGCTTGTAACGGTGACAACCAAGGTGGCATGAAACCAGCGTAGTGTTCAATTAGTATACCAATAAAACGCTCAAAACTGCCAAGAATTGCACGATGCAACATAACAGGTTGATCACGATCATTGTCTTCAGTCACGTAAGACGCATCTAAACGTTCTGGTAAATTGAAGTCACACTGAATAGTACCACATTGCCATACACGTCCGAGACAGTCTTTCAATGAGAATTCAATTTTCGGACCGTAGAACGCACCTTCACCTGGCTGTAATTCCCATTCCAGACCTGCTGCATCTAAAGCGTCTGCTAAAGATTTCTCAGCCATATCCCAAAGTGCATCATCTCCTACACGCTTTTCTGGACGTGTAGAAAGTTTCATTTGCACTTCTTCAAAGCCGAAATCTTTATAAACATCTAAAGTGAGTTTAATAAAATCTGCAACTTCTTGTCCGATCTGTTCTTTAGTACAGAAGATATGTGCATCATCTTGTGTAAAGCCACGTACACGCATAATGCCGTGTAAAGAACCAGATGGTTCGTTACGATGGCAAGAACCGAACTCTGCTAAACGAATTGGCAAATCACGGTAAGACTTCAAACCTTGGTTGAAAACTTGCACGTGACATGGGCAGTTCATTGGCTTAACCGCATAATTACGACTTTCTGAATGAGTCGTAAACATGTTGTCTGCATAGTTCGCTGCATGACCTGATTTTTCCCAAAGCGTAAAGTCTACGATTTGTGGTGTTTTAATCTCGAGGTAACCATTGTCTTGCTGAACTTTACGCATGTATTGTTCAAGTACTTGGTAAATCGTCCAGCCATTTGGATGCCAGAATACCATTCCTGGTGCTTCTTCTTGCATATGGAACAAGTCTAAGGCTTTACCAATTTTACGGTGATCGCGTTTTTCAGCTTCTTCAATACGCTTAATGTATGCAGCAAGCTGTTTCTTATCAGCCCATGCTGTACCATAAATACGTTGAAGCTGTTCATTCTTCGCATCGCCACGCCAGTAAGCGCCAGAGATTTTTGTTAGTTTAAACGATTTTAAGAATTTAGTGTTTGGTACGTGTGGACCACGACACATATCCAAATAATCTTGATGGTAGTACAAGCCCATTTGCGTTTCTTCAGGCATGTCTGCAATCAAGCGTAATTTGTATTCTTCGCCACGTGCAGTAAATTCAGCAATTACTTCATCACGCGGTGTCATTTTTTTAACGACATCATAATCTTGGTCGATGAGCTTTTTCATGCGCTCTTCAACAGCTGCCATATCGTCTAAAGTAAAAGGACGAGGCATCCAGATGTCGTAGTAAAAACCTTCTTCAATGACTGGACCAATCACCATCTTGGCTTCAGGGAATAGCTGTTTAACAGCGTGCCCTACAAGGTGCGCACAAGAATGGCGAATGATTTCAAGACCTTCCTCATCTTTTGGAGTGATAATTTGTAAGGTCGAATCTTCGGTAATTAAGTCACATGCATCAACTAAGCGATCATTCACACGTCCAGCAACAGTATTTTTTGCTAGACCAGGCCCGATACTTTGGGCAACTTCCATAACAGAAACAGGGTGATCAAAATTCTTTTGATCGCCATTTGGCAATGTGATAATTGGCATAAAAAAATCCTTAAGGAGTGATGCCCTATACGAAGGAGCATTTCACCGCGAGATTATGATCGAGGCGAACCTCAAAATATAAAAACGGTGTAAATCAAAATTAAAAATCCTGAAAGATTTTACACTTGTTCAAGCAAAGTGAAAACCTTTAAGCCCATAAAATCATAAATACATTTTGCTTATCAGGTAAACAGCAATAAATGACTTAAAGAATATATTGGGAAGATTTTTTAAACACGCTCAGCACAAGTGGTTTAAGATGAAGAAAATAGCATTTTTGCTCATTTTCTGACTGAAGGGTATTTCTCTTTAAGACTAAAGCATAAATGCTTTGATGAGTATTAAGTCATATTTTCAAAGAATGAATTAAAAATAGAACACGGAGTTGTTTCCCATGGTTAGTGCTTATGATGAATTACCACGTACACCCGCAAATTTTGTTGCGCTATCCCCTTTACGATATTTAGAACGTGCGGCGTATATTTATCCAAATCAAGCTTCAATTATTCATGGTAAGCGCCAAATTTCATGGAAAGAAACTTACCAACGTTGTTGCCAGTTTGCTTATCAGCTCAAACAACTGGGAATTGAAAAAAATGATACGGTATCAGTCTTATTGCCCAATATTCCAGCCATGATTGAAGCACATTTCGCAGTTCCAATGACTGGCGCTGTACTCAACACGCTCAATACACGCTTAGATGCAAAAACAATAGCTTTCATGTTGGAACATGCTGAAAGCAAAGTGCTTTTGGTGGACCCGGAATTTGTTAATTTAGCAAGAGAAGCCCTCTCTCTTATTCCTGACCAACATATTATTGTGATTGATGTGGCTGATGATGAATATGAGGGCGAGAATCAGTTTATTGGCTCTTTTGAGTATGAAGAATGGATAGCCCAAGGCGATGCTAATTTTGAATGGCATTTACCAGAAGATGAATGGGATGCGATTAGCTTAAATTACACATCGGGCACAACGGGTAACCCTAAAGGTGTGGTCTACCATCATCGCGGTGCTTATTTAAATGCTGCAAGTAATATATTGGCCTGCGGGATGAAACCTCGTGCAGTGTATTTATGGACATTACCGCTTTTCCATTGTAATGGCTGGTGTTTTGCTTGGAGTATTGCAGCCAGCGGGGGAACCAATATTTGTTTGCGTAAGGTCGACCCAGAATTAGTGATGCAACTCATTGCAAAACATAAAGTCGATTATTTCTGCGGCGCGCCTATTGTTCTTTCAATGATTATTAATTTACCTAAAGAAAAGCAAACGGACTTTGACCATCATGTAGAAGTGATGGTTGCCGGAGCAGCTCCTCCCGTTGCCATTATTGAAGGCATGCGGAATATGGGGATTAACGTAAATCATGTATATGGTTTAACAGAAACATATGGTCCTTCTGCCCTATGTGCTTCGCAATCAGGATGGAATGAGCTTTCAATTGCTGAACAAGCTCAGCTTCATTCCCGTCAAGGCGTCCCCTATCCATTACAAGACAGTATGCGGGTATTAGACCCTGAAACAATGCAGCCTGTACCGAATGATGGGCAAACTATGGGAGAAATTATGTTTCGTGGCAATATTGTCATGAAAGGTTATTTGAAGAATCCCCAAGCAACTCAAGAAGCTTTTGCTGGTGGATGGTTTCATACAGGCGACTTAGCCGTTTGCCACCCAGATGGTTATGCAAAAATTACTGATCGCTCGAAAGATATTATTATTTCAGGTGGAGAAAATATTTCATCTTTAGAAGTAGAGGATGTTTTGTATAGACACCCAGCTGTTTTAACTGCTGCGGTCGTCGCCAAACCTGATGCTCGCTGGCAAGAAGTACCTTGTGCCTTTATTGAATTAAAGGTAGGCGCAACAGTAACACCTGAAGAGATTATTGAGCATTGTCAAAAAGAGTTAGCACGTTTTAAAGTGCCAAAAGATGTCATAATTACAGAAATTCCAAAAACATCGACCGGCAAATTACAGAAGTTTATTTTGCGTGAATGGGCAAAAGAACGTGCTGAGAATATATAAATAAAAAAGCGACGCCTTGAGCGTCGCTTTTTTATTTAAGCGCATTTAGCCTTGATCGGACAATAATGCAATTTGCTGCACATAGTTAACAAATTTAACTTTTGATGCCTCGATATCTGCTTCACTCGCCTGTTGAGTTTTATCGCGGTTGATTCTCAACACATGCTGACGCAAAGTGTGACGTTCCGATGCATTATAAATTTTACTAAATTCAGTAATTGCAGGATCACCCTGTTCAATCATGCGGTCAACCCAACGCATTAATTGAGCCTGTCTTTTTGCGCCTTGCTGCGGGGTTAAATAAGACAAAATAATAGTCTCATCTTCGTTGCGCAATAACTTACCAATACGTTGAAATTGGCGACGACGTGCTTCATAAGAACTAATGTTCTGCACTTCCATTAAAGCATCAATTAAACGCTCATCAACTGGAAGTTTCTGAATTTGTTTAATAGAAAGTTGTGCTAATTGCTCACCTAAAGCAGCCATGCGTTGCACTGCTTTTTTCTGTTCGGTTTTGCTTGCACGTCCTTCTAAAGAACCGAAATCTTCTTCAGTATAACGTTGGGAACCACGTGCCACGATTAATCTGCCTCATAAAATTTTGCTGCGAATAACGCCAGTACTTCACTTAATGCCTGTTCTTCGTCGGTACCATCAATGACCAATCTTAAAGTGGTCCCTTTACCTGCACCTAACATCAGCAAAGACATAATATTTTTTGCATCTACCAAATGATCGCCTTTTCCAATCTGGATCGACGAACGAAACTTTGTAGTGACCTCTATCAGTTTCCCTGATGCACGAGCATGTAAACCGAGTTTATTAATTACATCAACAGTTGTGTCTATCATGACCAGTGCTTCATTTCTCTGTGTAAGACCTGAACAGACCATTCTGCCTCAAGTGCTTGTTTTAGTCTATCTACGATATAAACCGAACGATGTTGCCCCCCAGTGCAACCAATAGAAATCGTCATATAGTGACGATGTCCTTCAGCAAATGCGGGAAGCCATTTTTTTAAGAAGTGAAGAATATCATCAAACATTTCGTTTGCTTGTGGACTTGCTTCTAAAAATTGTCTTACTGGCTCATCCAAACCAGAAAAACGTCTTAATTCTAAATCCCAATGCGGATTTGGTAAATGCCGTACATCAAAAACATAATCGGCATCTAACGGAATGCCATGTTTATATCCAAAGGACTGCAATATGACAATAAGCTTATCTGACTGCCCCAATTTAGACAGTAATATATGCTTTAAATCATGAACGCTTTTATCCGTTGTATCAATATGAACTGTAGCGCGGAACTGAATTGGAAGCAGTAACTGCTTTTCTTCTTGAATACATTGCAACAGGCTTTTAAAACGGTTGGCTAATGGATGCGGACGACGGGATGCACTAAAACGCGCAATCAAATCCTGATCTTGCGTAGTAAGGTAAATAACGTCAACCGTCCCATGTCTTTGTAATTGCTCAAAAACATGGTCGAACTCTTGCATATCTGCCCGAGTACTTCTTACATCCACACCTAAAGCCAATTGCTCTAAGTTATTTTCATGATCTAGCTTTGCCACAATTTCAGGCAGCAATGCCAAAGGCAAATTATCAATACAGTAATAGCCCAAATCTTCTAATACTTGAAGGGCTGAAGATTTTCCTGAACCAGACTGTCCTGTCACGATAAGTATACGCTTCATGGCATGGCTGTCCTTTGATCTCTTTTATTGGGGTGTAAAGGCAACTTCTAAATTATCAATCAAACGGGTTGCACCCAGTTTTGCCGCGATAAATAACACAATATCACGATCAAATTGAGTAGCAGGTAACAGATTTGTCTGACGAGCTTCGACATAATCAACAACAAGACCATTGTCTGTCAACTGAGTTTTGATATCTTCTACAACTTGTTGCAAATCTTTGCCTTGATGCAACTGTTGCTCGGCCTGCTTCAAGCTTTGATAAATAACTGGAGCAACCTGACGGTGTTCAGCACTTAAATAACCATTTCTCGAGCTAAGCGCCAAACCATCCGCTGCACGAACAATTGGCACACCAATTACTTCTAAAGGAATATTTAAATCTTGTACAAACTGGCGAATAACGGCTAACTGCTGGTAATCTTTTTGTCCAAAGAAAGCATAGTTAGGTTGCACAATATTAAAGAGCTTAGTTACAACCAAAGCTACGCCATCAAAGTGTCCCGGGCGTGAACTACCGCATAAAGCATCTGTAATCTGGCTTACACTGATGTTAGTTAAACGTGGTTGTGTACCGTACATTTGCTCAACTGATGGGGCAAAAATAATGTCACAGCCCACATCGGCAAGCAAACGACTGTCTTGCTCTAAAGTACGAGGATAGTTGTCAAAATCTTCGCCCGGTCCAAATTGAGTCGGATTTACGAAGATGCTCACAACCACAACATCACATAGCTTTTTCGCTTCACGAACAAGTGTGAGATGTCCTTCATGTAGATTTCCCATTGTTGGGACAAAACCAATAATTTTACGTGCAGCTCTAGCAGGATTTAGAGAAGCTGCAAGACCTTGTATGGTGGTTTCTGTTTTCATGAATTACAGCTCAACGTGAAAAGTATGTTCTTTAGCAGGGAATGACTGATCAAGCACCGCAGCATGATAAGCTTTAAATGCATCTAAAATGGCAGTTTCACCTGATTGCTCTTTCATAAAGTTGCGAACAAAGCGCGCAACTCGACCAAAAGTTAAACCCAGCATATCTTGTACAACCAATACTTGACCATCAGTTGCATTACCTGCACCAATACCAATTACAGGTGTATTTGGGAATAATTCAGCAATTTCTTGTCCCAACTGAGCAGGAACACATTCAAGTAATAACACCGATGCGCCCGCCTCAACTACAGCGGTACAGTCAGCAATGAGCTGATCTGCTGCTTCACGTGTTCTAGCTTGTAATTTATAGCCACCAAATACATGTACAGATTGAGGTGTTAAACCTAAATGTACACAAACAGGCACCCCATTGCGGGTTAAAACTTGCACGATTTCACTTAACCATGCGCCACCTTCGATTTTCACCATTTGAGCGCCAGCCTGCATGACTTTTCTTGAGTTTTGCAAAGCATCATTTAAGGTTGCATAACTCATAAATGGCAAGTCTGTCATGATCAAGGCATGCTGGTTACCACGACGAACCGCTGCCGTATGATAAGCCATATCTTCAACGGTGACTGGCAAAGTTGAATCTCGCCCTTGAATTGCCATTCCAAGAGAATCACCAATTAAGATTGTATCAACTTCAGCAAGTTCCATTGCTTTTGCCATGCTTGCATCGTAACAAGTCAGGCAAGAGAACTTGCGTCCTTCGGTTTTAAATTTTCTTAAGTCACTTAGACTAATCATGATGATATCCTCTACAGGAGTTCGCAGAACATAATGAATCGAAAGTTTAAGCCCAAGACTCATCAGCAAGTACAGTCAGCGTCGGCTGCTGTATCAGCTCTAAATCTTTGAGTGGCTGACCATTCAATTGTAAATCTGCATCTAAATCTAATAAGGGAATTACAACAAAATCTCGTTGTAAAATTCCTATGTGCGGCACAGTTAAGCGCTCATTGTGAATTTTTTCATTGCCATATATAAGCAAATCCAGATCTAAGGTTCGCTCACCCCAACGACGAAGTCGTACACGACCAGCTTCTTGCTCAAAACGTTGTAAATGATCTAGCAAATCTAAAGGCGCAAGATTCGTATTTAATTCTGCAACTGCATTTAAATAATTTGGCTGGTCTTGAGGCCCCATAGGTGGACTTTGATAAAGTCTAGAAACTTTAACCATTCCTAACGTCTTAAGCTTAGCAATGGCTTCAGATAAAATTTGACGTGAATCGCCTAAATTACTTCCCAAACCAATATAAGTGGTTATTGTCATTGCGTTGGCCCAAAAACAACTTGGCTTAAATCGCGCTGTACCCGCTTACGTTTTAAAATTGGATGATCACCCGTCACGCCTGCGTCTGAAGAAGACGCTTTTTCAACAAATCGGCTTACGGCCTGATCTTGTCTAGTACGTTCTTTTTTCCCACGGCGAGTGCGTGGTTCCGGAATATCAACCAAAGGTTCAATTTCCGTCTCAACTTTATTATTTTCGATAGGCTCAGCAGCAGCTTTACGGCGGTTTCTAGCTTTCTGACGATTATATTGGCTAATAGTAGCTTCTTTTTCGTCATTTGACATTTCTTGGTAAGCTTCCCACCAGCTTCCCATTCCTTGTGTTGTGTCATCACCTGACTTTTCACGAAGTAATAAGAAGTCAAAACCAGCACGGAAGCGAGCATGCCCTGCCAATGCTTCTATTTGCTGTGGTTTTGGATTAAGCAAACGAGTCTGCATTTCCCAAACTTCACGAATAAACGTTTCTGCAAAGCGAGGAATAACTGTGCGTGTTGCTTGACGTTTTAAAACATCTAAACCAGCCTGCGCACGGGCTTCAGCCGGTACAATGCCTTTAGATAAGTAAAACTCACAACGTTCTAAAAACGGCTGCCACAGTAACACTGCATAGAAAAATGCAGGATTAATGGTTTTACCCACTTGTATACGTTGATCTGTATTCTTTGCTGCTCTTAAAATAAATGGAGTGAGATTAGGTTGAACATCGGCAAAAAGTTGCTTCCAGACACCAAACTCAATCAACATGGGCAAAACACGCGCCAAATGTCCCATTGTGAACAGTTTCTGAGATTCATCATATAAACGATGCGGAGAGACGTCACGCAATAATTGCGTCATTTCGGCATTAAATATATCGAGAATATTTGAATCAATTTTGAAATTTAACTTGGCTGCAAAGCGTAGAGTTCGCAGCATACGCACAGGATCTTCTTCAAAACGCTGTGTTGGATCGCCCAATAAACGCAAAGTTTTGTTTTTAACATCGTCAATCGCTTTGCAGAAGTCGAGCACAATACTCTTACGTGGTTGGTAATATAGAGTATTGATAGAAAAATCACGTCGAGCAAAGTCTTGTTCGATGGTACCCCAGTTATTGTCACGTAAAATCATGCCTGAGGCACTCGTAACTGCTTTTTTAGGAGGGGCACGGAATGTTGCAACTTCAATAAGCTCACGCCCAGAATAGACGTGTGCCAATTCAAATCGACGGCCAATGATTCGGCAACGTCGGCCAAAAACTTCTTTAATTTGAGCAGGTGTCGCATTGGTGACTGCATCGAAATCTTTAGGATTAAACCCTAGCATTAAATCACGGACACCACCCCCAACAATATAAGCTTCATAGCCAGCTTTAGTCAGGCTATCGATCACATCTAAAATCGAAGAAGGAAGTTGGGCTGTGGACAAACCACATTTTGACGCTCGCAAGGTTTGCAAAAGACGCTGTCTCCTACGTCAGGACGTAAATAACAAGTTGTCGCTAATCATAGCTCTAACGCACACAAAGGGCAATTTGATTCTCTGTAGTTTGCGTATGAAATGACAATTGACAAACAGATGATTTATAAACTCAACCGTGGTTTATTCTTTTCAAAAATGGCTGGACCAATACCTTTTACATTTTTAAATTCATCAATATTTTTAAAGCCACCATTCTTTTGACGGTATTCCACAATCGCTTGAGCCTTTTTCTCACCGATACCTTTTAGCTTTTGAAGCTCATCAATATTGGCTTGATTCAAGTGAACTTGCCCTGAAGAATCAGTCATTATAGTACTTTTTGAGACATTAGAATGAGATGATTGCTGCATGCTCAACTTCTGATCATACATCTGCTGTTTAGCTTTCCACTCCTTAAAATTTTGATCGAAAGATTGAGCCTGAATAAAAGTTGATGAAATCAGGCTCCAAAATAAAATAATAAAATACTTACTCTTCCAAAGATTCACGCTGAGCTGCATGTGTTTTTTCCCCTAAATTTAAGTGCCGCTTTGCCTGATTCCACAATTCATCCATTTCAGACAAGGTCATGTCCTCTAATGTTCTTTGCTGTTTTTTCGCTTGATCTTCAATAAAAGCAAAACGGCTTCTAAATTTATGTATTGTTGATAAAAGTGATGTTTCACTTGAAATCGCAAGTTTACGTCCTACATTCACCAATGAAAACAGGCAATCTCCAAATTCATCTTGAATTTCATCCATATTTTGATTTTTTAGCGCCTGCTTGAACTCATCCAGCTCTTCTTCTAGTTTTGTATAAGCATCTTCTACGGTTTCGAAGTCGAACCCAACTTTTGCTACATTTTCTTGAATTTCTTGTGCCTGTAACAGGGCTGGGCCATGCTTTATTTCATCTAATCTTGATTGTGGCTTCCCTTGCTTTTCTTGCTGTTTAATTTGTTTCCACAGTTCACTTACTTGTTCTGGCGTTAAGTTATTAAATTGATCTGCCTGAAAAACATGGGGATGACGACGAATTAACTTTTCACTTATTGCTTCAACCACATCATTAAAATTAAAAGCGCCTTGCTCACTAAACATTTGCGACTGAAACACGACTTGTAATAGCAAATCGCCCAGCTCATTTCGAATTTCCTCAATGTCACCCTGACGAATAGCGGCCTCGACCTCATAGGCTTCTTCAATGGCATATTTCGTAAGAGTCATGGGGGTTTGAGCTTGATCCCACGGACATTTTTCTCGTAACTCTTGCATAATTTTAAGCAATTTATCCATGGTAGCCCTCAAGTTTAAAAAGTCGGTCAGTAAAACTAAGATTTTAATTTGTTATGATCAAAATCAAAGCGATTAAATCAGTCGCACTATTGTACTGACAAAGAGAAAAAAGATGAGACACAGTATTCTGATTAGTGGCGCTGCTCAAGGTATTGGGGCAGAAATTGCACGTGTATTTTACCAACAAGGATATAAAGTAGGCATTTATGATATTAATGAATCGCTTGCTCAAAAACTAGCAAGTGACTTGGGACCCAATGCCTGTGCTGGCTATTTAGATGTAAGTGATTACGACCAATGGCAACACATATTAAAAGAATTTACTAACTGGGCTGGCGAACTCAACATCTTGGTAAATAATGCCGGCATTTTATATTCTGGTGCATTTGAAACGATTGATATTAAAGCTCATCAAAGAACAATAAATATTAATGTAAACGGTGTCATCAATGGTTGTCACGCTGCACTCCCTTACTTAAAGCAAGCGTCTTTTGCACGAGTCATCAATCTCTCTTCAGCCTCTGCAATTTATGGGCAGGCCGATTTAATTTCTTATTCGGCTAGTAAATTTGCTGTTCGGGGGATTACTGAAGGCTTAGATGTGGAATGGAAGAAATACGGTATTCGTGTTTTAGATGTGATGCCGTTATTCGTGCAGACCGCAATGGTTAACAACATGGATGCAGGTACTATTCAAAATATGGGGATAGATTTAACACCAAATGATATCGCTCAAAAGGTTCTTACGCTCGTAGAGAAAAAAGCTCATTTCTGGACTCCGACTCATACACCAGTTGGCATAAAAACCAAGCTGCTTTATCAACTCTCAACCTTAAGTCCCCAATTTCTAAATCGCTTAACTAATATTTATTTATCAAGAAAGTAATTCGAATTAAAAAGGCTGTCATTTGACAGCCTTTTTACTCAATTTAGTTAAACACCTTGAATCATACGTCTCGCACTAATGATTCCAGGCTGCTGCTCTAAGCGAGCCAACAAACGAGACAGCTGCGCTAAACCCTTAACCTCAATTAACAACTTCATATTCGCAATACCATCTGCTTCAGAAATTGTATTAACCTGACGAATATTGATTTGGTCAGAGAAAATCACTTGAGTTAAGTCTTTAAGCAGACCACGACGATCATATGCTTCCACTACAATCTGAACGCTTTGACCACGTGTTGGCTGCATTTCCCAGTCAGCTTCAACTGCACGCTCTGGTTCTTGCTTAATCATACGCTGATAATCTGAACAAATGACTTTGTGGATACTGACACCACGGTTCAAAGTAATATATCCAGCGATTGATTCGCCATGCACGGGCTGACAGCACTGCGCGATGTGCAACTCTACGTTGTCTAAACCATCAATTAAAATTCCGTGGGCCGATAACGTATGGCTTGCACGCGGATTTAATGCTGGTTTAAGCACTAGTTCAGGTTCATCCTGATCTAGATGCATTTGGCGGTTTACCTGATTAATCAAGGCATGTAAGCTAATATCACCGCTTACTAGACTCACCAAAATGTCATCACCCGTTTTCACATTAAAATGTGATGAATAATCATTTAGGTCGATACTTTTTGGGTGAATCGCTAGGCGAGCTAACTCTTTATTGAGAAGTTCACGGCCGACTTCAAGATTTTTACTACGATCTTGTTGTCTAAACCAATGACGCAACTTGTCACGGGCACGAGAGGTTTTAATATAACCTAAAGAATTCACCAACCAATCTCGGTTTGGATCACGATCTTTTTTAGTTAAAATCTCAACCTGCTCGCCAGTTTTTAAAGTATAGGTTAATGGCACATAGCGCTGGTTAACTCGCGCTGCATAACACTTATTCCCTACTTCCGTATGCACATGATAAGCAAAATCTAAAACTGTTGAGCCACGTGGCAATTCCTTAATGTCACCATCACGACTGAAAACATAAATCTTCTCAAAGCCTTCAAAATCTTGTAGTTGATCAAAGCCTTCTGTTTCATCTTCGTTTTGATGTACCGTCGTGTCATTGCGCTCTTGGTAGTGTTCAAGAACGGCCCGCAATGAATGTAAACGATGGTTAAAGGAGTGGTCTGTATTCTTTGAACCTTCTTTATAGTTAAAGTGTGAACATACGCCTAACTCTGCTTCGTCGTGCATCTCATAAGTACGAATTTGTACTTCAAGCGACTTATTTTCAGCAATTACAGCGGTATGCAAAGAGCGATAGCCATTTGCTTTCGGGTTGGTAATATAGTCATCAAACTGGTGAGGAATATGACGCCAGATTTGATGAACAATACCCAAAGAGTGATAACACTCTGGGACACTCTTAACCAACACACGTAGAGCACGAATATCATAGAGCTGATCAAAACTCAGGTTTTTGCTTTTCATTTTTCGATAAATTGAATAAATGTGCTTTGCTCGACCTGTGATTTCTGACTCGATTCCGTAAGAAGCTAACTCATTTTTCAAACGATCAATGACGAACTGAATATAATGTTCACGTTCTAAACGTTTTTCATTCAGTAATGACGCAATTTCTTTATAACGGTCTGGAGCTAAATAGCGAAAAGCGAGATCTTCAAGTTCCCATTTAAGCTGGGCAATACCAAGTCGATGTGCCAATGGCGAATAAATAGTAAGAATTTCACGTGCTACGCGTTCTTGACGTTCACGAGATGAATTTGCCAACTCTCGTAAAGAATAAGTACGTTCAGCAAGTTTAATTAAAACAACACGAACATCTTCGGTGACCGAAATCAGCATTTTATAAATGCCGCTTAAATGTTCTCGTTGGTTGTTATTAAAATGGTCTTCTAATCGCTTATTTTTTTCAATGAGTTCCGAGAGTTTACCCATTGCCAAAGCGCCTTTGACAAGGTTATAGACCTGATCTCCAAATTTCTTTTTTACTTCTTCTATATCAGTAATTTCTTCACGCACACTACGATAGAGCATGGCTGCCGATAGAGTATCTTCGTCTACATGGAGATGTGCCAAAATATCGGCCATTCCAACGCCAGTAGCGAAAGTATTGGAACGATGATTAACCGTTGAGTCTAACTCTTTTTGCAGGGTTTCATTCGCAACCTTTTCAAGCTGTTCAAGCTTCGCCCCATCTAATATTTCACGCACTCGATCCAACCATGAGGCTAAACCGATTTGCGTTTCGGCGGCATGCTCTACAGTCGTTTCCTCGGACAACTCAGTTAGTTGTTCAGGTAACTGTTCACGTACTGTGACCATACCATTCTCCTCAATATGTAACTCATGTTTTTAATCGTTTATCTCTTAAATTTTTTCAAATAGTGCAATGGATTCAACATGTTCCGTGTGCGTAAACATGTCCATCACAGCTGCTTTTTTTAACTGGTAACCATGCTGTACCAAAACACCCGCATCCCTTGCCAGTGTAGCTGGGCTACATGATACATAAACGATTCTTTTTGCTCCAAAATTTGATACATACTGCATAATTTCATATGCACCAGCACGAGGAGGATCAATCAATAATGCATCAAATCCTTGATTGGCCCAAGAATGATGCGAAAAATCTTTTGTTAAATCTTGTGAAAAGAAGGTTGCCTGCACCAAACTATTGCATTTTGCATTAGCTGTTGCGCGCCTCACCATTTCTTCACTCCCTTCCACACCAACAACCTGACCACTCTCCCCAACACATCGTGCTAACGGAAGCGAGAAATTGCCTAAACCACAAAATAGATCAAGTACTTTTTCACCTGATTGCAATTGAAGCAATTCACATGCCAATTGAACCATTTGTTCATTTACTGTGGCATTGACCTGAGTAAAATCCAATGGCGAAAAAGCAAAATTTACATTAAACCTCTCTAAGGCATAATGTAAACGTGAAGCGCCTTTTTCATCATCAATACGATGAATACTTTCAGGGCCCTTAGGCTGCAAATACAACTGCCACCCCTTGTCTAACGCAAATTGCTTTAATTGGTTGACATCAGAATTGTTTAATTTTTCTATATGACGAACCAATAAAGAAATTTCATGATCACCTTTTGCTAATTCTACATGACCAATGTGTGCTTTGCCTTTTAGACTTTGGAGTAAAATACGCAACTCCGGCAAGCTATTTGATAGTTTTTCATCCAAAACACTACAACTATGGATAGAAGTTAAGCGATTACTATGATGTTCACGAAACCCCATAATTAAGCGATCTGGCTTTGGCAAATAGCGCACGCCAATTCGTGCTCGACGGCGATAATCACTTTGTAAAGATCGAATCGGCTCTAGCCACTGTTCAGGTTGAATACCTGCAAAGTGCTGTAAATGTGATTGGAGCACACTTTGCTTTAAACGGATTTGTTCATCAGGATGGATATGCTGCATGCTACAGCCACCGCAAATACCATAATGAGGACAAATTGCTTCTATACGATGAGTTGAAGGCTCTCCTAACAACTGCACCATCTCAGCCTCTTCAAGACGCTTCGCTTGATGGATAATTTGAGCCTTTACAGTTTCTCCAGGCAAGGCATAGCGAATAAAAACTTTTTTGCCATGCTTATCTGCGGGGTGGTCAGGATGAGAACCATAATGCGCAATTCCCCGCCCCTCATGAGAAAGTGTTTCAACTTGAAAAATATATTCAGGTTGTTGGGGCTTGCGAGATTTGGCTTGTTGTTTCAAAGGATGAACCTAAAAATCTAAAGGATTAAAATAATGTGAAGTAAATTCAGTATGTTTTGAGGTACGTTCCCATACTTCAAGAAAATCGGCTTGCTGAGGAATATTTTTCAAATAATCAATACTAGAGTTTACCCAATCATTATGCTCATCGACAGTTAATTGTCCTTTTAATAACAACCAACGTACATAGACAAACCACGTATTAAGTACATCTCCTTCACAATAGCTGGTCAGTTTTAACCACTGCTGTGTACGGACATATTCTGGTACATGATAACCCGACTCACCACGTTTACCCGGCAAACCTAAAATACAGGCAATATCATCAAGCTTTTGAAAATTACGCCCGTTAAACATTGCCATCACATCCATTAAATCGATGTGGCGATGGTGATAACGGTTTTGGTAATTATTAAAACGTTTCTGGCTATCAATCTCACCTTGGTCAAACAAGCCCGGTGCAGAAAGACCATGATACATCGCGCGAAATAGAATGACGGGTAAATCAAATTGCGAACCATTCCAACTCACTAAAGTCGGATGACGTTTATCAAAAATTGACAAGAACTTCTGCAAAATCTCAGCTTCAGAATATTGTTCTCGACTAAAAGAAAACAATCTAAAACCTGACTCATCAATCCATAGGCCAGAAATACAAACAATTTCATGCAAAGGTAACCGTTGAAAATCCACACCTGATTCTTGACGGCGCAGTTTAGTCAATGCTTGCTCTACATCAGCCTCTGGTAAATCAAGATGATATAAATGCGCTCCCGCTTTTAAATCAGTTAAAGTTTCAATATCAAAAACTAAGGTAGGGAAACGCATTATTTCTCTCAATTATGAGTTGTCATCCTGTACTGAAAACAATCCTGTAGACAAGTAGCGGTCGCCACGGTCACAGATAATGCAAACAATAACAGCATCTGGATTTTCTTCTGCAATCTTGACGGATGCCCATACTGCACCACCTGAAGATGTACCCGCACTGATACCTTCCATACGTGCTAATTTACGCATGGTTTTTTCAGCATCAATTTGTGGAATATCAATAGTACGATCCACACGGCTACTATCAAAAATAGTAGGTAAATATTCTTTTGGCCAACGGCGAATACCAGCAATACTTGATCCGTCAGCTGGTTGTAAACCAACAATCTGAATATCGGGGTTTTGTTCTTTTAAATATTTAGAAACACCCATAATGGTACCTGTTGTACCCATTGAGCTTACAAAATGGGTGATTTTCCCACCTGTTTGTTTCCAAATTTCAGGACCAGTCGTTAAGTAATGAGCTTCAACATTGTCGGGATTACCAAACTGGTTTAAAACGTGACCTTTACCTTCTTTTTCCATTTGCAAGGCTAAATCACGTGCACCTTCCATGCCTTGCTGTGGCGTTACTTCAATCAGCTCTGCACCATAAGCCAGCATCGCATCTTTACGCTCCTGACTCATGTTGTTCGGCATAATAAGTTTCATTTTATAGCCACGCATTGCAGCAACCATTGCCAAAGCAATACCCGTGTTCCCACTGGTTGCCTCAATCAAGGTGTCGCCGGGCTTAATTTGACCACGTTTCTCTGCCTGCATAATCATGTTATATGCAGGACGGTCTTTTACAGAACCTGCCGGATTATTACCTTCTAATTTTGCTAAGACTGTCGCTTGCGTATGAGAAGCTAATCGCTGCAAACGAACTAGAGGTGTCTTACCTACATAGTAATCTAACAAAAATTCGTCGGCTAAAAAGTCAGGTTGCGTATTACTCATGATCAACACCTATATCGAGGTGGGCCTATTGTATGAAAAAATGCTCGTTACTGCACCCATTTCAATATGCTTTTTCATGAAAGCGATTAAAGCTCGGTCATTTATAAAATGCCGTCTGTTTTAAAATAAAGCGTGATAAGATGCCGTACAGAGAGATAAATCTGATGTAGCCATGTCTAATTTCAATAAAACCTTATCGAAACGCTTACGTCTGAATCATGCATATGGGCAATTGATTGCTCTAATTTTTGTGCCGATTATGATTTTAACAGGGGTCGGTGCTTTTCTGGTTTTAACTGAAACGACACATTCGGTAAAACAGCAACAGCTACATCACGCCTCAGCAATTTTAGCTCGCTACAATCAAATTGCGAAAGACTTGTATACACTGGTTGAACTACAGCCCGATGAATACGATCATGCCCAGCACATCATGCAAAGCATGTTTAGCGAAAAAAATGTAAAACGCGCAGTATTAATCGATAACAACGGACAGACTTATTTAAGTATTGGTTATCGTGATAATCGTTATTGGCCTAGCTTTCCTAGTAGTAATAGTTTTTTTGGTCCTATTTCCCACAATAAAAATAATATTTATGGGCTTCGTATCATTAACAGTCCAGGAAAAGCGCCAGTCTGGTTAGTGATTGAAATGGATAACCAACCTCTAGAGCTGGCACGTTATCGCATTCTGATTGCCCTCGTCATTACTGGATTAATGACCCTACTATTACTTTTACTTTGCTTGAATTTTTATTCTCGTCGCTGGATTGCGCCGATGTATGAAATTCGCATGCAGTTACAACGTTTAAATGCCGACACTTTAGACCAGCACTTAGTTATTAATAGTACTGGGGAGCTACGCTTACTACAGCGTGATATTGCAAATGTTGTTAAGCGATTACACTTTAGCTTTTTAGAGTTAAAAGAACACACTGAACAGACTGAAGAAGACTTACGCAGAACACTAGATACCTTAGAAGTCCAAAACATTACCTATCGTCAAGCACGTGACCAAGCGATTTCATCAAACCAAGCAAAGTCAGTTTTCCTGGCCAATATTAGTCATGAGCTTCGAACACCTCTCAACAGTATTGATGGTTTTATTCATTTATTGCTTCGTCAACAAAATTTAAATAACGAACAAAACCTTTATTTACAAACCATTCGCAAGTCATCTGCCCATTTATTGGCATTAATTAACGATGTATTAGATTTCTCAAAAATTGATGCGGGTAAGTTAGAGCTTGAAACAGCGCCATTCGACTTAGAAGAAGCCATTTTTGATGTTATGGATATGCTGTCCCCTTTGGCTGCTCAAAAACATATCGCCATGGCTTTTTACTATGCGGACAATATTCCACAACAAGTTATTGGTGATGCTTTACGCTTCAAGCAAATTCTGACCAACTTAATTTCTAATGCAATCAAATTCACTCCAGATGGTGAAATTATTGTTCGTGTTCGTATGGAACATGATGATATTGGGCAATGTCTGCTTCATTTTAGCGTTCAAGATAGTGGTATTGGCTTAAGTGGTACAGACCGTAAAAAATTATTTGAATCATTCTCGCAAGGCGATGCATCAGTTACACGTCAATTTGGAGGTACTGGTTTAGGTCTTGCGATCTCTAAACAGCTTGTTCATCTGATGCATGGTCAAATTGGCTTTGAGGATAATCAGGAACGTGCACCAACAGAAAAAGGCTCAACCTTCTGGTTTACAGCACAATTTGTAGTAGATGAAGATTACGAGATCGAACACCCACACTTTGAGCATTTACAAGTGGTGTCTTATCTTGCTCATCCTGCTACAGCAAGTGTTTTACGTTATTATCTTGAAAACTACCATGTTCCTCACATCGAAACTCAATCGATTCTGGACTTATTTAGTCGCTTAAAACATCTTGATCAGAAAGATAATACATGGCTTATCGTTGATCATAGCGGCGATACGGAAGCATTATTAAAAGAAATCCGTAGCCGTTATCAAGGTAATTTAGCCGTCTATGGCTATCAAATGACGCTTGAGCCGAACATGCTCAATGAATATCGCGCTCGTCCGCTATATCAACCATTAAGTCGAAGTGGACTCATTCAATTATTAAGCAATCAACCTATTTTTGAAGAGGAACAACAAGACTTCAATGGTCAGGGTTTACACATTCTGGCAGTAGATGACCATTTACCAAACTTAATTGTTTTAGAAGCTTTGTTGGGTGAATTAAACGTTAAAACAACCAAAGCGTTAAGTGGTCAAGAAGCACTTAACCTTATTCAAGAACGAATTGACCAGAAACTTAAACCATTTGATTTAGTGTTTATGGATATTCAAATGCCGGTTATGTCGGGCATTGATACCACACGTGCTATTCGTTCTTTAGAGTCGACACTCGACGGGGAAATGCAGCTTCCAATTATTGCGTTAACGGCCCATGCCCTTGCCGATGAAAAACAAAAACTCCTTAAAGTAGGCATGAATGACTATGTCACCAAGCCAATTCAAATGGATCAAATCATCCAGATCTTAACGCAATGGACTAAAAACAACTTTACAGCAAAAGCCATAGATAAAGACCACCTTGTAGTTGCAGAAGCTTTAGACCCACAAATTTTAAACTGGCAACAAAGTTTGCAACTCGCAGCAAATAAAGAAGACTTAGCACAAGATCTCCTCAAAATGTTAGTTGATAGTTTTCCAACTGAGCTAGACGAAATGCAGCAGCTCATTGAGCTTGAAGACTTCCCTCAACTTGAGCATGTTTTACATCGCCTGTATGGTGCCACTCGCTATGTAGGTGCCCCGAAACTCCAACAAGTTACTGGTGACTTTGAGCAATTCATTTCAACGCTACGTAAAGAACGCCGTATAGCAGATGAAGGCTTCATTGAAGAGGTCATGCAACGCTTTAATGAATTAGGTCTTGTTGTTAAAGAGGTAGAAAGTGCTGCTCTTCAGATCTTGGTAATACCTGACTAACATATCGACCAAATAGGCATGACTGAGCTGTCATGTTTCCAGATTACAGCCATGTTATGCTCCGTTCATCTATAAAAAAAGAAGCGGGAATCTCATGGCACTCTTACGTATTGAAAAAAATAATGGCATTGCAACGGTATATTTAAACCGTCCTGACAAACGCAATGCGATGAGTTTTGCTCTATTAAAAGAGTTAGTTTCAACTGCAAAAGCAATTAAAAAGGATCGAGATATCCGCTGTGTTATTTTGACAGGCGAAGGAAATGTGTTTAGTGCTGGCATTGATTTATCTGACCTTAACAATCCCAAAAACTCTGCTTTTGCCATTTGGGAACTTATAAAACCCGGACAAAGCCTTTTTCAAAAAGCATTTCTGACTTGGCAGAATTTACCTGTCCCTGTTATTGCGGCACTAGAAGGATATTGTTTCGGTGCGGGCATGCAACTTGCCTTGGCTGCCGACATCCGAATTTCTCATCCAGAAACAAAAATGTCGATTATGGAAAGCCGCTGGGGTTTAGTTCCTGATATGGGACTTACTCGTTCATTAAAAGGTTTAATTAGCGTTGACCTTGCAAAAGAACTCACCTTAACTGCCCGTGTTTTTGATGGGAATTATGCAAAAGAAATTGGTCTTATAACTCATTTAAGTGACACTCCTTTAGAGAGAGCAAATGAGATTGCCTCTGAAATGTTGCAGCGCTCCCCCGATGCCCTCACTGCGGCAAAACGCGTACTTGATGCAATGGAACATCAACCAGAAAAGTCATTACGTCTAGAAAAAATCTGGCAACTTAAATTATTACTTGGTAAAAATAGCAAACTTGCTCGTAAAAAAGACAAACATCCTGAAGTTGAATTTTTACCGCGCCAATATAAGTAAGAGCTCAGACTATGAATTTTGATCGCAATACTCCTATTGCTTTTTTAGGCATAGGACTAATGGGGAGCCGGATGGCTACCCGTTTGATTCAGGCAGGTTTTCAAGTTGCTGTCTGGAATAGGACATCCTCCGCCTGTGAAGAACTTATTGATATCGGTGCACAACCTTTAGAACTTTCAAATATTGGTGAATATCCAGTTATTTTAATCTGCCTAGCAGATGACAAAGCAGTAGAAGCAGTATTTGAACAAATTCAGCCGAACTTAAAAGCTGAGCAGGTTATTGTTGATTTCTCAAGCTTATCCGTTGCTGCAACAAAAACGCTTGCTCAAGCAACGAGTTCACAAAATGTAAAATGGATTGACTCTCCTGTATCAGGCGGAACAGTGGGTGCCGAACAAGGCACACTTGTCATCTTTGCAGGCGGTGATGCCCAAACCATTACAGATCTGACTCCTATTTATAATGTTCTATCCCAACGCGTAACCCGTATGGGAAATACAGGAACCGGCCAAGCCACCAAAATTTGTAATCAACTCATTGTTGCAGCTAACAGTGCTCTGATTGCAGAGGCGGTCGCACTTGCAGATCGAGCTGGTGTAGACACAACGCTACTCGCCCCTGCCTTAGCGGGTGGATTTGCGGACTCTAAACCCTTTCAAATTCTCACTCCTCGCATGGCAACTCATACATTTGAACCAATTCAGTGGAAAGTTCAAACATTATCTAAAGATCTTAACAACGCAGTAACATTGGCTAACAATGTTAATTTAGACATCCCAGTTGCACAAAAAGCTCTATTACAGCTACAAACTCACCAAAAAAATGGCTTTGCTGAGAAAGATTTAGCTACTATGATTCAATTAGTAGAGCAAAAATAAACGGAGTTTGAGTATGGGTCGTCTTGCAGTCAATTTATCCATGATTTTTACCGAAGTTCCTTTAATTGAACGCTTTGCTCTGGCCCATGCACAGGGCTTTGAAAATGTAGAAATTCAATTCCCTTACGAATTGGAAATTTCTGAAATTCAAACCCAACTTGAACGCTACAATCTTAACTTGTGTCTGATTAATGTCCCAGCAGGCGATCTGATGCAAGGCGGAAATGGGTTGGCAGGTGTACCCGGTCAAGAAATAGCTTTTCATGAAGCCTTAGAATTAGCAATTAGCTATGCCACTGCTTTAAAAGTTCCTCGTATCAATATTTTGGCAGGCAAACAACCATTAGATACCGACCTACTTCCTTGCTTAAAAACATTAGCAAGTAATTTAAAGGTTGCATGCAATTTACTCAGTGAACACGACATAGAACCTGTTATTGAAATGATTAACGGGACAGATATGCCACGCTTTTTAGTACAGAATATTGCTCAGGCACAAGAAATGTTAGAAGCAGTAAATCATCCTTCTCTAAAAATGCAATATGACTGCTATCACATGGCAATGATGGGCGAAGATATACTTGAAGGATTACAAGAAAATATTAATTTAATTGGACATATTCAATTTGCAGACTGTCCGGGCCGTCATGAGCCAGATACTGCTCAAATTCCTTATGAACAAATTTTTTCTTGGTTAAAGCAAAGCTCTTATCAAAACTATATTGCAGCAGAATATAAACCTGAAAATACTTCAAATCAGTCATTTACTTGGAAGAAAAAGTATTTTTCGGATGATGTAAATATATAAACTGTTACGAGTTCTGTTTGAAATTCGGATCAAAAACCACTATATTAGATAGTGAGTAATTGTCAGGAAAATATACCCTATATGAATTTAGAACCATCGCCCAGCGTGTCTAATTCTCACGATTTCGCAATGAATGCCTCAAGTAAAGACGTACAAGCTTGTCTCCAAGCAGTTCATGACGCTTTAATTGATGTAAAAGCAAAAGATATTCTCCAGTTAGATGTTAGCTCAATTAGCAATGTCTCTGATGCTATTGTAATTGCGAGCGGCACTTCTACTCGCCATGTCAAAGCACTCGCTGACAATGTTGCAGAAGAAGCTCGAAAAGCCGGTTTCCGCCCGATTGGCGTTGAAGGTGAACGAGATGCAGAATGGATCTTAATCGATCTCGGCTTTGTTGTAGTACATGTGATGCTACCAACAGCTCGTAAATTTTATGATTTAGAAAGCTTATGGCGTACCACTCCAGAGTCGGTTGCTTAAAATTTTGCTTTTAAAAAAAGCGGCTCTTTTGAGCCGCTTTTTTGTTTATCTGACAGTCGTCAGCCACCTTTAAATTTGACATGACAAATTGTCAGATTTGCAGCAATATACACTTTCTTGAAGTCCCCACCAATAAATAGCATAACCGGAGTACAGAAAGTGAAGATATTAATTACGGGCGCCAACACAGGTATTGGTTTCGCCACAGCAGAACAACTCGTTAAACAAGGGCAACATGTTATTTTAGCGTGCCGAAATCCAGAAAAAGCTCAAGCTGCACAAAACAAATTACGCTCACTCAATCAAGGACAAGTCGATTTAGTTTCTCTCGATTTAAACAGTCTTGAATTAACTCAAAAAGCTGCTAATGAGATTGCCGACCGCTATGGTAGCCTTGATGTACTCATTAACAATGCAGGGTTATTTGCCAAAACCAAACAGTTAACTGCCGATGGTTTCGAGCAGCAATTTGGTGTGAATTATTTAGGCCATTTTTTACTAACTCAGAAACTACTTCCAGTTTTACAACAATCTCCTAAAGCACGGATTATTCATCTCGCTTCTATTGCACATTGGGTTGGCTCAATTAAACCCAACAAATTTCGTGCAGAAGGTTTTTACAATCCCCTGTTCTATTATGGGCAATCGAAACTTGCAAATTTATTATTCAGCAATGCTTTAGCAGAACAACTAGCAGGTGGTTCAATTACCAATAATGCCTTACACCCAGGTGGTGTTGCTTCTGATATTTATCGTGACTTACCAAAACCTGTTTACGCTGCCATGAAATTAGGCTTAGTTCCCACTTCAGTTCCAGCAAATCTTATTACAGAAATGGCAACCGGAGATGCATGGCAGAACCGTAACGGCGAATATGTCAGTGCGCATATGCCAGACTGGAGATCTTCACACGCGAAAAACCAACAACTGGCACGTGACCTCTACCAACAGTCAATGGACCTTGTAGAAAAATTTCTTTAAACAAGTAAACCAAATAAAAAAGCCACCCGAGGGTGGCTTTTACAATCCTGTTTGAGATCAGATTAGTGACCGCCACCATTGATTGCTTTTGTCATATCTTCCACAACTTTCTTAGCATCACCAAAGATCATCATTGTTTTTTCGTTATAGAACAAATCGTTGTCCAGACCTGCATAACCTGTTGCCATAGAACGCTTAATCACCATGATCGTACGTGCTTTATGTGCTTCAAGGATCGGCATACCATAAATTGGTGAAGTTGGATCATCTTTCGCAGCAGGGTTTACTACGTCGTTTGCACCAATTACAAGCACCACATCAGTTGCAGGGAAGTCTGAGTTAATCTCATCCATTTCCAAGATGTCTTCATATGCTACGTCTGCTTCAGCAAGCAATACGTTCATATGACCAGGCATACGGCCAGCAACTGGATGAATTGCAAAACGAACGCGAACACCTTGCTCTTTTAGAATTTCACACAATTCTTTTACAGCATTTTGTGCACGACCTTGCGCCATACCATAACCCGGTACAATCACAACGCTGTCGGCATTTGACATCAAGAAGCCAGCATCATCAGCAGAACCAGAACGGTGGTTACGCTGAACTTGCTCACCTTTAGCAGCTGTAGCAACTGCCGCGCCACCCATTGCACCACCAAACAATACATTGATGATCGAACGGTTCATTGCTTTACACATGATGTACGACAGAATCGCACCAGATGAACCTACGAGAGAACCCGCAACGATCAACATATTGTTTTCAAGTGTAAAACCAATACCTGCCGCAGCCCAACCCGAGAATGAGTTAAGAAGCGATACCACTACAGGCATATCACCACCACCAACTGGTGCAATCCAAACCCAGCCAAATGCAAGTGCAAGTGCTGTCATCGCCCAGAATGCAGTCATATTATTCGTTAAGAAGAACATGATGCCTGCTGCAAGCATTGCAATAAATATAAGCGCCTGAACCGGTTTAACCCATGCACCAGAAATCGTTTTTGCCCATTTTTTTGCAGCCAATTTACCGTATGCAAACACTGATGCAGTAAAGGTAATCGCACCAACAAAACAACCCACAAACAATTCAAATAAATGGACTTTGCTCATGTGCACATGTTGTACACCAGCCGCCGTTAAAGCTGCCTCATTTTGAGCAAACAATGCAGTGAGTTGGTTGTTATGCAAAATTGCAGCAATTGCAATTAGGACTGCTGCCAAACCAACTAATGAGTGCATCAATGCAACAGTTTCAGGCATTTGAGTCATTGGCACAGTACGAGCACGCGCAATACCAACGATTGCACCCAACACCATTGCACCAACAATCATCCAGATAACTGGGTTATTCGCAACAAAGAAGGTCGTAACTACAGCAATCGCCATCGCGATCATACCGTAACGGTTACCTTGAATTGCTGTTTTAGGGCCAGACAAACCACGAAGCGTCAAGATAAAGAGAATTGCGCCTACAAGGTACAACCAATTTGCATTTGCTTGAATAAATTCCATGTCAAAGCCCTCTTATTTCTTTTGCTTAGGCTTGAACATTTCCAACATGCGTGCAGTTACTGCAAAGCCGCCGAAAATATTAATGCTTGCCAAAAATACCGCAATCGCACCCAGTACGCTCACCACATTCACACTTTGAAATGCAACGTTAGCATCTACACCCAAAATAGGCAGACCCACAGTTTGCAACATTGCACCCACTACAATAATAGATGACAACGCATTGGTTACTGCCATAAGTGGTGTATGTAAAGCTGGTGTAACACCCCAAACTACGTAATAACCTACGAAGATGGCAAGGACGAAAATTGTAATAGTTTCAACCATGAGAAATCTCCTTAACCACGCTTAAGCAGTACTTGACCGCCATGAGTGACCAATAGGGCTTTTTGGATTTCGTCTTCTTGATTAATCGCAAAGTTTTTCTCTTTGTCGAATAAAGTTTCTACGAAATTGAATACGTTACGCGCATATAGTGCGGAAGCTTCTGTCGCTACAGTTGCCGGAATATTTGGAACACCCAAAATTTTCACGCCATTTTCTGTAAACACAGTCTCGCCCACTTTAGAGCCTTCAACGTTACCACCAGTTTCAACAGCCATATCAAGAATGACAGAACCCGGTTTCATCTTGGCAACAGTTTCAGCCTTAATCAGACGTGGTGCATCACGACCTGGCAGCAACGCAGTAGTAATCACGATGTCAGCGTTAGAAACAGCCTTATCAACAATCGCGGCTTGGTCTTTGATGTATTGCTCACCTGGCATCCATCCATAACCATTTTTAGCGGCGTCTGCTGCGCGTTGTTTTTCTTCTTCAGACATTGGTACGTCTAACCACTTACCGCCTAAAGATTCAACCTGATCTTTTGCCGTAGGACGTAAATCAGTTGCTTCAACAATTGCACCTAAACGTTTTGCTGTTGCAATTGCCTGAAGACCTGCAACACCCACGCCCATAATCACAACACGAGCAGGTTTTACAGTACCGGCAGCAGTCATAAGCATTGGGAACATACGTTGATATTCAGCAGCAGCAAGCAAAACTGATTTATAACCAGAAAGGTTTGCCTGAGAAGACAATACATCCATGTTTTGTGCACGAGAAAGCGTACGAGGAAGCAATTCCAATGCAAAAGCAGAAACTTGCTGATTCGCAAACTGATCTAGTTCGGTATTACGATAAGGATCAAACATTGCTACAACAGCAGTATTTGCTGGAAGTTTTTGAATTTCTTCGCCTTGTGGCGCACGAACTTTCAAAATAATTTGACTACCCGTATAGGCATCATCCGTAATGGTTGCACCGACCTGTTCATAAGCACTATCAATGTACGCAGCCTTTACACCAGCACCACGTTCAATCACAACGCTATGACCAGCGCTAATCAACTTCTTTACTGTCTCTGGCGTAGCAGCTACACGATTTTCACCGACGACAGTTTCGGTTGGGATTCCGATTTGCATGAGCATTCCTCAAGCTAATTTCTCATTGTCAAAAACATTGCAACCTGCAATGTTTCCCCCATGTGTATTCTTTGTACAGAATTTGGATTCTAATTGAACTTTTTTAAAATACCACCCAATATTTATTTAATAAATACCCATATTTTGAACTGATGATTCACGATATTTGATTTGAGGTGTAATATAGGAAGCTTTTTCTTTTTTTACAGACAATAGTCTCTCTTATACAGTCTTGTATATGAAAATTTCTTTATCTTCGTTTCAAATCGGGTCTTTTTTTGCTCTGTGCTCTGCTTTTCTATTCAGTACAAAAGCAATCTTTATTAAACAGACTTATGCCCTTTCTCCATTAGTAGATGCTACAGTCCTGATGGCTTTACGCATGTTAAGCGCTTTACCGTTCTTTCTACTAATCTGTTGGTTTAACAGGCATCATAATCAGGGCATAAAAAAGAAGGATTGGCTAATTTTAATTTTTGCCGGTCTATTAGGCTACTACTTTGCCAGCTGGCTCGATTTTATGGGTCTGATGTTTATTAGCGCTTCTCTAGAACGAATTATTCTATTTTTATATCCCACTCTTACTGTCATAGTCTCAAGTCTGCTCTACAAACAAAAATTAGATGCAAAAAGTTTATTTGCCATTTTCCTTAGTTATGGTGGAACTGTGTTGGTCATGCTTCAAGAGCACAACAACGCACCAATTCAGGGCAACTTCTGGCTAGGTACAAGTTTAGTATTTGCAGGTGCGGTCGCTTTTGCGGGCTACTTATTACTAACCCCACCATTAATTAAGAAATTTGGTTCTTGGAATTTCACGGGTTTAGCATTAACTGTGGCTTGTATTGGTACATTAACGCACTATATATTAAGCACACCTCACCCAATTCAACTTCTATTACAACTGCCCTCTAGTGTGATTTGGTACGGCGTCGGACTCGGCTTTTTGGTAACAGTTTTACCTACCGTTATGCTCATGCAAAGTATTGAGCGACTTGGCGCCTCTCAATCTGCCATGATTGCTTCAATCGGACCGGTTTTAACTATTTTGCTCGCGGTTACTTTTTTAAATGAACATTTAAATATGTGGCAATGGGTAGGCTGTATTTTAAATATTGCAGGTGTGATGATAATTACACTCAGAAAGAAAAGATTAAAATACTAATTTCCCTTGACCTCAACTTAAGTTGAGGTTGGATACTCATCTAAATTTTACTGAACGGTTGAGTTCCATGAATCAAGAAACTTTTAAAATAATAAATCCATCAACTTTATACGACCCTACTCCCAATGCTTATAGTCATGTTGCTGTGGTAGAAAATTTTAAAAAGATTATTCATATTGCAGGTCAAGGAGGCGAAAACCCAAAAGGAGAATTAAGCCCAAACTTTGAAGAACAAGTTTCTCAAGCTATTGATAATATTAAACATGCTTTAATCGCTGCCAATGCAGAGCTTAGCAACATTGCCGTCTTAAGAGTTTTAGTTGTTGACCATTCGGTCGAAAAACATCAAATTTTGATTAAAATTATGCAAAATTTATGGAAAAATCATCCTTTTCCAGCCTGTACACTCATTCCTGTACCACGCCTTGCATTAGAGCATATGCTCATTGAAGTCGAAGCAACCGCATACACCTAATAAAATCGAGAGAACATCATGTCTACCCCTGAAGATATCAGTCAAAATAAACCTTTGCTTTGGTTGATGGCAGCAGCATGTGGTTTATGTGCAGGTGTGAATTATTATTGCCAACCCCTTATTCACTCGATTCAACAAGACTTTGCCGTGACTCAAGCACAAGCAGCTTTAACAGTGACATTTGCTCAGGTATCTTACGCCCTCGGTTTACTCTTTATTGTTCCGATGGGTGATATCGTCAATAAAGCCAAGGCTATTCCTTTTTTAATGGTGCTTTGTGCAGTTGGCCTATTTACTTCTGCTTTTGCTGTTAACTTACCCATGCTATGGATCGGTACAATTTTAGCGGGTTTGTTTTCGGTTGCAGCTCAAGTGCTTATTCCACTTGCCACAATGAC
Source organism: Acinetobacter sp. IK31 (assembly GCF_035615195.1). Lineage (NCBI taxonomy): Bacteria > Pseudomonadati > Pseudomonadota > Gammaproteobacteria > Moraxellales > Moraxellaceae > Acinetobacter > Acinetobacter sp. IK31. Next base: position 29,755 of record NZ_JANBOB010000018.1, on the reverse strand, counting down.
AGTAAAACCTGAAAAAACTGGCGAAATCATAGGTTTTTTAATGAGCGGCTTATTGGTCGGGATTTTACTCTCTACCAGCCTTGCAGGCTTATTTTCTAATTTCTTTCATTGGAAAGTCGTTTATGTAGTAAGCGGCATATTAATGTTGCTGTTGGCCTACACACTCAAAAGCCGTCTCCCTTATGTTTTGCGCATGAAAATGAATTATGGGCAAATCTTTCTCTCAATGGGTCAGCTTTTAAAACAGGAAAAACGACTATTACTAAGAGCACTTACAGGAGCTTTCGCCTTCGCCTCTGTGAGTATCCTATATTCCACTATCGCATTATTACTGACCTCCGCACATCATTTACCAGATCTATTTATTGGTCTTGTACCTTTAGTCGGAATCTTTGGAGCTTTATCCACCCGTTATATTGGTAAATATGCTGATCAGGGACGTACCACGCTACTCACATGGATGGGCTGTGGTTTATTCCTGTTAAGTTGGCTCTGTTTTTATTATGGACAGAGTTTGCTTGCGAGTTATGTTGCTGGTTTTGCCATAATTCAGTTGGCATTAGCCTTGGTACACACTAGCAATCAGAGCATTATTTTCCGTTTACGGCCAGATGCTAAATCTCGTATTAATGCCATCTATATGACCACATATTTCATTGGTGGTGCTGGCGGTTCCGCTTTAGGAATTTTTGCATGGAATCGTGGAGGATGGACCATGACTTGCATTGCTGGTATTGGGTTGGTTGTGCTTTGTATTTTGTTTAGCTTGTTTGATGCGTTCTTACAAAAAAAGCAAATTACCCCTTAAGTAACTAACTCGTTATAAATCATCTCTCTATATTTAACATAAGGGCGGTTATAAATTACTCGGTTAAATGCCTCTGTCGATTCAAGCGTAAATCCCGTATAATGCTGCCCTTTCATTAATTTAGCGACTTTGGGTCTATTGGTTATGCAATCACTTCAATCGTTACAACCTCGTATTTCTGTCGCTCCAATCATGGATTGGATCGCATAAAAAATTTTATTTAAATATCATTCCTTTACTTAAATTAAAAGTGTGAAATTGGCGTAATATTTTAAAAGTTTTATAAAAAATTGAAAAATCATCATATTCCAAAAGAATGAGGCTTAATATTTTCAAGTAATACATATTTATTAACGTTTACTACCTCATTTAATTCTTCATTAAAATCAATAAACTTTTTAAGAATTTTATAATGGTGGTGCTGTAACTCTAGATACACCTAAGTTTTGTAATCTAATTTTAATATAGTTTTTTGTACTATATCCAAGATAAATTGACCAATTATATTTAGCATTATCTTCTTCTAAGATATAAGTTAAATATTTATAATTTAAATAATTTTCATAAATGAAAGTTAATATATTTTTTATATTACAAAGAAGATTATCAATAACAAAATTAACATGAGCTAAATCAGTACAATCAAACCTAACAGATAGCACTTTTTAAGTTTTTTATAGCCTCGCGTTGGTTATCAAAGTTTTGTTTTGCATTACATCAGATTCAGATCTATCTTCAAATAATTCCTCATCTTCTAAATCCATTTCAAAAATAGCATTAGCAAAACCCTGATTTGACATACGATCCAAAACTTCCTGATAAAATCCTACGACTTTATTTTTTTCATCAATTTGCTTGGTTTGAACTAAGTATCCGGAAGCTTCTTTGAATCGGGTATTTAATATACAGGTTATGTACAAAGGCTAAAAAGTACATGGTAAAAATATCCAGCAAAAAGATAATCACTTTTTAACTTATGAAAGAGATCTATTATGTACGTTTAGCAAAAGCTAGATAAACCTTTTTATCGCATTCATCTAGCAACTGTAAAAAAATTAAACTACTTTATAAAATAGGTAAAATGGATGGGACCATATCCTGAATTGTTTTGCCATTACATGTTTCGCCTAATGCAGACATTTTCCATGCACCATTGTGACGATAAACTTTAGCAATAATTAATGCTGTATAATTACCTTTTGCTGAAAGATTATATTTTGCAATTTCAACATTGGTTGTAGCATCAACTACACGGCAAAAAGCATTTTCAACTTTTTCAAAAGTTTGTCCACGGAAACTACTGATTGTAAATACAATTGATTTTACTTGGCTAGGAACTTGAGTCAGATCCACATGGATTGCCTCATCATCACCCGCGCCATCACCAGTACGATTGTCACCAGAATGTTTAATACTGCCATCACGACTCTGTAATTGACCGAACCAAATGCTATCTAACGCTTTGTTATTTTCATCAAAAACAATTGCAGAGGCATCGAGATCAATCGAATCACCACCACCACCAAACATGCCAAGTAAACCGCCTTTTTTTGCGACATCCCAACCTGCACCAAGAAATATTTTAGTTAAAGATGAACCATCACCCTTTTCTAAAGAAATTTTTTGACCTTTTACTAAGCTAATGCCCATTTATAATTTCCTTCAGTTTGAATTTGAATGACCACGACCTAAAGCCGTAGCTAACCACTGTAAATAACTCGCACGATTACGTGAGCACACAATCACTTTGCCATGTCCACGGAACTTAATCACTAAACCTTCACCACTCGTAAAGCTATTGACGATATTGCCAACAAAACCACCGCCACCAGAACTCGGAATGCCAATATTATAATTTAATGATGCATCCCAAGCCGCAACATGACCATTATCGATGGTGACTTCACCTTGCTCTGGTGTAATATCCAGTTCGAGTAAAGTTCCACTGCCAGAAATACACACTTTACCCTGCCCACTGGTTTCCATAACCACAAAACCGCCTGTGCCCCCAAACAATGCACCGCCTATATTACTTTGCACTTTTGCTTTGATCATGGTGTGTTCGGTTGCTGCAACAAAAGAACCATCAGATAAAATATACTGTCGTTGACCCACATCAAGGATCTGCATATCACCATCTAAATTCGGTGATAATAGACACTCTCCTGCACCTCTCACGGCTTTAATTTGCTGTTGAAATAAAGACTCTCCAGAGGTAAATTTACGCATAAAAGCTTGAAAAATTCCGCCACGTAATTTACCGCCAACCTCAAGATTTTGTTCAACCATGACCATCGCATCAGATTCACAATAGATTGCTTCACCTTGCTGCATACTGACATGTAAAAAAGGTTCTGGGCTACCAACAAGACTAAATTCTGCCATTATATTTACCTATGCTCTCACGATATTTTTATTTTTTGCTTCTGCTAACCATATCGGAAATTCTTGAAGTAAAAAGTCATACAACATTGATTCAGAAATACTTTCAATATTATCTATTTTAAAGAAATTACAATTGTCTACCATACTCCCCTCCATGGTATCTAATTTTTCTAACACACCGTAATTTTTGCCACCAATACCTACAAATTGCCAAAATATGGGTTGCAATGATGCCTCTTGTAAAATCTTTTTAATTTTTCTAGCTTCAGAAACACCACCATCAGAAATAAAAACAATATAGACCGGTAAATTGGATGGGCTTTCTTTGGTAAAATAATGTAAGACCTCTTCAAGAACGGCAGGCTCATTATTATAGCCAGCTCCTGCATTCCATTTTTTATAACCTCCTTGTTCTGAAGCTATATAGTTATTCAAATTATTCAGGCTTACATCATTTAAACGGAGTGCTTTTTCTGCAAATGCCCAGCACTCAAAGCTGCCATCGTCATCAAAATTGATTGCCAAAGGTATAATGCGATCCATAACTTTCTGTACATCACCACATTTATATTGATGCGACATTGAACCTGAATAATCCAATATCAATGCCACTCTTGCTTTTACCTCAAGTAACTTATTTTTTTCTAAACTAATCAGTGATTTTTTAGTGAGATCAAGCAAATGGGGGGCAAATTTTTCCACCTTATCTAAAATAACTTTTTTCTTTAAATCAATTTTAGACGCTATAGGGGCAGGAGAAGAATTTTCAGCAACCTCCCCGCCAAAATGTTTCACTAATGCGGTTAATCCACCATTAAAACCTTGTCCGATAGCAGCCATGCGCCACAGATCATTTTTAAAGTAAATTTCAGTCAACATGACTGCTTTTTCTTGGCTAAAATTTGATGGATTTAATTGATAATTTGCCAATACTTCGCCTTGCTGATTCACAAGAGAAATTTGACCACTTTGAATATTTTGCATCGTTGCTTGATCATTTGCCACAGTTGCACAAATGACAAATCGGGGCGTTTGTGTCGCATTTATTTTACTTAAATCAAAAGTAAATAAATTTAAATTTTCTTGCTGAAGATATTGCACTTCACAGTGAGGCGTCTGCGGTTGATTATAAAAAGTCATATAATCATCATGGAAAAGCTGATCATTTTGTCCTACACCAAAACTGGATATATCGATATCAAATGCTGCTTTAAATTGCACACGTAAAGTAAATTTTTGATCATTTTGAATAACTTGATTAAGTGCTATTTTTTGTCCAGAAACTAACTGCATTTTTATTCTCTAATTTAGTACTTGAAAATAATTCAATATAAAATAGATTTATACCAATTACTTTCAAGTACTAAAAGATGACTCTTTTAGTACTTTAATTGATTCGCTTAAACTGCAACACCATAACTAGCAGCTAACGCACCCAGACCACCATTAAAGCCTTGACCAACGGCTTTGAATTTCCATTCGCCATTGTGGCGATATAACTCACCAAAAATCATCGCAACTTCAGTGCTACCGTCTTCAGACAAGTCGAAACGTGCCAACTCTTCTGCATTTGCATCTTGGTTAATCACACGGATATAGGCTTTATCGACCATACCGAAGTTTTGACCATTTTGCTGTCCTTCGTGGATCGTCACAGCAAATACAATTTTTGCAACTTCTTGAGGAACTTTAGATAGGTCTACAGAAATTGTTTCGTCATCACCCTCGCCATCGCCAGTACGGTTATCGCCTTTATGGTTAACCGATCCACATGGTGAAGTTTTTTGATTGAAGAAAATAAATTCACCATCTAAACGAACTTTACCATCCTCACCTGTTAAGAATGCGACAGCATCTAGATCGAATGCCTTACCATCAGTTGCACGTGGATTCCAACCTAAACCCAAGTCGACTTTATTCATCGTCGGAGCAGTTTTGGAAAGATTGATATTTCCGCCTTTTGATAAATTAATAGCCATTTTTGTTTCCTTAACTTTTGTTTATGAAGATTGTTGCTTTTTACTATATGAAATTGAAGAGATGACAGCCCAAACAATGAAGGCAACACCCACTAATCCGGTAATAACCTCTGGAATATGTAATCCTGTGCCGCTCGCCAACATAATCAACGCAAGTGCACCAATTGCATAATGCGCGCCATGTTCTAAATATACATAAGCATCAAGCGTACCTTTTTCAACCAGGTAAATGGTCATTGAACGGACAAACATCGCACCGATGGCAAGACCCAGCATTATAATTACCACATCACTGGTAATTGCAAAAGCACCGATTACACCATCGAAACTAAAAGAGGCATCTAATACTTCTAAATATAAGAAACCACCAATACCGCCTTTGACAATCGTACCTGTTGCAGTGGCACTATTTGATTTTTCAGATTCATCATCATTGCTACTGCCTTCTAATAGATGGCCAATGACTTTCACTCCCACATAGACGACAATACCCCAAACACCAGCCATCATCACAACTAAACGTGATGCATCAGGGATGTAGCTTGCTAAAATAAGTAGCACAACCAATGAAATGAAAACTGAAATCGCTTGAATATTACCTAAATCTGCTAATCTTGATTCAAGCCAATGAAACCAATGTTCATCTTTTTCATCATCAAACAAGAAATTCAGAAATACCAATAATAAGAACATGCCACCAAATGCTGCGATTTCAGCATGATGGGTCATCAGTTTTTCTGAATAAGTTGTGGGGTCATTTAATGCTAATTTAGCGACTTCAATCATGCTCATATCGGCGGTGACACCGACAATAAGCAACGGGAAAATGAGTCGCATACCAAAAACAGCAACGATAATACCCACGGTTAAAAACAGGGTTCGCCAAAATTGGTTCCAATGTTTCAGTACAGAGGCATTGACGACTGCATTATCAAAGGAGAGTGATACCTCCATAACCGCTAAAATTGCAGTAATAGCCAATACTTTAAACATTGCCATTAAACCGGCTTGGGGGCCATGGGTTAACCCCCAATATGCCGAAATGGCCAAGCAGATAATGCTAAAGATGATCGAAAAACGGAAGTGTTTCATTTTTCACCTAAGAATAGAGTTTAAATACTAATGCCATATTGACGGCACATAGCACTTAAACCACCGTTATAACCTTGACCTACAGCTCTGAACTTCCATTCACCGTTATGACGATATAACTCGCCAAAAATCATCGCTGTTTCTGTTGAATAATCTTCATTTAAGTCAAAACGTACAATTTCAACATTCGTTTGATCATTAACGACGCGAATAAATGCATTTTGCACTTGTCCAAAATTTTGACCACGGCTTTCTGCATCATGAATGGTAACGGTAATGGCAATTTTTTGCACTTCAGCAGGCACTTTCGCTAAATCAATCTTAACTGCCTCATCATCACCATCACCCGCGCCCGTACGGTTATCACCGGTATGTTCTACAGAACCTTCTGGAGAGCGCGTTTGGTTATAAAAAATAAAATCTGTTTCACCACGAACTTTGTCATTTGCAGCCAATAAAAATGCCGAGGCATCCAAGTCAAAATCTACGCCATCAGTGGCCCGAGCATCCCAACCTAAGCCAATCAAAACTTGGTTAAGTGATGGATCTGTTTTGCTTAAAGATAGATTTCCACCTTTATTTAATGAAATCGCCATAATTTTCCCTCTTCTTTATTACATGTAAATTAAATGGATAGTGTTAATCTTTTGAGCCTTTGGTCCAACGAAAACCAAAACCATAAAACTGATCTAAGGTTTTTTGACCTTCAAAATAACGTACTTCTCGATTGGCTTGAATTTCGCCATTTATATTTTTTAATTCTACAATTGCACAGGTATTTAATTGATTACCTTCAGTTAAACGTACCTCAATTTCAGGTTGATCTGGAAGACGAATGGTCACTATCCCATCTGTTGCTGCCCACTGTGCTGCACCTTCATAAATATAGGTATAGATGACAATGCGCTCAATACGATCCCATTGATTACCATTAATATGTAAATTTTCACCATTTAGAGATGCACCTGTACGATCATCTGCATCTAATTTGATATAAGGCAGTTGGTCAAAATGACCGAATCGGTTTCCAAGGGGTTGGACTAAATCAATACTGCCATCTTTAAACTGTACCATCGCCCCTAAATCTAGGTCGATTGAATTAGAGCGAGTTAATTTTTGGAAAAAGGATTCTGATTTAGCTGTGGATTTATTCCAGTTTAAATTCACCGAAATTTTGCCAAAGCCTGCGCCTTTTTTAGTTAAATTAATTCTAGAATTATTTTTATCTAACTTAATTTTTGACAAATTAAGATTCGACTTTGTCGGTGTCGGTGTCGGTGTCGGTGTCGGTGGAATGTTACTTTGAGTTTCTTCAATCACGACACCAAAATTTTCAGCCAAAGGTTTCAAGCCCCCATTAAAGCCTTGATCAATAAATCTAAATTTCCACTTATCATTATGTTTATACACTTCTGCCAAAATTAATGCTTTTTCTGTTTTAGACTGGGTCTGAATCAATGCATTAGCGATGGTTTGAGTACCGGATAAAAGTTCAATATGGATGGGAGATATCCGACTAAAATTATTTGGTTCATTAATTGTTGCACATAAAGTAACTTTTTGAATTTGTGGATCAAGTAATGCGGTATTAATCTTAAATTTAGTTAAATATGGATTATTAGAATTAGATTGAGTCAGCACCACACTTTGATTGCGTGTTTGAGTTTGCCCATAGAAAATCATATCCTGATCACCTCGCACTTTTTGCGTACTTTGTGCTAAAAGATATGCAGTACAATCAACCTCTACTTGATTAAGAATACTAGTTTTTATTAATATCTCGACCACTTCAGATGCTAAAGCAATGTTTCCACCCGCAATAAGTTGCATACGACCCTCTTACAATATTGTAATATTTCATTTAATAAATTAAGTATATGAATATAAAAAAATATCTTAAAAATTATTTTATTTGCCCTATATTGTTTTAACATAGGCAGATTCAAGCGGCAAGTGCAACAATATAAAAACCCGCCCCACATCACTGAGCGTATACCAACCCAATGACTTTCTAGGATAATTATTCATTTATTACATGAAAAATTTTATATATTTCATGTAGAATGGAAGCATAAATTTATAATTGTTATTAAAGAAAATTGAGAACAACTCTACTGTGAAATCGCACTACAATATATGGATTGCTGAAAGCTACTCCTGTCAAAACGACATTATTCAATTATTAAAACGCTCAAATTTATCTGCCCATCTGACGATTTTTTGTTCTCATAGTAAACAACGTCCAGAATTAAAGCTCTGCGCAGATTATTTTTTTCAACAACCCCCCGTTGAATACAGTGCAAATTGGCTTTTAGAACAATGTAAAGTGCATTCCATTCAACTACTGTTTTGTGGAAAACATAGTCAATTTATTGAAAAATTTCGTGAAGAATTTGCTCGGCATGATATTCAACTAGTGACAGGTGCCACTGGTGTAGCGCAGCATGAAAACATGAACAATAAATTCCTATTTGGAGAAATTTGTGAAGCTTTAAACTTACCGAATATTCCTGCTGCGAAAGTGGATCATGTTGTTGGATTAAAGCAAGCAATTGCTGATTATCAAAAAAAATATTCACATATTTGTGCAAAACCCGTGTACGGCGTATATGGTTCTGGTTTTGTTCAACTGCGAGATGAAGTTACATATTTTAAGCAATTTCAACTCAATACGCAGTGTAATACGCAACAATTTATAGAAGCCTATGCTCAATTAGATCAACCTATTGAGTATTTGATTATGCCGTTTTTAACGGGGCAAGAATGTTCCGTCGATATTGCCTGTAGCCATGGGCGAATTTTAGCCTTAGTGACCCGAGTCAAATTTAAATTTTATCAGCAATGCTATATCGAACATCCTTGTCATGAAATCTGCAAAATTCTGGTGCCACATTTCCAATGTGATGGATTGATCAATATTCAATTTAAACAAGACGATCTTGGGGTATGGCATATTTTAGAAATTAACCCGCGTCCCGCAGGTGGTTTTGCCTATACACAACATACTGGAATTAATTTAATTGCAGAACTGATGGCTGAAAAATTGCAATTGACACTGCAACATACTGACTTCGTTCCCGTCGTTCAAGTTTTACCCATTACACAAAGTTTCAAAATGGATTATACACATTGATAAAACATATTGATTTAAGTCGTGGTCGTATTAGTGTGACTGTAAATCAGCATCATCCACAATGGAAATTGGATGATCTGCTCAGTTTTGCAGAAAGAATTAACCCTAAACGTGCATTCTTATTTGTTTCCAAAATTCTTGGAAAACATATCCCCGTTGCACCATCCGCGATGCAAAGAAGTTATCAAGATCTTGCTGCGATCATTCCCAAAGATCTGCCCTATCCCATTAGTGTGATTGGTATGGCAGAGACCGCCGTAGGTTTAGGGGCAGGTGTTTATCGTGAACTGAAACAAGATTTTGGACAAAATGCCATCTTTTTAACCACCACGCGACATCCTGTTGAAACCTTACCGACCTTAGGCTTGTTTTTAGAAGAACATAGTCATGCACAAGATCAGTTTATTTTATCCAGTCATGATCCACTTAAGCATCAGCATGTGATTGCATCGAAAACGCTTATTTTAATTGATGATGAAATTTCAACAGGAAAGACCTTTAGAAATTTAATCTTGAGCCTGAAAAAATCGGGTTTACAACAGGTTGAGCGGATTATTTTGGTGACCTTGGTCAATTGGGCGGAACAACATTTAGTCACTGATGACTTAGGGATTCCAGTTGAAGTGGTGTCATTATTACATGGCCATTGGCAATGGCAGCAGAACCAGCAACCTATAGACATTGACATGCCCGATGTCAGCTCAACCCAGCAGCAAGCTCAAAAAATTATTGCCCCTCATGATTGGGGACGCGAACCGACCTTTCTAAATTGTAGCGCTTGGAAAAATATTCAACCACCTTTGCCCCATGAAAAAATCTTGGTCTTAGGTTCGGGTGAATTTAGTTGGATTCCATTTCTAATTGCCGAGCAATTAGAGCAGCAAGGGGCTGAAGTTTATTACAGCTCAACCACACGCTCTCCCATCAAGCAAGGTCATGCCGTTGAAAGTATTTGTGCATTTAAAGATAATTATGGACTAAATATTAATAACTATGCCTATAACGTTAAACATCAACAGTTTGATCGAGTTTTATTGGTCATTGAAACAGCTCAAGATAGCGTCGATCCTGTCCTGTTTGAACAAATAAAAAATCTGGAAATTATTAGTTATGAATCCTAAGCCGTTAATTTTTGTTGACTTAGATGACACGCTGTTTCAAACAAATCGTAAAAGTCCTCCGACACCATTACATAAAATTGCAACGCTAGATCAATTTGGTGAGCCTCTGTCTTATATGCTTCCCAAACAGCAAATTTTTGTGAATTGGTTGTTGGCATCTGCTGATGTTATTCCTGTGACTGCACGCTCAGTTGCAGGCTTGCAGCGGGTACATCTTCCTTTTCTGCATGGTGCGGTATGTTCACATGGTGGAACTATTTTAGCGGCAGATCAACAGCTTGATCAGGAATGGCTTGAAATCCAGCATAAGGCGGCAGCTGAACTGGATGAGTTACTGACTAAGTTACCAGCGCTATTGCTCGATTATGCCAAACCATTTGGTTCAATTCGCACTTGGACGATGCAAGAAAATGGTGGGAAAATTTATACTGTTGCCAAGCAAAATGATCCTGTGCCTTTATTTCTGCACCAAATGATTGAACACTTACCTGCTGAAGTACTTGAACACTGCTATATCCATATCAATGGCAATAATTTAGCCATTCTTCCCAAATTTGTGTCTAAACAAAAAGCAGTTGAGTTTTTTATCAATAAATATGACCCAAATCGTGAACGTGCCATTTTAGGTTGGGGCGACAGTTTGTCTGATGCAGGCTTTTTAGGCTGCTGTGATTGGTTTGGTATGCCTAAAAATAGTCAGTTGGATAAATTTTTAGTACAAAATCTAGCACAAGATCATCAGGCAAAAGGATATTTAGGACATGTATAAAAACCATGCGTTAGCATCTAGTCTTCAAACACTGGGGTTCCATGGCTCTTATCGACCTGAAGATGTGACCTTCTTGCTCAATATTGATGAAATAGACCCCACACCCGTAGCTGAAAAAGAGTATCTGATTCAATCTGGGAAAAAACACTATTCACAAATGATTAGTGTTGAACATCCACCTTCAGATGAGCAAATGCGACATTTTGAATACGCTTTTGAGCAAGGTGCTGAACGTCTGGCAAGTGATGTGCAGAAGATTGGCAACTCACTGATGGTTCGATTTCCCAAGCAACCGATTATTTTAGTCAGCTTGGTTCGCGCTGGCGTCCCTTTAGGTGTACTCCTTAAACACTATATTCACAAGCATCAGGATTGTGAGCATTACGGGATTAGTATTATCCGTGATCGCGGTATTGATTTTGCAGCATTGCAGGCGATTATCGAACAACACGGCGCGGAAAATATTGTTTTTGTCGATGGCTGGACGGGTAAGGGTGCAATTTGTCGAGAATTGACCCAAAATTTGGCAGATTATCCCGCATTATTTGATGCAGGGTGGGAGGTTCCTCGCCTTGTGACCTTAGCCGATTTAGGTGGTTATTCGTGGTTAAGTGCCAGTTGTGAAGATTGGCTGATTCCGTTTGGTATGCTAGGTTCCGTGATCTCAGGCTTAACCTCACGGACTATTTTAAAAGATACGATTGATTTCGATCTGGCAAAGAAAAATTGCTACGATCCGAAGAATTGGCATAGCTGTTTAATCTATCAACATCTGGCTCAGTATGATATTTCAGTCGAGTTTATCGACAAAATATTAAATCTTATTCAACAGCATCCGCATAGCGATTTGGCAAATTGGAATAATCACATTCGACTCAAACAACAAAAAATTTGTTTAGATACCATTGACTGGATCTTTGAGACCTATACAGTTAAAAATATTAATCATATTAAGCCTAGTATTGCAGAAGCCACGCGTGCCGTATTAAGACGCGTTCCTGAAAAAATATTAATCCGTGATCCATCCAATCCACATATACAATTACTGCTGCATTTTGCCAAAGAACGGAATATTGCCGTAGATATTTTAGGTGCCAAGTTAGGCCCATATCATGCAGTGACTCTGATAAAAAAAGTCGAGAAAAATAAATGAAACAACTGCAACATGCGATTGAGCTGGGTGCAACTATGTACATTCCTGCAACCCATGAGCAATTATGGGAAGTGACTGAAGGCATTAAATTTCCAATACTAAAATCGATTGCGGTCTGTTTAGAAGATGCCGTGTTGGAAAAAGACGTGCAAACAGCCATGGTCAATTTAAAGCATTTATTACAAAAACGTTTAGAGCAGCCAAACTTAAAGGCGCCTGCGATATTTATTCGCCCTAGAAATATTGAAATGGCGAAACATATTGTCGATTGGGACTTAAATCACACCTATAGTGGCATGATTTTACCCAAGTTTACGCTGCACGATTTAAAGCAGTGGATGGACATTTTGCCACCCAATATCAACCTGATGCCGACGCTTGAAACCAAAGAAATTTTTGATATGGGCCATAATATGGAGCTTAATCAAGCACTCAAATATGACTTTCATAAAACCCTATGTCTAAGAATTGGCGGTAATGACCTGTTGTCCTGTTTACATTTACGTCGCCCTAAAAACAGTACGATTTACCAAACTCCAGTGGGCATGTTAATTGCACAATTGGCAGGCTTATTTATTCCAGCGGGCTTTCAACTCAGTTCACCCGTATGTGAACATATTGACCGCACGCAATTGCTGATGGATGAATTATGCCAAGATATGAATAACGGCATTTATACCAAAACGGCCATTCATCCCTCACAAATTGAATATATTCATCGCGCCTTGCAAATCAATAGCGAAGAATTTCATGAAGCACAGCAAATTTTATCGCAAGATGCGAAAAGTGTATTTAAAAGCCACGGTTCCATGTTAGAACCAGCGACACATCGCAATTGGGCAGAGATGATTTTATTACGCTATAAAACTTTTGGTTTATCTAAACCTCAGGCCTCAAGCCAAGAAAAATTCATGCTCAATACATTCTCACTTTAACTATTTTAATACCAAATTTTATTGCACAAACATGAAGAAATTGAATTTCTCCTATACTAGCCAAATTTAAGATATAACTCGGGTATAGGGTCAGTCTAATTTAGTAAACTTACTGAATATAGCAATTCGAGCGTGTACATTACCTGACTTAATTCTAAAAAATTTTTGCTATTAACTTGCCTACTGAAATTGGGTAAAAACTATTTTTCGATTTTCTCAAGGAGAGGACTCAAAAATCCAAATACTTGAAACTCTAAGAAATAGAGCTATTATTCTCCCAGCTAATTTACTATTAAAAATTAAATCAGTAATAAAGGGCATCAATCGACGCCCTTTATTCAATTCAAAGCCCTAACACTCTCCTGCAACCCTTGCTGAATTTGATTCAATCTAGGCATGTCTATTTAAAAATCGCTCTTTTTACCACATTGCTTATGTTGAGCTAGAATTTAATATTGCCACATGTCTTATAGTCATTTTCAGGACCACGAATTTAATTTAAGACTTTAAAATAAAAGGAAAAAACATGAATCCAGTTCTTAAGATATCAGACTATGTTTTCATGCAGTTTAGAACATCAATACCAACATTAAAGAAAGTGGGTGAAATTTACTATCCTCACCTAAGTAAAGCTAAATTGCTTGAAAAGGCTAGAAAAATGGAGTTCCCCTTTGTATGTTATAAACTTGATGAAAGCCAAAAATTACCATATTTAGTTGATATTATTGACTTAGCATTTATCCTTAAACAACGTTATCAAGCGATAAGAGTTGAAGCCTTTATGAAAGGAACTCTAGCAAATTATCAAGGCTAAGCGTCTCCTTTCTTCGCTTAACAGATACATATCGCTCCAAACTCCCCCATGAATCATGCAAACTTACTTTCTGAATTTCAGGTATCGTAAAACTTTGTTCTACAAGTCTCCTACAGCCTTCATGTCTTAAATCATGAAAATGTAAATCTTCAATTCCCAGTATTTTACATGCTTCACGAAACTCTTTTCCTATGCTTTTTAGGTTCAGAGGCAATAAGAGCTATTTATCATACCCTAATCGCAGCATACAACTTCGCACTTCATTATCTAATAAATATGCTCAATTATTGTTTTTACGTGGCTCCAAAACATAAAAAGACTTGTGATTACCTTTAGAACTACTCAGATTTTTCAAATCATAGACTTTCCATGAAGAGTTGTAAGAATCATAATCTTGCCGCCATAAATGTGTTAACTCTGCTTCTTCCATGCCCCACATAACAGATGCATGAGATAGAACACCTCTAATATGTAAAAGCTCATACTGCTGTGTACTTGCAATTGGTTCTAAGCCAAGATTCGGCACGCCTCTCCGTCTTAGAGCCACATGCTCAGCCAAATGTATTGAATGTATTTTTGTGATAATATTGCGCGCGATTGGCAACTTCTTAATTAAGAGTAGAGAATAGCGTTTCGTCCTGCTGTACTCGCTCCCAACTTCATCCAAGTATTTATCTGTGGCATCTGACAAAGCTAGATCAATCAGTTGTTCTTTGCCAAGTAAAATTTCTGGATTTTCTTGGATCTCAACTTCTCTTTTTTAAGACAGTTTTCTGCCACTTTTTTGAATGAAATGTTTTGCTTTCAGAGTAAGCTGGATAACCTTTTTTGTTGATCCGGATAGTAGCTCGGTAACTAACACTTCCATCTACACTTTTTCTGGCAGTAATTGACCCCCTAAACTATTTTTTCCATTATGGTGTGAACGCAAACAGATTAACGCAGCTAAACATGAGTTCCCACAGATTCAAACAAGTTACAAAACACTGATTAAAGGTATGATTTTTAATGACTCTTAACAAAACCATTGAAACTATTAAATCTCCAAGAATCAGTGTCGCTCCAATGATGGATTGGACAACAAAGGATTATCGATTCTTTGCGCGCTTGTTTAACCCAAACGCTGTGCTATATACAGAAATGGTCACTACAGGCGCCATTCTTTTTGGTGATGCAAAACGTCATCTAGACTATAGCGCTCAAGAACACCCTATCGTATTACAGTTGGGCGGTTCAAATCCGCAAGAGCTTGCGACCTGCACAAAAATGGCCGAAGACTGGGGTTACGATGAAGTCAACCTCAATGTAGGCTGCCCTAGCGACCGTGTACAGAACAATAAAATTGGTGCTTGCTTAATGGCAGAACCAGATTTGGTTGCTGAATGCATTCACACTATGCAAAAAGCTGTAAACATTCCGGTAACGGTAAAACACCGTATCGGGATTGATGACATGCACTCTTATGAAGAGATGCTTCATTTTGTAGATACAGTTGCTGCAACAGGTTGCACTCATTTTGTAGTGCATGCTCGCATTGCTATTTTGAAAGGCCTGTCACCAAAAGAAAACCGTGAAGTTCCACCTTTACGCTACGAAGATGTTTACCGTTTAAAGCAAGAGCGCCCACACCTCACTATTGAAATTAACGGCGGGATTAAAACGTTTGCTGAAACTCAAACACATTTACAGCATGTGGATGGCGTCATGATTGGCCGTGAAGCCTATCATAATCCGTACTTACTCGCGGAAATGGGTCAGCTTTGGAATTTGGAGGCTCCAGATAGATTCGAAATTATGGAACAAATGCTACCTTATATTGAACAGCGTATGGCTGAAGGTGCTCCACTCTCCATCATTACACGTCATATTTTAGGCTTATTCCAAAATTTACCAGGTGCGCGTAAATGGCGTCAGGCGCTAAGTGGCGGAAATGCAAAAACTTTAGCTGATGTAGAACAGGCTATTTGCAACATGCAATCAGCTTTAATTCGTACTGAGGAATATTTAAAAGAACATCAGGCTTAAGCATGTGATGGCTTCTTAAATTGTAAGTAAATGTGGCATTTTAAATCAGGGACTTAGATTTTGAGTATATTCGCAATGACTGAATTAAATTATTCAAATTTAAGCTCTGATTAATTATTTTTAAATAATAATATCAACAACTTAAGTTGAGTTTTTTTTATGTTTCATTTTAACGAATATCTTCTTACCTCTAAGCAATAATATTTGGGAAAAAGATACGTTATTACATAACACAAACAAAACTTTTAAGGTACGCCTATTAGTATCTCTGAACGCCACAGGTAGGTGGTGATTTTTTAAATATGGATATAGATAGTACGGTAGAGATTTCACGATGATTATTTATGACGGACAAGTAGCTGATAATTATATGTATCAGGACTCAAATCAGGCAGCCATTGTTGTATCCCACAGCACCCCAAGCCTCCCTTATCCTTTCACCATGAAGCCCAATAATCATCAAACTGAAACTTCAGATACTCCAGCAATAGATGTTGATAAATTTGTAGCTAAATTAGAAAGTATTACTTCAAGACGTAGCAAAGCCCGTTGTGCACGTAGTATTCGCCTTGCTCTCGAATCTGCTGGTGCAGATATTAGGAATCACCCCATTGCAGCTTCGGACTGGGGAGATACTCTCAAAAAGATTGGCTACAAACAGATAAATCCATCATTTGATGAACCACAAGAAGGTGACATCTATATCATCCACAGAACTCGTAACCACGTATATGGACATATTGCTGGATATACAGGTAGTGAATGGGTCTCTGACTTCAAACAAAATAGTTATGATGTCTATAAAGATGACAGCGTTACTTACACTTATTATAGGTTAGCTGCCTAGTCAATTTTCCAAGATTGAAACGTTTGATGAATGAGTTCGACACAATGCTGAATAATTTCATCGTTCTCTTTTCTATAGACTAAAACCACCTCTGAAAATAATAGATGATCTGCCAACGATAACAATTTTACATTGGCAGGTAAAATCTGCTCAAACTCTTCAGGAACAATACTTACCCCTAAATTTGCAGCCACAAGCTGTAATTGTGAAATTTTGCGTGACTGAATCGCAGCCTTCAGAGGTGTAAACCCAGCAGCTAAACATAGATTTGAAACAAAATAGCTTAAACCACCTCTTTTAGAATGTGGTGTAGAAACGAAATATTCATCTTTTAAGTCTTTAACTTGAATCTCTTGTTTATTTGCAAACTTAGCATGATCAATATGCACAGCCACCATTAAGGGTTCTTCATATAACTTAAGAACATTAATCTCATCTAATGTGTGCCGAACCGGAGGCCTGATCAAACCAATATCAATTTCACCATTCATTAAAGCTAAAATTTGATGCTCTGATGACAAGGTGTTTATCTCAAAATTGATCTCTTGGGTTAAGCTCACTTCTTTTAATATCTGAACCTTTTTATCATCCATAACAATACTGCTCGAGTGAGCAATCTTAATCTGGCGGTTTCTCCCTTCCGAAACACCTTTAGAAAGATCAATAATTTCATTTAAGTAGTGTAGGTTATCTTTTATTTTCTTATAAAAGACTTCACCAGCTGCTGTAAGTTTTACTTTCTTGTCAGTACGATTAAACAACTGAAACTCAATCTCTTCTTCTAATAGCTTAATTTGTCGACTTAAAGCTGACTGAGCAATAAAGAGTTTTTCTGAAGCAGCTGTAAAACCGCCTTCTTCAACAATTTTTATGAAATATTGAAATTGTTTTAAAGTGAGCATTTCCATCTCAAAATTAGATCATTAAGTCTATTTTCTATATTAGATTAGATAGATTTGCTTCGCTAGACTTTTATCAAAGCCCTTCACTTGTTGAATTATTCATGAAGTATTTAAAAATTTTCGCCATATTCACTGTCATTATTTTAATTTTATGGTGCTTTAAATTTTATGATCAGCAGCTTCCAACACAGCCTAAACACGACACAATAGAGTTATATGATTAAAAAAGAAAAAGACATGCCCAAACATAAAAGCATGCCTTTTTTGTATTTAAATTAAGCTTTCTTTAAATCGAGTTTCTTTAAAACTTCAGCTACAGCAATCATGGCAAAACTTGAAGTCACCACTACTGCGGAACCATAACCACCACAGCGCAACCCAGCCGATGGGCAAACATCTGCACTAGAAAATGGATTGTCGATTGAGTAAACACAAGTAATTCCAAATTTCTCTTTTGGCTTTTTACAGATGCCTCGAGCGCGAAGCTGGCTACGTAGCTTTGCCAACATTGGGTCTTGTTCTGTTTTTGATAAATCAGCCACTCGAATTTTAAGAGGATCAAGCTTACCACCCGCCCCACCAGATACAATCAAAGGAATTTTGTTAAAACGGCAATGCAGCATTAAAGCCAATTTCGCTTTAACGTCATCAATACAGTCTAGAACAATGTCCGGTACGGGATTTAAAAGCTCTACAACATTCTCAGGCGTTAAGAAGTCATCAATAATATTTACTTTAATACGCGGGTTAATCTGGCGACAACGCTCCGCCATAATCTCAACTTTTTCACAGCCCAGCGTTGATGTCATTGCGGGTAACTGACGATTTACATTCGATGCCGCGACAACATCCATATCCACTAATGTGATTTCACCAATTCCGGTACGAGCCAAAGCCTCTACAGCCCAACTGCCCACACCACCAATACCAATCACCATCACATGACTTTTTTCATAGTGCTGGAACGATGAATCACCATAAACTTTGGCTACACCTGCAAAACGACGTTCATATTCATCTTGTTGGAGATCGGTCATTGTTACTCTTGGGGGGGGATATAAAACACGGAGTGTATTTTACTGCTTTTCAAAACAAAATTGCTACATGGTACTACATAGCTATTCGATTGGTGCAAAAGCTATTCACAGCCTGTCGAGCATCAACAAAATACTGTTTTTGCGAAACATAAGATGTTAATCCGTATTGAACAGGTTCTGTGAATGGCAATGGTTTTGCCTACTTTTGCCGAAACAAAAGTAGGGTTATGAGCTACTACCATTAGAATATTTTACGGTAAGACTCCGCCATGATACTTCTTTCAATACCAACCAATAAAAATATTGATTGGTATTAATCTCAAGACAACATTAACCAGCAATCAAATTTCGAAGTACATAATGCAAAATACCACCAGCCTTAAAATACTCAACCTCGTTTAACGTATCAATTCGACATAACACATTAAAATGGCTAGCGACTCCATCCGGTCCTTTTACATCAACTTCAAGAATTTGATGAGGTTCAATTCCATCCGATAAACCACGGATTGATATCACCTCATGACCAGTCAAGTTCAGAGATTGTCTAGTTTGACCATCAACGAACTGTAAGGGCAACACTCCCATACCCACCAAGTTTGAACGGTGAATACGCTCAAAGCTCTCGGCAATCACTGCTTTCACGCCTAATAAATTTGTTCCCTTAGCAGCCCAGTCTCGTGAAGATCCTGTTCCATATTCTTTACCGGCAATAATCACAAGTGGTGTATTTTGTTCTTGATAACGCATCGCTGCATCATAAATGGCAAGCTTTTCACCACTTGGAATATAGATAGTATTACCCCCTTCTTCACCGCCCAGCATTTCGTTTTTAATACGAATATTGGCAAAAGTCCCGCGCATCATAACTTCATGGTTACCACGTCGAGAACCATAAGAGTTAAAGTCTTTTGGCTCAACGCCCTGCTCTTGTAAATATCGACCTGCTGGGCTGTCTTTTTTGATATTACCGGCTGGGGAAATATGGTCTGTCGTTACTGAATCTCCCAACACTGCCAAAATATTTGCCTGTTCAATATTTTTAATTGGTTTTGGGGGTTCACCAATACCTTCAAAGAACGGAGGATGACGAATATAAGTTGAGTCATCAGCCCACTCATAAGTTTTGCTTTGTGGGATTTGAATCGCTTGCCATGTTGCATCACCATCAAACACAGCGGCATATTCTTTGTGGAACATATCTGTATTTACTTTCTGCAAGGCTTCATCAATTTCTGCCTGACTTGGCCAAATATCTTTTAAATAGACAGGTTGTCCATCTTTGCCGAGCCCAAGAGGTTGTGTGGTCAAATCAGTACGAATATTACCAACCAAGCCATAAGCCACTACAAGAGGGGGTGAAGCAAGCCAATTTGTTTTAACTAACGGATGTACGCGTCCTTCAAAGTTACGGTTACCAGAAAGTACAGATGCAACATTTAAATCATGGCATTGAATTGCTTCTTCAACTGGTTCAGGTAGTGGACCTGAGTTACCAATACAAGTGGTACAACCATATCCCACCAAGTTATAACCCAACTCATCTAAATAAGGCGTAAGCCCAGCAGCCAGTAAATAATCGGTAACGACCTTAGAACCGGGTGCGAGAGAGCTTTTCACCCATGGTTTTCGTTGTAAGCCTTTTTCAATAGCTTTTTTAGCAAGCAAGCCTGCCGCTAACATCACGCTTGGGTTAGAGGTATTGGTACAAGAGGTAATCGCAGAAATAACAACATCCCCATGATTGAGTGGATAGGTTTCCCCTTCAATCACGCAAGATGGACTTTCATGTTGAATATTTGCTTTTTTCGCTTCTACCGCGGTACCGCCCCCGCCTTCATTTTCTAAACGCTCTTTAGCTTCTTTTGCTGGTTTTAAAGTTAGCTCCATGAGTGCATTAAAGGTTTTAGGCACTTCTGATAAAAGCACACGATCTTGCGGGCGTTTCGGGCCTGCCAAACTTGCTTGCACCGTGGTCATGTCTAAACTTAGAGTATCTGTAAACACAGGTTCATCACCCGCGTTTCGCCATAAACCTTGTGCTTTGCTATAAGCCTCAACCAATTCAATACGGTCACTTTGACGGCCAGTTAGTCTTAGATAACCCAATGTCACTTCATCAATCGGGAAGAAACCACAAGTCGCACCATATTCCGGTGCCATATTGGCAATAGTTGCGCGGTCAGCCAGTGGCAAATCTGCCAGACCATCCCCATAAAACTCTACAAATTTACCCACCACACCTTTTTGGCGAAGCATTTGAGTAATGGTAAGCACCAAGTCAGTTGCCGTAATACCTTCTGGTAATTTTCCTGTGAGTTTAAAACCGATGACTTCAGGAATAAGCATCGAGATAGGTTGGCCCAACATAGCTGCCTCAGCCTCAATACCCCCTACACCCCAACCTAAAACCCCAAGACCATTAATCATGGTGGTATGCGAATCTGTCCCTACCAAAGTGTCAGGAAATGCAAAGGTTTTACCGTCATCTTCCCCTAACCATACCGCCTGAGCCAAATACTCTAAATTGACCTGATGGCAAATACCCGTACCTGGCGGCACGACACTAAAGTTATTAAATGCGGACTGTCCCCAACGTAAGAACTGATATCGCTCACCATTTCGTTGCATTTCAATCTGTACGTTATCGGCAAAAGCATGGTCATCGGCAAAATGGTCAACCATCACCGAATGGTCAATGACTAAATCAACAGGAGATAACGGATTAATTTTTTCAGGGTCGCCCCCCGCTTGAGCCATAGCCGCACGCATTGCCGCTAAATCAACAACAGCAGGAACACCCGTAAAATCTTGCATTAAAACTCGCGCGGGCCGATATTGAATTTCCTGATCTGAGCTTCGATTTTTTAACCATTCTGCTAAAGCATGGATGTGTTCTGTTTTAACACTATGCTGGTCTTCAAACCGTAATAAGTTTTCCAATAATACTTTTAAAGATTTCGGTAGTTTGGCAATGTCCCCTAGCGTTTTCTCTGCTTGGGCTAAGCTAAAAATCTGATAATTGCTGGAACCTACTGTTAGCGTCTGTAAAGCATTAAAACTATTTATATTGCTATACTTAGCCATCGGGTTATCCTCCCATATCTGGCAATGTTATTTTTCACGTTTTTACATGTTGTTTTCTTACTTTAAGCTTCTTTTTTAATCGCTGTGTTTTGTTTTAGTTAATATTTCTAATCTTTGATTTTTATTACGATAATTTCAATGCCGAGAGCGAGTTTTCCCAAAGCTGTACGGCCAAATCTGGCTCTGATATGTTTAAGTTTTCTGCCAAACTTTGCAAAACATAAGGCAAATTAACTGGAGTATTACGGGTACGTTGTTCTGTTGATGTTTGACAACAAAGTGGGGTCATATCGGGACAATCCGTTTCAATCACCAAGTGCTCTACACCTATAGCCTGCACAACCGTATGAAGCTTTTTCGCATTCGGGTTGGTAATTTGCCCTGTCACACCAATTTTAAATCCGAGCTTAATGAGCCCCTTTGCTTCTTCTATTCCCCCACTAAAAGCATGGGCAATTCCACCCAGTTTAAATTTTTGAGCTTTTAATATTGCGAGTACATCGCCATGTGCTTTTCGAATATGAAGTAATACTGGCTTCCGATATTGAGTTGCCAGTTCAAGCTGCTGGGCGAAATATTCTTTTTGCTTCGCATATACATCTGGATGCTTATGCTCTTTTAAAAAAGTATCTAAACCGATTTCACCCACAGCTACACAGTCTTGTTGCTGCAAAATTTGCTCAAGATGAGAAAGATGTTCTGGCTGATGTTGCTCAATATAAAATGGGTGTAAACCTGGAGCTAAATATGAAGTCGGTACATTTTCCCAGCTCTTTAACTGATAATGCGTTTTTAGCAATTCATCAAAACGTGACTGCACAAAACCAATTAAAACCAGTGCATCCACTCCAACTTTTTTGGCGTTAAGCGCCAATTGTTGCCGATCTTCATCAAAATCGGCAACATCAAAATGCGTATGCGTATCAAACAGATGCATTAGCTTCCACTTTTTGCAACAGGTGCTGAAGCAGGTTGCACTTTAGGCTGCGGCAAATATTCTTTTTTCAAGACTTCCTGTAATTGATCATATGGAATAACTAATCGAGGTAGCCCAACCACATAGGGTCCAATTTCATATTCACCATATTGAAGGATTAAACCTTGCTCACCCAGTAAGAAATTATCAGATAATTTAAATGGCCAAGCTTGTTCATAATCCCCGACATTATCAGCCAGTTTAGAGTCTGTTACCCAAGTCTTAAAGGCTTCATGCGCCAACTTCTCTAACGCTGCCTTTTGCTGTGGACGTAACAAGTCTTCAAGCTTGATCTGCTTTTGTTCTTTTAAATCAAAATTATAATAATGCTGTGCAGCAGAACCATGAGCACCACCTAAATAGCTACTGCTATTAAGTACAACAGTGACCACTTTACCTTGAGCCTGCAAAATCTTAAGTTTAACTAAAAGATTAATTTGATGACTACTACTTAAAGCTTTTAATTCATTGTCCAGACCAATAAATGAGTTTGCATAACGTTGAACTTGGGCATCAAAGCTATTTTTTTGCTCTGCACCTGCGGCCACCGAAGCTTCTATTTTTTGATCAGCTTGCTTCTCTTTAGCATCAGGTTCAGCAATCTCTAAAATTTGATCTAGAGTCTTTAAGATTTGCTGATCTACAATTTTATCAATAAATGGGAAATTACTCTGTAAACGCTCAACTGTAAATTCGGGGCAAGTTTTACCATCACAATCAGGTAAAGCAACCTTACTCGGAACTGTTTCGCCCTTCAAAGTCAGCTCTACTGGCTTTTGTTCCTCAACTGCTGGTTTCTGTTGCTCTTGAGAATCCTTAGGATCGGCTTTAGGTTGGCATGCCACCAAAAATATAGCCGATGCAAGCAAAGTTAATCGCAGTGAAGCTTTAGAAGATAACATCATATTTTGCCTTTTATTCTAAGGAGATTACGCAGTGCCTTTTCTAAGAAATTAGCGCATATAAATAGAGGTTGCAAATTCTGCTACCATCTTAAAACATTTGTTCATAAACCTTGGGTTGTAATATTTTTTTTGTTTGTTCTGTAGATAAATAAATATCGAGTTGTGGTGCCTCTTTAGTAATTTGATTTGCCTGATAATGAAGTCCAATGCCCTCACCATCAAAGAACCAATCCGCTTGTCCCCAATATAAAGTTTTTGGTGCTTCTTTTTTTATTTCAACAGTCTGCTTTTTTAACCAGTCTTGATAGGCTACCTGCACCATTTGATGCATAGCTGTTTGCTGATCTTTTTTTAAAACATCTAACAAACTTAAACTTTTATGCAATTTTCGGTCGGCCACGAAAAAGTAATAACGATCTTTAATCGTCAGCTCTTCTTGCTTGGTATCAAGCCCCAATTGCAATAAAACATATTGATTACGCTGCGAAGCAATACGTGTATGAAGATGCAATTCATAAGCCCGATTCTTTGAATATTTATCTTGCCACTCATCAGACTTTTTTACATAGGCATTAATCGCCTGCTGCAAGCTTAAGTCTTTTTTCAAATCAATTTGATCTTGAATCACTTTAGCCTGACTTTTGGCGATCCATTCATTTAACCATGCGTCTTGAGTCTTTATCGTTTGAATATCAACATCAATACAATTTTTCTTCTCACAAAATGGCAAAGCATAATCGGCTTTTACTTGTTGTAAGTTGAGAAATGGCAGTACCTCAGCTTTTTCAATATTTTGAGTTTGGGCGCCCGCTAGTTTCGTTTGAGAAGATGATGAAGACTGAGAGCTTTTCCAGACAAAAATAGAAACAGCAGAAATTAATGTTATGACTGCAACCACCAGCGCAATAATTGTCTTTTTACTCAAGTTCATTTCATCATCCTTTTTTATTTTTCAAAACAAAACAGCTTCTATTCGAAGCTGTTTGTCACATTAAAATGATCAGTGTTCACGTGTGTTACGGAACTGAATATCAGGCCAACGCTCTTGCATAATCTGCAAGTTCACTCGGCTTGGAGCAAGATACGTTAAGTGTCCGCCGCCATCGATAGAAAGTTGGTCATGTGCTTTCTTCTTAAATTCATTCAGAATTTTTTCGTCATCACAGTGAATCCAGCGAACTGTATTAACGCTTACAGGCTCATAAACACAGTCAACCTTATATTCTTCTTTCAAACGATAAGCAACCACGTCAAACTGGAGCACACCTACCGCCCCAACAATCAAGTCATTGCTGATTTGCGGCATAAATACCTGAGTCGCCCCTTCTTCAGACAACTCTTTCAAACCTTTTTGCAATTGTTTTGACTTTAATGGATCTCTTAAACGCACACGACGGAACATCTCTGGCGCAAAGTGAGGAATACCTGTGAAGTGCAGATTTTCACCACTTGTGAAAGTATCACCAATTTGAATCGTGCCATGGTTATGTAAACCAATAATATCGCCCGGCCATGCTTCTTCTAAATGTTCACGCTCACCAGCAAGGAATGTCAAAGCATCACTAATGCGGACATCTTTACCAAGACGCACGTGGTTCATCTTTAAACCTTTTTCATATTTACCAGAGCAAATACGCATGAAGGCAATACGGTCACGGTGTTTCGGATCCATGTTGGCTTGAATTTTAAATACAAAACCAGAAAAACCTTCTTCTTTCGCATCAACTACACGCTCTTGTGTAGGGTGCGCTTTAGGTTCAGGTGCCCAGCCCATGAAAGCATCTAGGACATGGTCAACACCAAAGTTGCCTAATGCCGTACCAAATAGAACCGGAGTTTGTTTACCTTGTAAAAATAAGTCGCGGTCTAATGGTTCATTCGCCATTTGTACGAGCTCAAGCGATTCTTCAAAAGATGCCCAAGCCAAATCACCTACTTTTTCACGAATATCAGCATGATCATAGCCATCACGTACTTCAATATCTGTAATGGTTGAACCAAAACCTGCTTTGTACACATACAATTTATTTTCAATAATGTTGTATACACCAGCAAAATCACGGCCCATTCCTAATGGCCATGTAATAGGTACACAGCGGATATTGAGGACATTTTCAATTTCATCAAGTAACTCAAGTGGCTCACGAATCTCACGGTCCATCTTGTTTACGAATGAAATGATAGGCGTGTCACGCATACGACACACTTCCATCAATTTGATGGTACGTTCTTCGACACCTTTTGCACCATCAATCACCATTAACGCTGAGTCAACTGCGGTAAGGGTACGATAAGTATCTTCCGAGAAATCTTCATGCCCCGGTGTATCGAGTAAGTTAATGGTGTGACCTTTATAAGGAAACTGCATCACAGACGTGGTAATGGAAATTCCACGCTCTTTTTCCATTTCCATCCAGTCAGATGTAGCTGCGCGATCAGATTTACGGCTTTTTACCATCCCTGCAACCTGAATTGCTTTACCCCACAACAGTAATTTTTCTGTCATGGTGGTTTTACCGGCATCGGGGTGGGAAATGATGGCAAATGTGCGGCGTTGAGCAACCTGTGCCGCTAACTCATCTTTAAAACTCATGAAATACACCTACTGCGGAGATTGCAGTGCCAAAGATCTAAAGTCGATCAAAATAAAAATTGGCGTAATTGTAGCAGATTTATAGAACTGTTTAATGATTGTTGATATGCCATCAGTCACTCATAAGATTTTTGAACATTTTTTGAGAATACAATTTTGTTCATTAGAGATTTTATAATCAAAAAAGCCCATTCGATAGTGAATGGGCTTACTTAGGATTTAGCAGAATATCTTAAGCTAGTTTCTTTTCTTCAATAAAGTGGACATCGGCAATTTGTACATCCCAGAACTCATTCCATAAAGCACAATAATCAATACATAGTTTAGTTAAGCCTTCATAATCATCTTTTGTAATTGCTTGCGCTAACGTAAACCAAAGATCATCCTGATGGTCATCATCAGCGGCTTCAGACGTTTCATCAGTAGATACACCATGCACATGGTAATATCCACCACCTTCAACATCGATATTTACGAATTTAGTCGCTTCACGTAATGGGGGACTAAAAAGAATAACCTCTTCTTCGGCAACTGCTAACAATGCAACTACATTGATATAACTATCATAAGAAGATTCTAAAAATGAACGAACCTGATCTGCGGCTTTTGATGGTTTATAGTTACGGCGATCAGCCTCTGTCAAACCATAATCATTAAGTAAATCTTCATACAATGGATAATGAGCATATTCAGGATTCCCCAAATAGTAATCATCTTTACCTAATCCCGGTCTAAAACCGAATTCATCAAGTACATTTAAACTTAATAATACCCGTGGAAACATTTTAGCTCCAGAATGGAGTTTTGGTTCCAGTTGTTTTGTTTGAAACTGCGCTTGTAATAAAGCATCAGTAAAAATCTGTACAATTGCATGACGATATTCTAAATGAATATGAGTTAAAGTGCTCTTATCTAGATATCCATGATTTAATATTTCAATTGCAGGATGTTTACAAACTGGTAATTCAGCAATTTTATTTCTTAACTGCTTGAGAAACTTTAAATTTTCATCCCATTGTTTTGCAGGAATACTATTTCTCATCCCCTGCAATGCTTTTTCTCGTGGATTATTAAAATCTTCAAATTTTTTTGACATAATCATTCTCATTAACAAGTTTTTTCTTATAGTTAAGTTAGGGATTCCCTTTATTTCAATTTGCATTCAGTTGCTAAAATAAAATCCATATACCCATCCTTAACAACCTGATATTATGTCTATTAACTCAACAAATCAATGGATTAATTAATAATATTTAAAAAAGTAAATTATTGCCAACCAAATATATAAATTATTATTTTTTAAGATTAACCAAACTATTGAATAAATATAGTTTTTTAAATATTATAAAATAAGTTTTATTTAAGTTTTAACACTTACAATAGCAAAGTTAATCAAAAATATTCGCGACGGTGAACCCGATGACAAAAAGAGAAAATATTATAACAACAGCAACATCCCTTTTTAACCAGAAAAGCTATACGTCTGTTGGTGTTGATAAGATTATTGCTGAGTCCAATGTTGCAAAAATGACTTTTTACAAGTACTTTTCTTCTAAAGAAAACTTAATTGAAGAGTGCCTTCATGAAAGAAATTTAGAAATCCAATCTTCAATATTAGAAAAAATTAATAATATTAACAATCCGTTAATTAGACTTAAAAGCATTTTCAACTGGTATATTGACTGGATTAATGCAGATGATTTCAATGGATGTTTATTTAAAAAAGCCACCATTGAAGTTCTACAATTGTACCCATCTATTAAAGATCAGGTTAATAAATATCGAGAATGGATTTATAAATTGGTTTTCTCAATATGTGTAGAATTAGAAATCAAAGATGCCCATACACTTACCAGTCTTTTCCTTAATATTATTGATGGCATCATTATTGATGGCACAATAAATAAATCAAAAATTAATTCCGAACAAACATGGTCTTATATAGAAAAGCTTATTAACTTTGAGGAAACTCAAGTGTGTTCCGCCGCTTAATATATCAATTTAATATTTTTAGATCTTTTGTAGAAGAATTAAAATATCATTAAAAAACGAGTAGAGCATGAATTATAGCTCTACTGATTAAATCTGTCTAACTTATTGTTACAACCCTACAAAAGCAAGGCCCCTGCTATTTAAAACACAGGAGCTACTCTCATTCCTTATATTTTAATATTATAATTTATATAAATTTAAATAGTTTAAATAAGAAATTTATTAAGAATAACTACACATTTACTGCATATAACCATGCACGTTAATATATTATTAATCTACCGCGATATTCTTTAAGAAATACTCCAATAAAACATCTCTATCATCCACACTGTTTTCACCTAAAAGCTGAACCATAGCCCCATCTATCACAAATAAAAACATGTACGCATCTTCTTTTGGGGCCTCTGAGTTCTTTGTTAAAAGTAGCCTATAAATTTCGCTAATGAGCCAGTTTCTGTACTCAACCACAACTTGATAAGCCTTGGGGTAAAGCTTTTCAATTTCAAAAATGGCTTTAAATGGCAAATGGTAAAGGCCTTCTAAATCTGCATGTAAGAAGTAAATTTTGCGGAGTTTTTCAATTACGGTTAAGTCTTTCTGGATATAAATGATTGAAAGCACCTCTTGTTTTAAGCCATCTTTTTGAAAGGTTAGGCTCATTTCAATGAGTCTTTCTTTTGAGTGAAAGTAATTATAAAAGGTAGCTTTGGGGAGTTTTGCTGCTTCAATAATTCGGTCTACCCCGACTTTGTGAAAACCATAATTATTAAAGAGATATCTTGCAGAATGAAGCACGCTTAAAGCACGAAATGGGAGATCTAAATGTTGCATAGTTTTACCGTTATAAAAATAAGTTCTTGTTGTGTCTCAATGAGATAAAACTGCCTAGGCTCTTGTTTTAAGCAAAAAAAGGCATGCAAAGGCCCTCGGAAGACTGCCTCAGCGCATCTCAAGTTTTATTGTTGATATGATTTTTTGGTCGTGACGAACTAATGCTTGAAAACCCAAAGGTCATCAAACCGCGCTAAAGACTAGTCTGGAGGTATAAAAATAGAATGCATAGCCAACTCCTTTATATTGGGAGTTCTGCCAAAGCATTAATCAAGAATTATGGTGGCAGAACGAAAGAGGGTTAGCAGACTGGTGAAAGATTTAACCAGCACACCCGAGGGTGTCCCTCTCCCGTCCTGAACTGCACC